>CAYJTJ010000040.1:0-15361 GCA_964372835.1 uncultured Nitrospirota bacterium
TCACGGATTGAAGGATCGAGGATCTCCATGGACGGATTATTTTGACGCGGACGGATGTTGATCAAGGCCTCGAATCGGACTTCTTGTGTTAAAGGAATCCAGTCCGCTCCCCAGATGTCTTCCTGTCGACTTCCATCCTCCAATAGGACCGCTTCGCAATCGGCGTGGAGCGCTCCGCCGCCAGCCAGTGTTTCCCGTCGAATGTCCACGGCTACCTTAATAAACATCCCGAGGGCCTCGATCATTTCATCCAACTGCCGTTGGGTGGCGCGTGAACGCACGAGATGAATCATGACTATCCCAACAACCATTCCAGAATCGCCTTCTGTATATGCAGCCGGTTTTCGGCCTGATCCCATATGATCGACTGGCCTCCATCCATCACGTCGGCCGTGATCTCTTTTCCCCGATGGGCCGGGAGGCAATGCATCACCGCGGCCGAGGGCTTGGCCACCGAGAGAAGCTGCCGGTTGATCTGGTAAGGTTTAAATCGGCTCATCCGCGTCTTCGCCGACTTCTCCTGCCCCATGCTGACCCAGACGTCGGTATAAATAATATCCGCCCCGCGTGCCGCTTCCCGGGCGTCCCGGCCGATCTCGACGCGGGCGTCCGTCTGACGGGCCGTCCGCCGCGCGGCCGCCACGATCCGCCGATCGGGTTCGAAGCCCCTTGGGCAGGCCAGATGGATTCTCATCCCGGTCTTCACCGCGGCCTCGATCAGAGAATGGGCCACGTTATTTCCATCCCCGATATAGGCGAGCTTTAGGCCCTTTAAAAATCCGAACCGCTCCCGGATCGTCATGAGATCCCCCAAGGCCTGGCAGGGATGATGCCGATCCGTCAGACCGTTGATGACGGGCACCGTGGCGGCGGAGGCCCAGGCCTCCAGACGGTCGTGGCCGAAGGTCCGGATCACCAGAGCGTCCAGATACCGGGATAGGACCCGGGCGGTGTCCTCGATCGTCTCGCCCCTTCTTAATTGAAGGTCCTGGGCCGACAGGAAAAGGGTGATGCCGCCCAGTTGGGCCATGGCCGCCTCGAAGGAGACGCGGGTGCGGGTTGAGGCCTTATCAAACAGCAGTCCCAGCGTCCTCCCACCGAGCGGTCGATCCAGCGGTCCGGACCTCGGCCGCTTCTTAAGCGCGTCGGCCCGGTCCAGCAGATCCGTCAGGTCCTGGGCCGGAATGTCTGAAATGGTGAGGAGATGTCTGGGCTTCATCCGCCCCTCTTTTTAAGGACGCCATCCAGGCACCGGATCAAGAGATCGATCTCCTCCTTGGAGACAATGAGCGGTGGAAGAAACCGGAGAACCCGATCCATCGTGCAGTTGATCAGAAACCCCTCTTCCAAGCAGTCCAGAACGATCGGCTTTCCCTCGATTGAAAGTTCCATCCCGACCAAGAGGCCCTTGGCGCGAACGCTACGGACGCATGCGTGCCGCGCCCTTAAACCCTCCAATTGTTGCACAAAGTAGATTCCCATCTGACGGCAGTTCTCCAGGACGAAGCCCCCATTTAAGATCACCTCGAGCGTGGCGATGGCCGCCGAGCAGACCAGGGGATTGCCTCCGAACGTGGCGGCATGCGTCCCGGGCGTGAAGGCCTGGGCCACGGGCTCCCGGGCCAGAACGGCGCCGATCGGCAGGCCGTTGCCCAGTGCCTTGGCCAGGATGAGGATATCGGGTTCGATCCCGTAGTGTTCGTAGGCGAACAGCCGCCCGGTTCGGCCGATTCCGGTCTGGACCTCATCTAAGATCAGGAGGAGGCCGCTCTCATCGCAGAGTTTTCGGAGGCCGGGCAGGAAGTCGTCATCCGGGACTTGGACCCCTCCCTCGCCCTGTACCGGCTCTACAAGGATGCCGATCGTTCCCTCCGTAACCGCCCGGCGCGCCGCCCCCAGGTCGTTATAAGGAATGTGTCGGAAGCCTGGGATGAGAGGCTCGAAGCCCTCGTGATATTTGGGCTGGCCCGTCGCGGTGACGGCCGCGAGCGTTCGACCATGAAAAGACTGTTCCATGGCCAGGATCTCGTGCCGTTGGGGACCGTGTCGATCATGACCGAATTTTCGCGCGAGCTTGATCGCGGCCTCAACCGCCTCGGTCCCGCTGTTGCAGAAGAAAACCTTATCGGCGAAGGAATTCTCCACGAGCATCTTGGCCAGTCGGACCTGCGGTTCATTATAGTAAAAATTGGAGACGTGGATCAGTCGCTGGGCCTGCTTTATGAAGGCCTCGGTGACCAACGGGTGGCCGTGGCCCAGATTATTGACCGCCACGCCGCTGACGAAATCCAGGTACTCCTTCCCATCCGGATCGTACACGCGCATGCCCCGACCTTTGTGGATCACGAGCGGCAACCGCGCGTAGGTATTCATTAAATACCGCGAGGCCTGGTCCCGAATGTCGTCCATGGATCTTCTCGATTCCCAAATTGTAAAAGAACATAATTAACACACCGATGCCGGAAAATGCAATAGCGGGATGGCGATCAGGGAAGTTCGGGAGACTCCGGAGGAATGCCGGTGAGGGCGAGGAAGTCCTTGATTGTAAAAAGAGAATCCAGGCGATAGCCTGCGGATGCCAGTCTTTCCCGGCCGCCCTCCAGACGGTCGACCAGCGCCAGGACGCCGAGGATCTCACAGCCGTGGGCCTTGACCCGCTCGATCGCCTTCATCGTGGAACCGCCCGTCGTAACGACGTCCTCCACGACGACGACCCGGGCGCCGATCGAGAGATCCCCCTCTATCCAGACCTGGCTTCCGTGCCCTTTGGGTTCTTTCCGTACAATGAAGGCCGGGATGGGCTGCCCCCTCTGAAAGCTGGCGACGGCGATGGCCAAGGCGATCGGATCGGCTCCCAGGGTCAGGCCGCCCACCGCGTCCGGGCGCCGGTGTTTGATCCGGGCGAAAAGGAGTTGACCGATCAGGCTGGCACCCTCCGGATGAAGCGTGACCTTCTTACAATCCAAATAGACCCGACTCATCCTGCCCGAGGCCAGCTTAAACTCGGCTCGCGGGCTCAATTGAAACGATCGGCGATAGATCAGATCCCGGAGCAGGTCGGTTTGGGAGAGACGACCACGCGATTTCGTGCGGGGTGGGGACATCCTGTTTCCCGGCGTTTGCGGATTGAAAAAAAAGGCGGCTTAGTATACCATACACGGGTCGTTGTCAACGAACTCCACGGGACCCTTCGGTCGAACTCCATCAGGGCGCGCCATGCAGTTTCTCAAAATGATCGCATTTCTTATCGGATTTCTCGTGATCCTGACGTTTCTATTTTACGTGATCGGCATCTATGATATTAAATGACACGATCGGGCCGCCGCCGGACCCCCTTCCGGGGGTGGTGCGGCGTCGGGGACGGGCCATCACACGATGGCGGGTCATGCCGGTCATGGCCTTGGGTCTACTCCTCACGATGGGGCTTCGAGGGGATCCCGTGCGGGGGGCCGACCCCCCTGCCTCCTCGAATCCGATTCCCGTTCCCATCGAACGGCAGGTCGGTCCGGTCCGTCTCGGGATGAAGGTCCAGGAGTTTCAGGAGACAGTAAAGAGCACGGAGCAGGTCGGGCCCGGGCTCGGGCTTCTCGAGAACGAGCGATCCTTCGAGGTCGATCGGGGGGGCTTGCCCGAAGGGATGCGCAGCATGGGCTGCCGATTCCTCGACGATCAACTTTATCGCATCACGGTGGATTTCCGTGAAGGATACTTTGACGAGGCCCGATGGAATGAGACGATCAAGAAGCATATGGAGCAGTACGGAAAGGCCCCGATTCAATCGCCTCGCCTGAAGGCCCGCCCGACGGATCTCATCCAGTGGGACGACGACCGGACACGGTTTCTGATTCAACGCGAACACCGGATGCGGTTGGAGTCGGAAAAGCGCGTAATCCGGTTCACCGTCATGATGGTCCTTCTTGATCGGGCGCTATGGGAGAAGAGAGAAGCGAGCGAGATCTCCATTTTTTGACCCGATCCGGGCCGGCCGTGCGACCGACCCGGCGGGGGCATTTTTGAATTTGAATAGGATAGACCGATGGACTATACGGCGTTGGGACGTACGGGCCTCAAGGTCAGCCGGCTGTGTCTGGGAACGATGAACTTCGGCCCTGGAACCTCGGAGAAGGAGAGCCACGCGATCATGGACGCGGCTCTCGAGGCGGGGATTAATTTTTTCGACACCGCCAACGTTTACGGTTGGAAGCGGGGCGAAGGCATCACCGAGCAAATCATCGGGCGGTGGCTTGAGCAGGGGTCCGGGAGGCGGGAACGGATTGTCCTGGCCACCAAGGTCTATGGCCGCATGGGGGACGCTCCCAATGAGCGGGGGCTGTCGGCCTACCACATCCGGAGGGCCTGCGAGGAGAGTCTTCGTCGATTAAGGACGGATCGAATCGACCTTTACCAGATGCACCACGTGGACCGCGACACCCCCTGGGATGAAATCTGGCAGGCCATCGAGCAGTTGGCGCGGGAGGGGAAAGTCCTCTATGTCGGAAGCAGCAACTTCGCCGGATGGCAAATCGCCACGGCGAACCAGGCGGCCGCGCGCCGGAACTTTATGGGCCTCGTGAGCGAGCAGAGTCTCTACAACCTTCTTAACCGGATGATCGAGCTGGAAGTGATCCCGGCCTGCCGGGCCTATGGCGTGGGGCTGATTCCGTACAGCCCCCTGGCGGAAGGCGTCCTTGCCGGACAACCCGAGGCGAAGGGGGGAAGGCGCAGCGCCTCGGAGGCCCAGGAGATTTTTAAAAAACGCCGGCTCGAAATCGAATCGTACGAGGAACTCTGCCGCCAAACGGGCGAATCCCCCGTGACCGTGGCCCTCGCATGGCTATTATCGAACCCGGCCGTGACCGCTCCGATCATCGGCCCCCGCACCCTGGACCAACTGAAGGCCAGCTTTCGCGCGCTTGAAGTTCGCGTCCAGCCTGAAACCCTCACCCGGTTGGACCGACTTTTCCCGGGCCCGGGCGGTGAGGCCCCGGAAGCCTACGCCTGGTGATCGAAAAGGTCGTCCCGCCCGGTCATCGGATGATGGAGATCGAGAAGAAAACGCAAGGAGTGCGATCATGAGGGCCGGCCTCTTAAAAAAGAGCGGGGGGGAAAGTTCCGGGGGAGATCGATGTTGATCGAGCGGATGATCCGGGCCGCGAAGCTGGAGGTCCATCTCTACGAAGAGGTCGAGGCCGACGCGAAGGCCACACCCCAGGCCATGTGGGTCGTGGTGATTACGAGCCTGGCCGGCGGTCTCGGAACGGCCGGATCGGGTTTGATCCGGGACGGCGCCGGGCCCATGGTGGGGGCTCTGATCCTCGGGACCCTCGTCGCGCTGGCCGCCTGGGTCATCTGGGCCTCCCTCACGTACTGGATCGGCACCACTCTCTTTCGGGGTCCAAAGACGTCGGCCACGGTAGGGGAGTTGTTGCGGACGATCGGCTTTTCGGCCACCCCGGGGGTAATCCGGGTTTTGGGGGTGGTCCCGGCCCTCTACGAAATCGCCTTCATCGTGGCCGGATTGTGGAGCCTGGTCGCGATGGTGATCGCGGTTCGCCAGGCCCTTGACTTCTCGACGGGCCGGGCGATCGGGACCTGTCTGGCCGGTTGGGTGGTACAGGGCTTGTTTCTGGCCGCCCTCTTGCTGATGATTCGCTGATCGGTATAGAAAAGGAGGACCCATGAAGATTCGAGCGTGGATTACGCCGGCTCTGTTTCTAGGATTGACGCTGGTCTTTGTGTGGGGCTGCGGCGGAATGAAGGATCTGCGGATGGAAAATGAGCAGCTCCGGGCCGAAATCGATCAGCTCCGTCGGATTGAAAACGATTACGGGGAGCAGATTCGAAACGCCGAGCGGCTGACCGAATCGGAGAAGGCGAGGCTCCGGTCCGAGATGGAGGGCATGCGTGCCCGACTCAACGCGAACCTTCAGGACCAAATTGCGCAGAATGACGCGTTGGTCGAGAAGGTCAAGGATCTGACCGTGATCGAGATCGGGGAGGCGGCCCTGTTTTCGTCGGGCCAGGCCGCTCTGTCTCCCGGAGGCAATAAAGTGGTTCGCCGGATGGCCGAGGTGTTTAAGCGGTATCCGGGCTACCAGGTCCGTGTCGAGGGGCATACCGATTCCGTCCCGATCGGGAAAAACTTAAAGCCCCAGTTTCCCTCCAATTGGGAACTTTCCACGGCGCGCGCCACAAACGTGGTCCGGACCATGATCGATCAGGTTCGTCTGGACCCGGCCCGGCTCCAAGCGGTGGGGTATGCCCAGTACCGGCCGGCCGCGAGCAACGATACAGCCCAGGGACGCGCTAAGAATCGGAGGATTCGAATCGTGGTCTTTAAATCCATGCAGGTGCAGCCGGCCGAATGAAAGCGGCGGCCCGGAAGCAGTGTGGGCCGAGCGGCGGGGCCTCATGGAGGCTTTAGGCCGTTTCGGCGGAATGGGATCGGGACAGCATGGCCCGATTCACCACGACGATCCCGGAGTCGCTGACGAAGAACCGCTTGGCGTCTTGGTCGCGGTCGAATCCGATCTCGGTTTTGGGGGGTATTTCGGATCCGATATCGATGATGGTCTTTCGGATCCGGGAATGGGCCCCGATCCGCACATTTTCCATGATCACCGAGTCGGCGACATGGGCATGATCGTCAATCCGAACGCTGGGCGAGAGCACGGAATGTTCCACACGGGCCCCGCTGATGATGCATCCGTTGCTCACGATCGAGTTCAGGGCGACGCCAAGCCGCCCCCCCGGCGTCTCCTCGGCAAATACGAACTTGGCGGGCGGGAACTGGCCGTGATGCGTCCGAATGGGCCACTGCTCCGCATAGAGGTTGAATAGCGGATCGACGGATACGAGGTCCATATTCGCTTCCCAGTAGGATTCGAGGGTGCCCACGTCCTGCCAATAGCGGACCTCCTTCCGGTTTTCATCCCGGAATTCATAGGCCATCACCCGGGCCTCTTTCACCATTCGGGGGAGGATGTCCCTCCCAAAGTCATGTTGGGAGTTTTTTTGGGCATCCTCCGTCAGAAAGGGGATCAGGGCCTCCAGGTTGAAAAGATAAACGCCCATATTGGCGTAACAGATCGCGGCTTGGGGTGAAGACGAGACGGCCTCCATGGGTTTTTCCACGAACCGAACCACCTGGTGGTTTCGATCCGCCTCGACGATGCCGAATCGGGATGCGGCTCGGGAGGCAACCTCGATGATCCCCATCGTGGCGTCCGCCTTGGCCTCCAGGTGGTAGGCGAGCATCTCGGAATAGTCCATCTTATAGATGTGATCGCCGGAAAGAACAAAAAGGTGGTCGGGGTTTTCCCGCTGGATCAGGTAGAGATTCTGAAAGACCGCATCGGCCGTTCCGCGGTACCAGTCCTCGCTCACCCGCTGTTGCGGCGGGACCGAGATGATGAACTCTCCCAACTCGGGATCCATAATGTTCCAGGCCAGCCGGAGGTGACGGTCCAGTGAAAAGGATTTATACTGCGTGAGAACCGCAATCCGGCGGATGTTGGAGTTGAGGCAATTGCTTAAGGTGAAATCGATGATCCGGTAGTGCCCCCCGAAGGGAACGGCCGGTTTGGCTCGATTTTGAGTTAAAGGAAGGAGACGGGATCCCTTGCCGCCCGCTAGGACAACGGCCATCGCATTTCGCATCGGAATTCCTCACCGACTTCGAATCTTAAACCGGTCACCGAGGGATGTCAAGCCGAGGGTAAATAGGCGGAATCCATTTTGTCTGGACACCGGGATCGTATCCCTCTATTGTTAGGGCTTGCGTCGCCGATGACCGTATCTGGGGACCCGGGATGTCGCCCCATCACCTGCCGTTCAGGTCCGGTAAGGTTTATGCCCGCTGATACCTCTCGGTTATTTCGGCCAGCCTCCCCACGACCGACGGGGTCAGCTGGTCCGGCAAAAGCCGCCATTCCCAGTTGCCCTCGGTCGTTCCCGGCCGGTTCATCCGGGCTTCGCTTCCGAGACCCAGGACGTCTTGGAGCGGGAAGACGACCCGGTCGGCGGCTGAGGCCATCAGCAACCGGATGAATTCCCAATGAATATCCTTCTTGCCGGGGTCTTGGCATCCCGCGTAGTGTAGCGCGGCCTCCCGCTCCCGGCGGATCTCGCCCGGGTTCCGTGTCGAATAATCGGCCTGTCCGAACAACCATCCGAGGAGCGTGTCGTTATCGTGCGTCCCGGTGTAGGCGACGCAGTTGGGGACATAGTTCTCCGGGCGGTGGAGTTCGGTGGGCGAATCGTTCCCAAAGGCGAACTGGAGGATCCGCATGCCGGGACACTGGAAGCGGTCCCGCAGCCGGTGCACCTCCGGGGTGATGACCCCCAGGTCTTCGGCGATGAACGGGAGCGATCGAAACCGTTTCAGGAGGGCGTTGAAAAAATCTTCACCGGGCCCTTCGACCCATTTTCCATTCGCGGCCGTCTGCTCGCGCGCCGGTATCTCCCAGTAATGAACGAAGCCTAAAAAATGGTCCAGGCGAACCGCGTCGAAGAGTTTAAAATGATGGGCGACCCGCCGGATCCACCAGTCGTATCCGGTTTCCTTGTGAACGTCCCATCGATAGATCGGATTGCCCCAGCGTTGACCGGCGGCACTGAAGTAATCCGGGGGAACTCCGGAGACAACCGTGGGCCGCATCGCCTCATCCAGTTTAAAAAGTCCGGGGTTGGTCCAGACGTCGGCGCTGTTGGTGTGGACATAGATCGGGAGGTCGCCGATGATCCGGACGCCTTTCGTCGCGCAATAGGCCTTCAAGGCCGTCCATTGTTCAAAGAACAGGAACTGCAAATACTTTTCGATCCGGATCGGCCCTTCCATTTGTTTTCTCCGTTGCGCTAACTCCTTCTCCTTCCGGATCCGAACCGGGATCGGCCATCGATTCCAGAACCTCTCCCTGAAATGACTTCCCAGGGCCGAAAAAAGCGTGTAATCATTCAGCCAGTCGGCATTCACCGCGCAGAAGGCCTCGAAATCGACCTGGTGCGCTCCGCTCCGGTTAAAGTTTTCATAGGCCTTTGTGAGAACCCTTTCCTTGAACTTCGTCGCGGCGGCGTAATCGACGCGGTTTCCGGAGAACGGCGACGGGGGATCGATATCCGACCGAGACAGGTAGCCTTGCTCGTACAATTTTTGGGGGCTGATCAGGAGCGGGTTCCCGGCGAACGTGGACGAACTGTTGTAGGGAGAATTGGCCCAAGTGATCCGGGTCGGGTTGAGCGGCAGGATCTGCCACAGTCCCTGCCGGCTTTCGGCCAAGAAGTCCACGAATCGGAAAGCCTCCGGCCCGAAATCGCCGATGCCGTACGGGGAGGGCAGTGAAGTAATATGGAGCAGGATGCCGCTGGCTTTTGTCATCATCCGCGATGGCATGGACTTTCAGATTTTCCTGCTTAAGGGCTCGGCGGCTCGGAACCGGCCCTTGACGGTTTGCTTTCCCGTTTGATGAGACGGAAGACGGCGATGGAGCGGCTTTGCAGGTCATAGGTCCGCCCGCCCCTCGCCGTCCAAGGGTGTCTTCCGTTATCGTCCATGGCCGTGTCCAGGATTAGGGTCCAGCGGGTGCCCTTTTTGTGCGCGGGCAAGACGAACGGCACCGGTTCGTGATGGGCGTTCAGCATCATGAAAAGCGTGTCGCCGGTGATCGGCTCTCCCAGATCGTCGACTTCACCGATCGCGTCGCCGGCGAGCCGGACGCCGATATACCGGACATACTCCGCATGCCATTCCTCGTCCGTCATCTCACGGCCCTTGGGCGAGAACCAGGAGAGATCCTTGATTTCGGATCCCCGGATATGCCTTCCATGAAAAAATTTCCGCCGGCGGAGGACGGGGTTGGATCGGATCTGCTTAATCACACACCGTGTGAACTCCAGAAATTGTTTTTGATCCTTATCCAGGTTCCAGTCGTACCAGCTGATCTCGTTGTCCTGGCAGTAGGCGTTGTTGTTGCCCTTCTGCGTCCGCCCGATCTCATCGCCGCCGCAGATCATCGGCACGCCCTGGGACAGCAATAACGTTGTCATGAGGTTCCGTTTCTGCCGCTCCCGTTGGGTCTTGATGTTCGGATCATCCGTCGGGCCCTCGGCGCCGCAATTCCAGCTGATGTTGTCGTTCGAGCCGTCCCGATTCTCCTCGCCGTTGGCCTCGTTGTGTTTTTCGTTGTAGCTCACCAGATCGTGCAGCGTAAATCCGTCGTGCGCCGTGATGAAATTGATGCTGGCGTGAGGACGGCGGCCTCCGTGCTCGTATAAGTCGCTGCTTCCGGCAAGACGGGTGGCCAGTTCGGCCACCTGCCGGCCTTCCCCTTTCCAAAAACGGCGGACCGCATCCCGGTATTTTCCGTTCCATTCCGTCCACAACACCGGGAAATTCCCGACCTGATATCCCCCTTCGCCCAGGTCCCACGGCTCCGCGATGAGCTTTACCTGGGAGATCACCGGATCCTGCTGGATGATGTCAAAAAAAGCGCCGAGCCGATCGACTTCGTGCAGTTCCCGGGCCAGCGTGCTGGCCAGGTCAAACCGGAACCCGTCGACATGCATCTCAATAACCCAGTAGCGCAGGCTGTCCATGATCAACTGAAGGACTTGCGGGTGGAGCATGTTCAGGCTGTTGCCGGTTCCGGTGTAGTCCGTGTAGAGCCTCGGGTTGTCCCGCATCAGCCGGTAGTAGGCTTTGTTATCGATTCCGCGGAGCGACAGCGTGGGCCCCATGTGGTTTCCCTCGGCCGTGTGATTGTAGACCACGTCGAGGATCACCTCGATCCCGGCCGCATGGAGCGCCCGGACCATCATCTTGAATTCATCCACCACATCCATTGTCCCGGAGACGTAGCGGTTATCCGGAGCGAAGAAGGAGAGGGTGCTGTAGCCCCAGTAATTGGTTAAACCCCGCTTGACCAGATGGAATTCATCCGCGTGGTGATGGACGGGGAGCAGTTCCACGGCCGTGATCCCCAAACTCTGCAGGTGCTTGATCACGGATTCGAAGCTCAGGCCGGCATAGGTCCCACGATACTCCGGGGGCACCTCGGGGTGACCCATGGTCAGGCCCTTGACATGCGTCTCATAGATGATCGTCTCATGCCAGGGGACTCGAAGCGGCCGATCCTCCCCCCAGGTGAAGGCCGGGTCGACCACGGCGGCCAGCGGCGCAAAGGCGGCGTTGTCACGGTCGTCCTGGGTCAAATCCTCGGCCGGATCGCCGACCCGGTACCCGAACATCGACTCGTCCCAGCGGGTCCTCCGGGCGATCTTCTTCGCGTACGGATCAACGAGGACTTTGGCCGGGTTGAACCGATGGCCCGAGGCCGGCTGGTACGGCCCGTACACCCGGTAGCCGTAGAGCCAGCCCGGCCGTGCGTCCGTCAGATAAACATGCCAGATCTTATTCGTGTATTCGGTTAGCTTGATCCGCCAAATCTCTTTCCGGGCCTCGACCGAATCGAAAAGACAGAGTTCGACCGCGGTCGCGTTCTCGGAAAATAGAGCGAAATTGACTCCTTTGCCGTCCCAGGTAGCGCCCAGGGGATATGGCCGGCCCGGCATGATTTTCATCGTGGCTGGATCCTCCAAGTCATTCGATCTCTGCTGAGCTTCATGATCGCCGTGGGACCGAGGGGTTGATCGGGTCTCGCCTTGGGTCCATCAACCGGATCGGGGTTCGCTTCGAAAGAAGACGCTCGAAAGCGGTGGCAGCGTTAGAAGAAGGGAGGCCGTCCGTCCGTGCCCTTGCACGGGGGTGGCCTCGATCCCGCCGAAATTGCCCTGCCCGCTTCCCCCATAGGCGGTGGAATCGCTGTTGAGGATCTCCCGCCAGAACCCCCCGTGCGGAACGCCGACCCGATAGTTATGGCGGGGAACTGGGGTATAATTGCAGACGACGAGAACGGTCCGGCGGGGATCCTTCGCTCTTCGGATGAAACTGATCACGCTTTGCTCCCAATCCTGGCGGTCGATCCATTCAAATCCGGAGGGCTCGCAATCCAATTCATGCAGAGCCGGTTCGGACCGGTAAAGATGGTTGAGATCCTTCACCCAGGCCTGGATGCCTTGATGCGGGGGATACTGAAGGAGGTGCCACTCCAAACACGCCTCGTGGTTCCACTCATCCCACTGTCCGAATTCGCCTCCCATGAAAAGGATCTTCTTGCCCGGATGGCCGTACATGTATCCAAAGAGGAGACGGAGGTTGGCAAACTTCTGCCAGTCGTCACCCGGCATTTTCCGGAGCAGCGAGCCCTTGCCGTAGACCACTTCATCATGCGAAAGGGGAAGGGCAAAATTTTCGGTAAAGGCGTAGAGAATACTGAAGGTCAATTGATTATGATGATGTTTCCGGTGGACCGGTTCTTTCGAGAAATAGTCCAGCGTGTCGTGCATCCAACCCATATTCCATTTGAGATCAAACCCGAGCCCGTCGACGTAGGTGGGGCGGGAAACCATCGGCCATGCCGTGGACTCCTCCGCGATCATTTTGGCGTCCGGAAACATTTTAAAGACCGCCTCGTTCAGACGCCTTAGAAATCGGATCGCCTCCAGGTTTTCTCGGCCCCCATGCTCGTTGGGAATCCATTCGCCCTCCCGCCGGGCGTAGTCCAAATACAGCATCGAGGCCACGGCGTCGACCCGGAGGCCGTCGATGTGGTACTTCTCGAACCAGAAAAGGGCGCTGCTGATCAGAAAATTCCGCACTTCGTTCCGGCCGTAATTGAAGATATAGCTGTTCCATTCGGGGTGGAAGCCCTTGCGCGAATCGGCGTGCTCGAAGAGATGGGTTCCGTCGAAATAGGCCGGCCCGTGCTCGTCCGACGGGAAATGAGAGGGGACCCAGTCCAGGATCACCCCGATGCCGTTCTGATGGAGGTGATCCACGAGGTACATGAAGTCCTGCGGTGTTCCATACCGACTGGTCGGCGCAAAGTAGCCCACCGTCTGGTATCCCCAGGATCCGTAAAAGGGATGCTCCGTAATCGGCATGAGCTCGACGTGTGTGAAACCCATCTCCCGGACGTAATCGGCGAGGGCATGGGCCAGCTCGCGATAATGGAGCGATCGGGCGTTCTCCTCGGGGACCCGTCGCCATGACCCGGGGTGAACCTCGTAGATGGCGGTCGGGGCGGCCAAGGCATTGAACCGACCTCTCCGCTCCATCCAGGCCTGATCGCCCCATTCGTATTGGAGATCCCATACCAACGAGGCCGTCCGCGGGGGTGTTTCCCATCCAAAGGCGAACGGATCCCCCTTGTCGACCCGGTAGCCGTTGTGTCGGGAATGAATACGATATTTATAACGGGCCCCCGGCTGGATACCCGGAATAAATCCTTCCCAGATACCCGATTGGTCCCCCCGGGGTTCGAGAGGGTGGGGATCCGGGCTCCATCCGTTGAAGTCCCCCATCACGGCGACGCGCTCTGCGTTGGGCGCCCAAACCGCGAAGAGCACCCCGACCTTGTCCTCGATCCTCATCGGACGAGAACCCAGCTTCTCGTAAAGTTCGAAATGATTCCCTTCCCTGAACAGATGAATGTCGTAATCGGTCAGTAGGCTGACCCGGTTGATCACCGGGGAGCGCATTGTATCGGGCGTATGATTTTTCTCATGTTGTGACATGACCACCTCTCATGTTGAGTTCCATGCTCGGGCCAAATCAAGGGCCGTCCTCCTTTCAGGGGCGTGTTCGGAACGATCCGGACTGATACGGAATACCTATTTATATCATATCCGTTGGGGTCTCGGAAAGCCCTAAAATGAAAAAACCGGAATCTTTATCAATGGTTTCCCGACGCCTCCGACGACTCGGTCGAATCCGCCCTGGAGATAAAAGGCTGTGTGCAAGGATTGCCATTCCGAACGAATTCGTCTAAAATGTGCGGCGGATGTGGACTGAGAGAGGGAATCGTGCGCATCTTATACGCGGTCACAGAGGTGTCGCCGTTCTCCAAGACGGGCGGTCTGGCGGATGTGGCGGGCTCTCTTCCGACGGCCCTGTCCCGGCTGGGACACGAGGTCCAGGTCGTGACGCCCAAGTACCGCGCGGTGGATGAGAAGAAATGGAGTCTAAAAACGCGCGGAAGTCTCCAGGTCAGCCTCGCCGGAAAGATTTACCGCTTCGACGTGTGGGAGGGTTCCCTTCCGCGATCCAACGTGCCGGTTTTTTTCCTCGGGGATGATTTTCTGTTCAATCGGGAAGGTCTCTACCAGGAGAACGGACTGGACTATCCGGATAACCTGGAACGGTTTTCCTCTTTCTCGCGGGCGATTTTGGAACTCCCCCGGTTCCTGAATCGGTTTCCGGACATCCTTCATGCCAACGACTGGCAGACCGCGCTCTCCCTGGCCTACCTGAAGGCCCGCTTTTCCTCTGACCCTCCCTACGTCCGGATCGGGACGCTTTTCACCATTCATAACCTTGCCTATCAGGGCTTATTTCCCGGAATCGAATTCCAAAAGCTCGATCTTCCGCCTCATTTTTTCTCGATGGGGCTGCTGGAATTCTTCGGGGGAACGAACTTCCTGAAGTCGGGCTTGGTCTTTGCCGATTATTTGAATACCGTCAGCCCCACGTATTGCCGGGAGATTTTGACGCCGGAACTGGGACAGGGCCTCCAGGGAGTCCTCCTGGAGCGCAGGGAGCGACTTTCCGGGGTGCTGAACGGCGTGGATTACGAACAGTGGGATCCGCGCGGGGATCCGCATCTCCCGGCGAACTACGACGCCGGGGATCTATCGGGCAAGGCTGTCTGCAAAAAGGCGTTGCGGAGGGAAATGGGGCTCCCGGTTTACCGGGGGGCCGTCATCGGGATGATCACCCGCCTGATCCCGCAAAAGGGGATTGATCTTGTTCTAGACGTGCTTGATGAGATGATGCGGCTGGACCTCCAGATGGTGATTCTGGGCGCGGGCGAGCCGGTCCTGCAGCACCGCCTCATGGAGGCGGCCGCCCGGTATCCCCGTCAGATCGCCGTTCGGCTTGGATTTGACGAGGAACTGGCCCACCGGATCGAGGCCGGATCGGATATGTTACTCATGCCGTCACGGTATGAGCCTTGCGGGCTCAACCAGCTCTACAGCCTCCGGTATGGAACGATCCCGATCGTCCGGGCGACGGGCGGGCTGGCCGACAGCGTCGCGGACGCTCTTCCTTCCCATCTCGCCTCGGGAAGCGCGACCGGATTTGCCTTCGAATCCCTCAGCGGGCATGCCCTTCTGACCACACTCCGATTGGCCCTGACGTACTACCGAAATCGGGCGGCCTGGAAGGGAATCGTCCGAACGGCGATGGAAGCCGATTTCTCCTGGGACCGATCCGCGCGCGAGTATTCGAAGCTCTACGAGCGGA
>CAYJTJ010000041.1:0-14984 GCA_964372835.1 uncultured Nitrospirota bacterium
GCGTGTAAAACGGCGCTTCTTGACATTCCTTCAGCTGCTTTTCCATGTTGATCTGGATCAAATGCATCGGAACATGGCCGGGCCCCTCGATCATCGTCTGGACCTCGTGCCTCCAGGCGATCTTCGTCAATTCCCCGAGTGTCTCGAGCTCGGCGAACTGGGCCTCGTCGTTCGCGTCCGCGATGGATCCGGGCCGAAGACCGTCGCCCAGGCTGAACGAAACGTCGTAGGCCTTCATGATTTCGCAGATCTCTTCAAAGTGCGTGTACAGGAAATTTTCTTGATGGTGGGCGAGACACCATTTCGCCAGGATCGAGCCTCCGCGGGAAACGATCCCTGTCAGCCGCTTGGCGGTCATGGGGACGTAGCGCAGCCGCACTCCCGCGTGGATCGTGAAATAGTCCACGCCCTGTTCGGCCTGCTCAATGAGCGTGTCTCGAAAGATCTCCCAGGTCAGGTCCTCGGCCTTGCCGTCCACCTTCTCCAGCGCCTGGTAGATCGGGACCGTCCCGATCGGCACAGGGGAGTTTCGGAGAATCCATTCCCGCGTTTCATGAATATTCTTTCCGGTGGAAAGATCCATCACGGTGTCGGATCCCCATCGCGTGGCCCAGATCATTTTCTCGACCTCCTCTTCGATGGATGAGGCCACGGCCGAGTTCCCGATGTTGGCGTTGATCTTGATGAGAAAATTTCGCCCGATGATCATCGGCTCGCTTTCGGGATGGTTGATGTTGGCCGGGATAATCGCGCGCCCGCGCGCCACCTCGTCGCGGACGAAGTCGGGCGAAATCTCGGGGGGGATTCGGGCGCCCCAGGATTTCCCGGGATGCTGGCCCACACCCTTCCCGTGGGTCCGGTACGCGTCGCGGGTCATTTCGCGCGCCTGATTTTCACGGATCGCGATATACTCCATCTCGGGCGTGAGGATCCCTTTCCGCGCGTAGTGCATCTGGGTCACGTTCTTCCCCCCCCTGGCGATCAGCGGCTTGCGGAGATTCGGAAAACGGATCCCATCCAGCTTCGGGTCCGACGCACGCCTTCGGCCGTATTCGGAAGAGACCTCCGGAAGTTCCTGGACGTCCCCTCGGCCCATGATCCAGGAACGACGGAGTGGAATGAGTCCATTCCTAATGTCGATCGCGACCTCGGGGTCCGTGTAGGGGCCGGAAGTATCGTAAAGAACGACGACCGGATTTTCCTCAACCGTTCCGTCCTTCATGGCCCGCGTGGGAGTCAAACCGACCTCCCGCATCGCCACCCGGACACTCCCCGGCTTCGCCTCGACGTAGACCTTCCTCGAGGCCGGAAACGGCTCGGTGGTGAGTGCGGTCGGCTTCGACCTGTTTTCCGAGGCGGCGTGGGGCTTTGACGCGTCCCCGTTCGATTTCTTGGTGTTCTTCTTCATAACCGATCCGTCCTTTCTTCGGCCCCGATCCAACGGCCCCTTCCGTTCGCCGCCCATTCACCGGGGGCGATGACGCCCATGGGATCAAACAAGAAAACCGCACCAAACGCGGGTGCGGTTTTATGATTCCTAATCATCTTCTCGCTTCCCTTCGCTGGCATTATCCAGAGCAGGTTCAAAGGGTCTCCGCGCCGTGCGGATTCTCAGCCCTTCTCGGGCACCCCTCGCGTATGTAGACCGATTATAATCCGCCGCTCGCCTTAAAGTCAACCGGTTTCTTGGGGCCTATTCCCCAACCCGGACGAGCAGCCCTTTCATTTTCACAATGGCGAACATCCGGTTGAAGAAGGCGATCGCGACGGCGAGGTAGATCACGTTCAGGCCGGTGGCCCAGATTAATTCCTCGAGCGGGAACACGCGGGTTTCGACCACGGCCCGCATCCCCTCGAACACGTGGGCGGCCGGAATGCCCGCGGCGATTCCCTGAAGGAACGGGGGCAGGACCGAGACCGGGTAGAAGACGGCGGAAACCGGCTGAAAGAGAAAGGCCAGGCCCCAGGCCAGAACCTCGGCCTCCTGGCCGTACCGAAGAATGATGGCCGTGGTGAAGATGCCGACGGCCCAGCCCATCACAATGAGGTTGATCACAAACGGGATCAGGGAGACGCCGATGATGAAGAGATTAAACGAGTAGAGCAGGAGCGCCAGGCCGATCGTCATGATCGCGGCTCCGATGACCTTGAGGATGCTCACCAGCATCGTGGCGGCGAGGAATTCCCCCGTCCGAAGGGGGCTCACGAACAGGTTCATCAGATTCCGCGACCAGATCTCCTCCAGAAAAGATATACAGATCCCTTGCTGTGCCCGAAAAAGGATGTCCCACAGGATCAGCGCGCCAAGAAAAAAAGTGACGAAGGCCGGGAGGCCATCTTTGTACCGTGCGAGATAGAGCGTGATGAAGCCCCAAACCAGCAGGTCCAGCAGGGGCCAGTAGATAATCTCCATCAGCCGCTGCGGACTGCGTTTGTACAGCATGAGATGGCGGTTGACCAAGGCCATTATGCGATGCAGCTTCATATTCTTCTCCGGGGAGTCCGAAGCGGAGGGTGAAAGGATTTGTCATGTGTTCGTCTTGCTGCGGGCCACTTTCAGAAACACCTCTTCCAGGTCTTCGCCTTGAAACCGCTTCAAGATCTCGCCCGGGCTTCCGGTCGACAGGATCCGGCCTTTGTTTAAAAAAATGATCCGGTCCGACATTTCTTCCATCTCCTTCATGTTGTGCGAGGTATACAGAATGCTCAGGCCGGATTCGGATCGGATTCTCTTCAGCATGGAGCGTGTTTTATCCGCGATGTCGGGATCCAGACTGGCCGTCGGCTCGTCCAGAAAAAGGACCTTGGGATCGTTCAGCAGCGCCTTGGCCAGCGAGACGCGGGTCATCTGGCCCGTGGACAGCTTCCGCGTCACCGTGTCGCGGAGGTCGGCAATCTCGAATACCGAGAGAAGATGTCCGATCTTCTCCCGATAGTTTCCTACGCGATAGAGCTGGGCGAAAACCCGCAGGTTCTCAAAAACGGTCAGGGACTGGGGCAGGGAAACGTAGGAGGATGAGAAATTGACCTTTTCCAGAATGGCCTCGCGTCGGTGGGCGAGGTCCAGGCCGAAGACCCGGATGGATCCGCTGCTCGGCGTGGTCACGCCGAGCAGCATCTGAATCGTCGTCGTCTTTCCGGCCCCGTTCGGTCCTAACAGCCCCAGGATCTCGCCCGCGTAAATATCGAACGAAATCCCGTCGACGGCCGTGACCCGCTCGAAGCGCTTGGTCAGCTGGTGAACCTCAACGACGGGTCGGGCCATCAAGCGTCTTAGCCGTTTGCTCCACCCTTCCGGGTAAAGATCTTGGCGTTTTCACGCGCGTCTTCCGAGAGGATCTTTTGCCAGTCCCGTTTCCTCCGGGGAGAGTTTCGAAAATCCCGAAAAATGCCCTTGGCCAGCTCGATTCGATCGATCCCCTCGGGCGCCACCTGGATATCCATCTGGGCCATGGTGAGATCAAAATCGGTATCGAGAATCGTCTCCGGGTCCATGCCGTGGTCCTGAAGGGCCTGTCGGATCGCGGCGGAATCGACGCCAAACCGGCGGGCCACGTCATGGATGTTCGCCGGACGATAGGCTTTATCCGGGCCGATCCCCATGTGATAGGCGCAGAATAACTCGAAGGCGTCGATGCCGGATTTCCCGGATCCCTCGGATCTTCTCCGTTGTTCCCCGCCGCGCGGGACGGATCGGTCCGGGCGATCCCCCGGCCGCCCTCGATTCGAGCCTCGGCCGTGTCTCATCCCCGGCTCCGGTGCAACGCCGCGCCCTCACAGCGTCCCAAGAACATTCTCCTCCCGCACCAGGACCAGTTTCTCGCCGTCCAACTCGATCGGGGTGCCGCCGTATTTTTCGAAAAGGATCCGGTCGCCCGGCTTGATGACCGTTTTGACGTACTTTTTTTCGATCACCTTCCCCTTCTTGTCCCGTTCCTCCTTAAAGTGCCCGTCGCCGACGGCGAGAACCTCCCCCTCCTGCGGCCTCTCCCGAGCCGCGTCGGGAATATACAAGCCGCCGGCCGTCTTTTCCTTCTCCCCGCTGGGCCGGATCAGGGCCCAATCATGAAGTGGTCTGATTTTCATCTTCATCCTCCCCATAGAAAGTTTCGCGCCTCGCCCCTCCGCCCCGGATGGTGACATCGGGATCAATGCGGGCGTGCGGCGCCGTTGCCCCGTTCATCCAGTCCCAAATTCATTTTGAGAAGATTCCCGCCCGCGGAAAACAGGGTCAGGGAGCTCCAACGGCAGAAAGCGCATCCGGCGCCCAGAGAATCCCCTCGCGTTCCCCGTCAAAGGAATAGGAGCCCGAGGGCGAATTGAGCGGCGCGATGGCGGCTAGATCGGCGCCGGACCGGAGGATCGTTCGGGCCGTTTCCGGAGAAAGGCTCAGACCCAAGGATAAGGCCTTTTCCCAGGCCAGAGCGATCACACCCGTTGCATGAGGGGCGGCCATGCTCGTGCCGGACAGGGAGGTCGTCCCTCCCCCGAGGCGGGTTGATTGAATTCCGATGGACTGAATAAAGCAGCTCTTGCTGATGTTTTCCTTCGTCTCCCCGGGCGCCGATATCGTGACCCCGATCCCGGTGGCCGTATCATACTTCCCATCGGTCGTGAAGTAGGACGCGGTATCCGCGGAGATCTTACCCTTAAACCATCGGCAGGAATTCGACCCGTCGGCGGCCGTGGAACTCGCGATCGACAGAACCTCCGGATAGGTGGCCGGAATCATGTCCTTGACTTCCTTTTTGGGATCGTTTCCGGCGGCGACCACCACCGAGATGCCCAGATTCGTCACCGCCTGGACCGAAGCGCGAAGCGCGATATTATCGTTTAAGGTTCCCGGCCTTCCCAAACTCACATTGACCGCTCGAATGGGAGGAACAACTCGCACGGCATTCTGGGCGATCCAGTCAAACCCGGCCATGACATCCGAATCCGAGCCGCTTCCGTTCTGGTTGAGCACTTTCACCGAATACAGGACCGCGGTTGGGGCCACCCCCACCACATCCTGATTATTATCACGAGCCCCGATCGTACCGCCCACATGCGATCCGTGCCCATCATCATCCTGACAGAAGACATAGGCCGTGAAACAATCGGGCGAAACCGGCGCGAGATCCGGGTGGGCATAGTCAAGCCCCGTATCCACGACCGCCACGCCGACGCCGGACCCCGAATACCCAAGTGCCCCGGGCGAGGCCCCGATTCGAGCCACCCCGGCCGGGATCATTTGGGTCGACAGGGCCGATGACGTCGGCCCTCCCGCGTCTTTATCCGGCTTCGCGGACGCGCGAACCACGCGATCCGGAATGATCTCAAGAATATCGGGATCCGCGCTCAGTTCGGCCACGGCCCGATCGTTGGCAAAACGGGCCGCGGCGGCGGGCACATTCTTGTAGTTATGCCGAACCTCGCCGCCGTTTCGGCGAATCTTTCCTTCCCGATCGCCCGGGACCACCTCGGCCTTAAATAGGATGATATATTGACCCGGGACGGCGAGGGCGTCTTCCTCCTGCGCCGGGCGCGGCGGGCTGATCGTGTCGGCCGGCTGGGCCGATCCCGGGGCGGCCCACAAGCAGGCGGCCCAAAAGATTCCGGCGCAGGCGATCCGTCGTATCCATCGTGGGGTCATGGGTTGCTCCTATTTCTCATACGGGTAGGATGGAGCGATCTTAATCTTCGGCATCCGTCAATGTCAATTTTAATTTTTCGCGTTGAGGCGGAAACGGGAGGCCATCGGATCAAGGTCTCGCTCCCTGAGGGTAAATACCGAATATGAGTTCCTCCCCCTCCTCTTTGACCGTCATCTCGACCTCGCCGAATCTCTTCTCCGCGGGAATTCGGCGCATGAAGTCCTCGCGATCCGCCTCGTCAAAAAAGCCCTTGGGCGTCGCGACTTCCCATGTCTTTTCGAGGCCGTTCGGGCCGTAAAGCTCGGCGAAGACCCGCTTCCAGGTTTTTTCCCCCTCTCCGACCGAGACCGGATCGGATCCGAAGGGCCCACGCGGCTGGACCGGGCGGGAGGGATTTGAGATCATGGTCACATAAATCATGATTCCCAAAATCATAAACATGATGAGCCAGAATCCGGCCGCTTTCATGGCTCGACCCCACAATCTGCTCCATGCGAGAACCGGGCGTCCGCCGCGAGTCCAGACTTTTTCGCGCCCCGGCGTCCCGCCGACCGATGATCAACGGCAGCGTTCGGAGATGAATTCCCGGGCATGTTCGGCTTTCGTCTCCTCAAGGGTTTCGGGCGAAGCGATGGTCAGAAAGCGCCGGTACGCCTCGCACGCCTCGGCATCGCGTCCTGTTTTTTCATAGGCCCACCCGGTCATAAATACCGGCGTATACACCAGGGGCCGTCCCCGGATCTGATAGTCCGTCACGAGGCGGGCCGCTTCCCGAAATTTCTCGATCGCCTCGTCGAATTCGGCCTTGGACATCGCGATCATTCCCAGGCGATTGTGCTCGTAGGCCTCGTCCTGGGACTGGGCCGTCGTCGTCGGGATGGGAATCGGCGCCAGGGCGACCACGAGGAACGTGATGAATACGGCTTGGAACCGAATTTTAGGAATCAAGGACGGCCCTTCCCGTCGCTGGCGGAGATCAGCGAACCCTATCAGGACGGGGCCCGAAAAGTCAAGAAAAGCTGAAGAACGCTCAAAATACTCGAAGGCAGCCGGAGGCGAAGATGGGCTCGTCGCTCATGATCAAAATAATTCTCATCGATTCCGGTCCGTGTCTCCAGTATAATAGGAGGCCATTCCCCACACCGATCGGATCGGCCGGGAGCCGGAGATCACGCCCGATGGAAGACGACGGACAGGCCAACATGGAGCTTCGCAGGACGCTTCGAAACCGCCTGGAGGAGCTCCAGGGGCGTGTCGAGGCCACCTCGTCGGAGGCCTTCGAGCGGGTTTTACATGATCGAATGGACACCTATTTCACGCAGGAAGAGCGCCTTTTAGAGATGGAAATGCTTCTGTCTGGGCTCAGGGGCGAGATCGACCGGGCGCACGAACTTCAGGGGTTAAGACAGCTCGCCGAACGGTTGAACTTCCTTGAGGATCATCTGGAGGACATCGACAGCAAGATGTTCGACCGCCCGGTGCGGCGCCGTCCCGGCCGATTTAATATTTTTGAGTTCTTCCGGCGTTGGCACGCCGGTCAGTCGGACGGAACGCAGAATGAATTCACCAGCGAGTCCGAGGCGTACCGTGAACTCGGGATCGAGCCGGGCGCCGGCCTGAAATCGGTGAAGGCCTCATTCCGCCGGCTCGTCAAAGGACTCCACCCCGATCAGCGCGGCGGGGACCGGAGTGCCGAACCCCGGCTCCGTCGTCTCGTGGCGGCCTACGAATTCATCCGGAAGCGGACCCCCTCCCGGGGGCCCATCTCCCGCTAGCCTTGCCTCAGGCTAAAGGTGCTTCTTTAGAATTTCATTCTCGGCGATCTTCGGATTGGTCGGCGCGAGTTCCTTGGCCGTCCTGAAATGCTCCGCCGCTTCCTCATGACTCCCCATCTGATCCAGCGCCAGTGCCAGATTGAAATGGGCCTCCGCCAACTTGGGCGACATGGCGATCGCATCGCGGAAAAACTGGGTCGAGGTATCCCAGTGTTCCTGGACAAGGTGGCCTACGCCGTCGTCGTTTTTCAGCGAGGCGTCCTTATTCGGAAAATCCCGGGGTGAATTGAGCGCCATTCGAACCGCGGGGCTCTTCTGGGGTCCGCCTCCGGAGGAACCTCCAGAGCAGGCGGAAAGTCCAAAGAGAAGTATGATACCAAGCCCCAGCGAAAATAAAAGGGGCCTCCTATGAAATTGTGTCATGTCGCACCTCCTGTCCCACCCCTTATACACCGATCCATGCTCTTATGCAACCCCTTTGAGACCCAACCGCGAAGAAAAAGGTTCACCCGAACCGGATTGCAATCCAGGCCGCCGAGAGGTATAATGAAAATGAAATTGACCTTCGAGAGGACTTAAGATGGGGAAAAAATCGAAACCGCCCAAGAATACGGCCCAGACGAAGGAAAAAAAGAAAGTTCTAATCCCCCTCCCGGTGATTCCGGGCGATGAGAAGACGCTCCATGATGAGATGGCCGATCTTTTCGAAGAGGACCAGGTGACCCACCGTCACGGCCGGACCGAGCCGGAGCGGGACTAATACCGACGACAATCAGTAGCCCGACTTCCTCCCCATCATCACGGCGATCAGCGCCGCCAGGAAAATCCCCACCGTTACGACGGTCCAGATGATCCGTTTGGCCTTCTCCATCCGGCCCGGCGGCTCAGAGGGCTGCTCCATCACTCGATCCCTTCCGGAAGCGGGTCTTATTCCTTAACAAGATATCGTTCGAACGTCTCCAGGGGTTGCGCCCCTGAGACGAACTCGCCGTTGACGAGAAAGGTGGGCGTCGAGCTGACCCCGATCTTCCGGGCGTCCTCCAGGTCCGATTCGATCCGGGAAGACTGCTCTCCCTTATCGTAACAGGTCACGAACCGCCCCAGATTCAGATTCTTTTCACCGGCCCACCGCATGACCCGATCTCGGAGTTCCGTGTCGCTTTTCATCTCCGGATCGGCGAAGAAACCGTCATGAAAATACCAGAAGGCGTCCGGTTTCTGTGCGCGGGCGCACTCCGCGGCCATGGCCATCGAATACGCGTAGGGATGGCTTTCCGTGATCGGCAGATGCTTGTAATACAGGACGACTTCCTGCGGGTATTTCACCAAGAGTTCCTTCAGGGGGCCCGTGGCCTGGCGGCAGTAAGGGCACTGAAAATCCGAAAACTCCACAATGACCACCCGAGCTCCGGGGGCCCCCCGCGGCACCCGGTCCTTCATGTTAAGGTCTTTGAGGGAGTATCGGATCGGGGTGGGAGGTCCGGCCCGAAGCGCCGTTAAGTTCTGGCGTGTCCCCAGATCCAGCATCTGTCCAAGGATAATCCTCGATCCCGAAACGTAAACCAGGCCGTTCTGCCGCTGGCCGTTCACCTCGACGGTAAATCTGACTTCCAAAAGCCCCGTGATGGGAGACGGCTGGGCCTCCCGAATCACCTGGAGGGAAACGATCGGCTGGCTTGCGGTCACCCGCCGGAGGAGATCTTCAATCGCGTCATAATCCACCGCGGGCATGTCCGCACTGTACACCTGATCGGCCCCGATCCAAGGCGCAGAAATCCGGACAAACGAGGCTACGGCCATCGCGACAAGAACAAAGATCCCGATGCCGATGATCCGCGACAGACGCAAGGGGTTCATCCTATCGAAGAAACCTACCCCTTTAATTTGGCATCCAGCCGGATCTCCACAGCGCCAAGAGCTTGGGATACGGGGCATCCCGTTTTTGCCTTTTCAGCATTCTGGAGAAAGACATCCTTGTCGATCCCGGGCACTTCCGCCTCGGTGTTCAAATCAATGTGGGTGATCTTGAAGCCCTCGCCCACCTTTTCAAGATGAACCTTGGCCACGGTGCGGACGCGTTTCGGTTTAAAACCCGCTTTGGTAAGTATATTGGCAAAAGCCATCGAGAAACAGCCCGCGTGCGCCGCTCCGATGAGTTCTTCCGGATTGGTTCCGGTGCCCTCTTCAAAACGCGAAGAAAATGAGTACGCCCCGTGGAACGCACCACTGCCGAGCTTCATGACCCCCTTGCCGTCGACTAATCCACCTTGCCATTCCGCTTCTGATGTGCGCACAGCCATGACCATCCTCCTTCCTCAATTTAAAAAGGCCCCGCGGCCAACGGCCGCCGTCGGGCCCGGTTTCTTCCCGGGCTAGGATAATACACCCCTTCCCGCCGGGTCAACATAAATCGGGACCGGACGATCCGTTAAAAATTCACGAAGCTCGAGCGGGACATCTCGGAGGGACGGAGCGTGATCAGGAAGCTGAATTGGTTTCGGTCCGGAAGATCCTGGTACGTCAGCTCCACACCCAGGCACTGTCCCACGTAGCGAATCCCGTAGTTGATTTCGGCAAAGGTCCGATCCTTGACATCGTAGTAGGCCCGGCTTGAAAGTGTGATCGGGCCGGGGGGGTGGATCTTCAGCTCACCCGTCAGGAAGCGAACCAGCGGGCTCGTCTCGGTATACCAGAAGAGCCGGTCGGTCTGGCTGATGGGATTGAAAAGATCCCCCCGCGGACTCGGTGTGCCCTCGCGGGTCAGGCGCTGGCCGATCGCGATGGTCGAGAAAACCGGGAGCGCGGCCTTAAGATCCGAGTTGAACGCGATCGTGTCTTTCTCGTACAGGTTATAAAAAACATCCAGGTCCAGGACCAGCCGTTCGGCCGGACGCAGAATGGTTTCCGACCTGACGTTCGAGAACGGCCGTGCCGGACCGGGATCTTCTTCGATCCGCTTGGCATGCAGATCGTAACTTTGGGTCAGCTTCCAATAGATCCATTCCCGCCGTGACGGGGCCTCCGACGCCGACGCGTCGATACCTACCAGACGATTCGCCAAAGAAACCGTGAACTGGTTTTGTCGGGGGACCTGGTCCACGTCGTCGAAATGGGGCAGCCGGGCCTGATCCACGAACGGGACATACTCGTACACGACGGCGGGCTCGATATGATGGATGATCTCCCGGTGGTCCGACGGCCCGAAGATCCGGGTCAATCGGGTGTTCGCCGCGATATCGAGCACCTCCACCCCACGGCTCGTCGATGGGTCCGACTCCAGGTCACGGCTGTACCAGGTCTCCCGGAATCCGGCCCGGGGCGTCACGACGACCCCGCCGAGATTGAGGCGGGTCCAGATCCTGGGGAAAAAATCCAGACGCCGGGCCCGTATCAGCCCGTCCGCCTCGTCCTCCTCCTCCCTCCAGAAGTTAACCGCCGTTGCGTCCAGCCCGGCATAAATCGGGAGCATTCCCAGACGGTACTCCCGCAGGCTGTATCCGATCTGGGGGAGCCGCTGCAGCGTCGTGCTGGTGGAGGAAACGAGGTCCCGGGTCAGGCGGGCCATCAGGTAGATTTCCTGGTTGTCCCACCGGTGGAAGACCACGAAGGTTGAGACCAGATTCTGCCGGACGCGCTCGGAGGTGGCGTCGCTTAAGTCGCGGAACTGGCTGATGTCGCTGACCAGGTGCAGATCGGCCCGGGCCTGGAAGTCGGGGCTGAAACGCTGGGTGTGCCGGAACCTGGTCTCGGTCCGGCGGCTCTCCGTGATTCGGTCGTCAAACACCCGGTACTGCAGATGCCCCTCCGATTCCCGACTGAGCTTGTATCGGTATTCCACCCCCGCCCCCACACCGCGCAGACTCCGGTAGTCGAGAGAAATCGTCGCATCGTGGCTCGGACCGATCGCCCAGAAAAAGGCCTCATTTAACCTCAATCCGTCCGCCGTGCTGAATCCCAGCCGGGGAATGAGGAAACCCGTCTGCCGTTCGGTCTTGATGGGAAAGATCAGGTAAGGGGTGTACAGCACCGGGACGTCTTTGACATAAAAGACCACGTCCCGCGCCACGAGATACTCTCCCAGGTCGGCCCGGGCCGAACGGCCGCGGAATCGCCAAAGCGGGGCGGCGGACGGCGAATCCTCGCAGGGAATGCAGTTCGTCGCCGACCAGTCCTTAAGTTCATACCGTTGATCCGAGACCTTTCCCATCCGGCCGGCATCGAGATAGGTGTTGTCCTTTTTCACGAAAAGATGTCCCGGCGACGCATCCCCGACCCGGGTCCGGAGATTATAATCGAGCCGGTCCGCGGTGAGCACGTCGCCTCCCTCGCGGAGGGTGACGTTTCCGGCCGCCTCGACCCGACCCGTCCGATTGTCCATCTCGACGTGATCCGCCCTCAGCTCGGTATCGCCCTGGACGATACGGACCGCCCCGTCCGCGATGTAGCGGTCCTCTTCACGGAGGTGCACAAGCCGTTCGGCCGTGATCTCAATCGGTTCTTTGATCGGCTTTCGGAAATTCTGTGGTGGGATTGTTTCCTGTGCCGTGGCGACCGAGCCCAAGGCGACGGAGAGGAAGGCCGCGGAAAACCACCGGGCCGTTTTGAGCAACCGCCGACGGCGGATCATGGAGAGGCCTTCCCAGACATCTCACCCCCTTAATGGTGAGGGCTCATCCAGGCCGCCGAGCGCGGCCCCGGCCTCTCCGATCACGAAAAGCGATCCCGTGACCAAAATCCAATCCCGGGAACCGCTTACGGACCGGGCGTACCGGACCGCCTCACGGACGGGCTCCCGAACCGTGGTCCGGACCGAATAACCGGCCACGCGCCGCTCAAGATCCTTCGCCTCGGCCGCCCGCTCGTAGTTGGGACGGGTCAGCACGATCTCATCGGCCAGCGGCGCCAGCGGGGCCAGGATTCCATCGATGTCCTTGTCCCTCATCACGCCGAAAACGAGGATGAGTCGGCCCCCCGCCGGACGCGGCGCCGTTTCGAGGAAAGCCCTTAACGACCGTGCGGCGGCCGGGTTATGCGCCCCATCGAGAAGCACCGCGGCGCGCGAGGCCGAAGCGGGAATCCACTCCAGTCGTCCCGGCCACCCGACGGTCCGAATGCCCTCCCGGACGGCGGCCTCATTAAGCGAGAGGCCTCCCTCTTCCATGAGTTCCAGGGCCGCCAGTGCGCAGCCCGCATTCTGAAGTTGATGCTGTCCAAGAAGAGGGCATTTAAGATCGGAAAGGTCCCACCGGATCCCGCGGTACCGGAATCGTTGTGGGGACTCCCCCTCCGCCCGGACATCCCGACCCAAGCGGTACAGGGGCGCGTTGTGTTCCCTCGCGATCCTCTCGATGACCTCGATCGCCTCGGGCCGCGTCGCGGCCGTCACGACGGGAGTTCCGCTCTTGATGATTCCGGCCTTCTCGCCCGCGATCAGCTCGATACGGTCTCCCAGGAATTCCTGGTGATCCAGTTCGACGTTGGTGATCACCGCGACCTTCGGCAAAAGGAGATTGGTCGCATCAAAACGCCCTCCCAGACCTACCTCGGCCACGGCCAAGTCCACGCCCGAATCGGCGAACTGCTGGAAGGCCATCGCGGTGGTGAACTCAAAGAAGGTCAGCGGCCGCTCGCCCCCCGCGGCCCGCACACGCTGGGTCAATTCGGCCACCCGCTCCTTGGAAACCGGCTCGCCATCGATGCGGATCCTCTCGGTGAATTCAAGGAGGTGGGGGGAGGTATAGAGGCCGGTGCGGTACCCCGCCGTGGTTAAGACGGAGGCCAACATGGCCGCGGTCGAGCCCTTTCCGTTCGTCCCGGCCACATGAATGGATCGGAAACGGCGGTGGGGATCGCCCAGGGCTGAAAGCGTCCGCTCTATATTCTCGAGCCCCAGTTTGATTCCGTGACGCTGGAGACGGTAGAGGTATTCGACGGCTTTTGAATAGGCATGAGCCATTCGGGGGGTTGATCTGAACCGGTCGGTTGGTTCTCTCATCATGCCGGAGACGCCCGGAGGCCCGACGGACCGTCGGACGTCTTCCCGGCTCCGGGCCCAAGCGGCCTCACGGGCTGAAAAACGTGAGAAGTTTGGTCAGGGTTTGCTTTAACTTCTTTCGCTCCACGATCAGATCGACCATGCCGTGTTCCAGCATGAATTCGGCCCGCTGAAACCCCTCCGGCAGTTGCTGCTTGATCGTCTGCTCGATGACCCGCCGCCCGGCAAAACCGACGAGGGCCTTCGGTTCCGCGATGATGATGTCTCCCAGCATGGCGAAGCTCGCCGTCACGCCGCCGAAGGTCGGGTCGGCCAGGATCGAAATGAACGGCACCCGGGCCTCGGCCAGCTTCCCGACCGCGGCCGAGGTTTTCGCCATCTGCATCAGGGAGAGGATTCCCTCCTGCATCCGTGCACCGCCCGAGGAGCTTACCAGGATCAGAGGCCATCGGCGGCCCGCCGCCCTTTCGGCCGCACGGAGGATCTTCTCCCCCACGACCGAGCCCATGCTCCCGCCCATGAAGGCGAAATCGAGAACCCCGAGGACGACCGGGATGTGATTGATCGTCCCCTCGCCGGTGACGATCGCGTCCCGTCGACGGGTTTTATCCTGGGCGGTCTTCAACCGGTCACGGTACCGGACCGAATCCTTGAAATTCAGCGGATCGGAGGGGGAAATATCCGAATCCCATTCCTTAAAAATCCCCTCGTCCAGGATCAGCCCGATCCGCTCGGCCACCGAGATCGGGAAGTGGTAATTGCATTTCGGGCAGACCTTGGCGTTCTTGTCGATCTCTTTTCGGTAGACGACCTCCTTGCAGCTGTCGCATTTGAGCCAAAGCCCTTCAGGGATTCGGAATTTTTTCCCTTCCGGGCCCGAGCCCGATTTATCCTTTTTAAACCAGGCCATCAAAGGTCCAATCGGTCGGACGACGACCGTACGATCTCGTCGGATAATTAAAACAGATTAGCATATTCCCGGGAAGCGATCAAGGACGCTCGCCCGGTGGGCCGATGCCATATTTTGGGAGGAATTCTTGTAGCGACCCACGCGGGCCCGCCGCGGCGGGCAGGCCCCCGCTAAGGGATCCGCTCGGCCCCCCGGAAATTCCAGCTGACCCCCAGGGCGTAATTGAACCCGCCCACATCGAGGCCGTCATTGAAGGGGTCGGCGCTCCGGACCTTCGCCAGCGCATAACGGGCCTCCGTGAAGAAGGAATATTTCGGATGGAAGGCCCAGCTCAGGCCGAGCACGCCGTGAACCCCGACGAGATTGGCGCTCAGTTGATCCTCGATGAGTCCGGTGATTTCCCGCTCGAAACGGTAGAAGCCGATCCCTCCGCCGATATACCATTGGAAGGGCCGAAGGTCATTGTAGAACTTGGGGGTGAGAAGCAGGTAGGTGGTCTTAAATCCCGTTGTGAGACAACAGACATTCTTGTTATCCGTTTCCTTCCGGTAGTGACCGACCGTGACGGAGAGACTCTTACGCTCAAGCCAGCGCCAATCGTACTCCAGCTCGCCGCTTAATCCGGACAGGTCGTTACGCCGGATGAGGCCCTTGTTCGTCTTGAAGTA
>CAYJTJ010000042.1:0-14581 GCA_964372835.1 uncultured Nitrospirota bacterium
TTCAGGACAGGTCACGTTTTTCCTTGTCTCCTTCCAGCGGATGATGCCGACAGGAACGGCCCGCGCCGGAGGAACGATATGGCGGGATTATAATAGGTTAACATGACTAGGGGGCCAGGTCTTGCATTGCAACATCCGCCGCCTGCCAAAGCGCTTTTCAACGAGATGTTGGGCCAGATAAACTCCAAGATACAGACATTACAAAAAGAAGGCAAGCAGAACAGCAGATGGGGTGGCATCAAGGGGCTAAGGCCAGATCAGTTGCTTTATTTCAGGGGGTGGGGGAATCCCCGGGGCCTGGCCAAGCCAGGCAGAGAATGGAAAATAGTAAATGGAGAATAGGAAAGAGACGGTCCGTAAAGAATGAACTGATCCGCCGAGCCACCTACCCCACGGCGAGGCGGGATGAACGGGTGAGTGCCTGAATGACCATGAAGGCACGAATCTCATGGGCTGATCCTCCTTTGCCGATGGGCGGCGGGGGCCGATCTGAAAACCGGCGGGGTCCTGGTTCGATTTGGTCTTCCGGTTTGACCTCCGGATTCCAAATGATTATACTCTGCCCCATGAAGGTTTCGATCGTGATCCCGGCCTACAATGAAGAATCGACGGTAGGGGATGTGATCGGACGGATTCTCACCGTAGACCTCCCCGGCGTTGAGAAAGGGATCATCGTGGTGGATGACGGCTCTTCCGACCGGACGGGGCGAATCGCCCGATCGCGAGGCGCGACGGTGGTCCGGCATGCGATCAACCGGGGACTGGGAGCCGCGCTTGGGACCGGGATTAAAGCCGCGATTTTAAAAGACGCCGCGATCATCGTCACCTGCGACGCCGATGGACAGCATTCTCCGGCCGACATGGTCAGACTCATCGAGCCGCTTATGGCCGGTCGCGCGGATGTCGTGATCGGAAGCCGGCTGTCTGATTCGGCGGGGATGCCCCCATCGAGGCGAATGGCGAATCGCTTCGCGAACCTGATCACGCGTCTCGTCTACGGGATTCGAACGACCGATTCGCAGTCGGGGCTTCGGGCCTTCTCGCGGTCGGCCGCGGAACGCATCCGGATCACGGCGAACCACTATGAAGTCAGCTCGGAAATCTGCGGCGAGGTGCGTCGAAATCGACTCAAGTTAACCGAGATTCCGGTTAGGGCGATCTATACGGACTACTCGCTGGCCAAGGGCCAGGGGCTAAGAGTCGGTTTAAAAACCATGCTTCGGCTGCTTCTGTCGTCGGTGTTCGGCCGGCGTGTGAGGTGATAATGATGAATATGGCCCAGTTCATTTTTCTGGCCTTGATGATCCTGGCGATGGTCGTGGTCATCCTGCGATATCGGCAGAGAAGAATCGGTGCGATCGGCTTTCTGTTATGGCTCCTTCTCTGGGCCGCGGCCTCGGTGACCGTCTTGTTTCCGGGCGGCACGATCGCGATGGCGCACTTTCTGGGGATCGGGCGGGGCGCCGATCTGGTGATGTATCTCGGGTTGATTCTTATTTTTTACCTGTTGTTTAGGGTCTATGTGCGCCTGGAAAAGATCGATCGGGAAATGACCCAACTGGTTCGCGCGACGGCATTGAGAGAGGCCGATTTGATCAGTCCGGCGGGCGATCCCGAGAATCCGTCATATCCATCGGATCCGAAAGCGTGACGGTGGACGTCTCGGACCCCCGGCAGGCATTAAAAGACGGGCTTCTTTTTCCGTTGCGCGTCCTGCTTTCCTCCGTCGCGGCGAAAAAGCTGGGGCTGACGCCGATCGACGATGAGCGGGTCAATATGGCCCTCCGTTATTGTCGTGGAAGTCTGCTCGATGTGGGGTGCGGCCCAAACCACCTCGTCCGGCGGTACGGGTCCGGGGTCGGCGTGGACGTTTATCCGTGGGAGGGAATCAATTTGTTGTGCGATACGACCCGGCTTCCTTTCCGGAACGATACCTTCGACACGGTGACACTGCTGGCCTGTTTGAATCACATCGCCGCGAAAGAGAAGGTCCTCCAGGAATCCTGGCGCGTGCTCAAACCGACCGGCCGGCTTTTGGTGACGATGATCGGTCCGGCGACCGGGTATCTCTGCCACAAGATCCGACATCGATACGATCCGGACCAGTTGGAGCGGGGCCTGCAGGCCGAGGAACAATACGGATTGTCGGGCCGGACCGTCCGGCGGCTACTTAAAGAACAGCGCTTTCGGGTTAGGCGAGGAACCTCCTGTCTTTTCGGACTAAACCGGTTATATATCGCGGAGAAAATGAGGGCCACGGACTAATCCGTGGGGCCTCTACTTTTGGGGTCCCGAGAGAGCCTTTCGGACCGCTTCGAAATCCGGCTTGATTTGTAAGGCCTGCTCGTAATGGGTTCGGGCCTCTTCCGTCCGCCCCATCCTCTGATAAACCGCCGCCAAGTTGGCGTGGATTTCCGCTCTATCCGGGTTGAAGCCGAGAGCGTCATTATAATGCTTCACGGCCTCTTCGAATCGACCCTCCCGTGCGAAGAGATGGGCGAGGTTGGCCGAGGCCTCCCAGAATTCCGGTTTGAGCCGGAGTGCGGTTTGATATTCCCGTATCGCCTCCTCGTCCCGCATGAGGTTACCGTAAACCAAGCCCAGATTGTTGTGGGCGGGGGCATGATCGGGATTAAGGGCCAGGGCCGTTCGAAGCACCCCGATCGCATCGTCAACACGACCCATATCTTTATAGACCACACCCAAATTATTATGGGCCGAGGCATCGTCAGGTTGAAGCATTATTGCGATCCGATATTCCCGGGAGGCTTCAATAAGACGTCCTAATCCTTTATAGATCCCGCCCAGGTTGTAATGGGCCGCGGCATAGTCGGGATTCCGACGGATGGCCTCATTAAATTCCCGGATCGCCTCTTCGATACGCCCCTGATCCTTGTAGATCACGCCCAGATTGTTGTGCGCCTGAACCTGCTGGGACTGCAGATCGTGTTTCAGGCTCAGTGAACGTCGGTACATTTCTTCGGCTTCTTCCAACCGCCCCTGTTCCTGGAGGACACTGCCTAAGTTAAAGGTGGCGTCCCCCGACTCGGGGCTGAGCGATAAGGCCGATCGAAAACTTTCGGCGGCCTCATCCAGCCGTCCTTGAGACTGGTAGGCCTTCCCCAGATTGAGGATCGGTCTGAGCTTCCGTGGGGACTTGGACGCCGCATCCCCCCAGAGGGCAACCTCGTCATTCCAGACCGAGTTTCTCTGATAGGCCGCAACGGACAGGGCTAAAATCAAAAGGGAGACGATTCCCGGCGAAATCCAACGGGGGGCCGAACCCCACCGCGAGAGGCCGAACGCCACCGCCGTGCCGGCCGCCAACAGGAGGCCGACGCTCGGCAAATAGATCCGGTGTTCAAAGATCAGATCGCGAATGGGAATGATCGAGGACTCGACGGATAACGCCAGGAAGAACCAGAGCAGGCCGAACGCCGTCAGCCGTGAGACATACAGCGGGAGTCGCGAGGAGAAGAGCAGATAAAGCGACAGCCCCAAAAGGGTTAAGAGAAATAGGAACGACAGCAACACGGGAGGATCAAACGGCGAATGATAGATCGGGAAATCATAGTCCAGGTTCTGGTGGATCGGCAGGAAGAGCAATCGGATATAGGTCACGATCACCCGAAACTGGGTAAAGAGGTACTCCGCCCGGCCGATCTCGGCGGTTTGTTGAGCCAAACCCGGCTCCTCCTCACCAAAGGTCTCGATCGTTGAGAACGGGATGATGAGTAAGGTCAGCAGAAAAGGAATCAAAGAGGACCACCGTTTCCAACCAGTCGGGGGAAAGAAAATTGATTCCAGCAGCAAGATCATCAGGGGCAATGTGAAACTGTTCTCCTTGGTCTTCATGGCGAAGATCGTGGAGAGAAAAGCGGCGGCATACCAGAAATATCGGGTCTTTCCCCCCGACGGGTCCAGACGCCATTTCAGATAGCAGAATACGGCGAGGAGATAAAACAGGGCCGCGAGCGACGCAAACCGCTGAACCGTATAGGTCACGGCCTGTGTCTGAATGGGATGGGCCACGAACGCGAGAGCCGTGACCCAAGCGATCCCAAAGCCGGCAGCCGGTTGAGAACGGGGAAAATCATCACGGGCCCCCTTGCTTTGAGATGTCCGCCGCGGGTTCGAAATGGATTGAAACAACAACAGGACTACCCCGTACACGAGGAAACCGTTGGTGATATGAATGATCAGGTTGACGAGATGGTAGCCGAAGACGTTCAAACGGCCAAAATGGTAATTTAGAGCGAAGGAGAGGAAACCCATATACCGACTGCCGGAGAGGTCGTCCAAATTTCGGAGGTCCCGAATGCTGGAATTATCGACGAGGGTGTGATGGTCATCGAAGACAAACGGAACAAAAAGGGAATTGGAGTAAATCGCCGCGGTCAGGAGGGATAGAAGAAAAAGCGCCGCCAGAGGTCGGGTGAGGAGATTTTTGGTCCGACTCATGAACATTACTATAACAAACGGTCCATGGGCTGTAAAGATAAGGGGTCCGGTCCGGATCGGCGCCTGAATTCCCGTTGCAATTTCATCGCCGTTCCGATACAATGGCTCGTGATCGAGGGTTCCCGTGATTGAACGGACACTGGCCATAATAAAACCGGACGCCGTTGCTCGAAACTTAATCGGCGAGATTATCCGACGATACGAGAAAAGCGGGTTTAAGATCCTGACTCTGAAAAAGATGAGGATCTCCAAATCCCAGGCGGAGGGCTTCTATTCCGTCCACAAGGGCCGCCCCTTTTTCGACAGCCTGACCGCCTTTATGGCCAGCGGCCCCAGCATCGTGCTGGTCTTGGAGGGGGAAGAGATCATCAAGCGGCACCGGGATTTGATGGGGGCGACCGATCCCAAACAGGCCGACAAGGGGACCCTCCGGCAGGAATTCGGAACGGACATCGAGCACAACGGGGTTCACGGATCGGATTCCCCGGCCTCCGCCGAGTTTGAAATCGGATATTTCTTCAGCGGACTTGATCTTAAGTCCTGACCGCGCCCGCGACCAGATTACGATATGGTCGATTTCTCCAGACGGTACGATGTCATCGTCATAGGCGCCGGCCTGGAGGGACTCCTCTGCGCCGCCCTCCTATCGAAGCACGGGAAACGCGTCGTCGTTCTGGAAGAGGCGCCCGTGCCGGGCGGCGCTTCTTTTCATATCGACCGGTCCGGATACACCTTCCTGAAGGGTCCCAATCTCTTTCTGGGTTTCGAGCGCGACGGGTTGTACGACCGCCTTTTCAATCTTCTCGGCCTTTCCCTATCCATCCTCAAGCGCGAGGGCGTTATGTTCCAGAAATCACAGCCCCCGCTTCAGATCGTCCTCCCGAATCACCGCTTGGATTATTTCGCCGAAATCGGGGATCTCCTGGAGGAATTGAAGAGGGAGTTCCCTGACGAAATCCAGGAGATCAAGGCCTTCTGGTCCGAGATGGGACGATGGGAGGAGCTTATTCGCCCTCGAATGCAGCAGGCCCATCGAGTACGGCCGAATACGATCCCGGAATGGATCAACGAGCTCCGGAAGCGGATGCGCTATTACTCGGCCATACGGACCCTGCGCCGGCATCGGGGGGATGAATTTCTCCAACGGCATCGCCTCGGTCGGGATATCGAGCGGGGACTGGAGTTGTTCCTCCTGATTTTCAACGGTAAGACGCTCCTGGAAGCCAACGGCCTGGATTTGGTCCACCTGCTGGGACTGATTCAGCGGGAGATCATCACCATCAGCGGGGGGATTCCCCAGGTGGTGACCCTTCTGGTTAAAGTGATTCAGGAAAATCAGGGGGAAGTCATCTACGGCCACCCGGTGGCGGAATTGATTGTGAAGCACCGGTCGGTGGACGGGGTCCGGGCCGCCGATGGGGAATGCATACACGGAAGCGCCATCGTGCTAAACCTTCCCTGGCATTTGGCCGACCACGGGTTATCCGGCCGAAAAGAATTCACGCTCTACTTCGGGGTGGACCAAAATGTTCTCCCGACGCCGATGAAGAGCCATCTGTTGTTTCTGCGTTCGTACGAGAGGCCGCCGCTTGGAGACAACTTCCTTTACCTTCGACTGAATACGGCCCAGGAGGAATGGGCCGCGCCCCCGAATCGGCGGGCGCTTCAGGTGACCGGTTATCTCCCCGAATCCGATGTTCCGAGGCGGGAGATCGTAAAATCCTTGGTCCATTCCGTATCCTCGCACCTGTCCTGGCTGATGCCCTTCTCTTCGCGCGTCCTGACCTTCATCGGGGATGATCTGGGCGAGACGGAGGCCTCGGCAAGAATCCCCCTCGCGTTGGCGGAACAGGTTCAAACCGCAAAGGCGGTCAACCGCGACGGGGCCTGTTTTTATCTTACCTCGCTAAAAAATCTTTATCTCCTACCGGACCTCGGAAGACGGCCGGTGGCCACGCTGGAATCGGGCCGTTCCGCCCTGGAGCTTGCCGACCTCGTCGAGAAGAACGTCTAGTCCGATGGGTCCGACCCGCCGAAGGAGAGTTGGGAGTTCGTTCATCCGGATCCGGAGGCGCATGGGGGTTCTGGCCGCGGTCGTGTTGACCGTCGCGGTGAGCGCCTGTGTCTCGATCGTTCCAACGCGCGCTCCATCGCCCCAGATTCCAGCGGACCAGCAACGATTGTTCGACGAGGGAATGAGAGCCTACCGGAATCAGGAATTCACGGCGGCCACCCGGGATTTCCAGTCCGTGATCGGCCGGTATCCGGGTTCCCCCCTCCTGGAGGAAGCCCAATGGATGCTCGGAAAGTCCCATGAGGCCGGCGGGGCTTTCGAAACGGCGTTACGGGAATACGAGGCTTTCTTACGGAATTACCCGGACTCTTCCCGCCGATATGAGGCCTCGCTTCGCAGCGACTTTTTAAGAGGGATCCTGGATCAGACCGCCGTGAAACGCCCGATCATACGACGCGTAGGTTTTTTTAGCGCCGCGCTTCCCGAGGCGAACAACGGGGTCATCGGAGGATTAACGGCCCGAATGCCGACCGCCGGAAGGGGAACCCTTATTGTTCCAGGGTACGGGACCAACGGGGTCTACTTTCCGACGGATCTTGCGCCGGTGCTGGATGAGGCCCTGGGCCGACTGGTGGCGGAGGCCCATGAAAGGGGAATCGAGGTGTGGGCTCGAATACCGGCCCGAAATCTACCTTGGCTCAAAGCGACGGGAGAGGAGCGGGACATTCGTTACGACCCTCTCCGTCGCCGGATGGTTTCGACCTCCCTCTTGGATCTTTTCAACCCCCTGGCGTCGCAGCGTCTCATCCGTCTGTACCTGGATCTGGCCGCGACGGGGGTGGACGGCATTGTGATCGACGACGATTCTTTTAGCGCGCCGGCGGAGGGGTTTGGGCCTTCCGCCCGTGAAAAATTCCGCGAGGATTTTGGGATCCGGCTCGAAGCGGCGGACCTGTTTCCCGTCATGACCCCTCCCCCGGGAGAGGGGGCCCCGTCCGAGATTTCATCGTCGCCCTTGTTCTGGCAATGGGTCGGCTGGAAGAATCGCGAAACTCTAAGCCGGCTCTCGGCCGTGCTGAAGGCGGTTCGCGATCGTCATCCATCGGTCCAATGGGCCCGGATCGTTCCCATCGCGGCCGTGACCGAACCGCATCGGGTGCTGGCCCGATCGGGCATAGACCTCTTGGAGGAGAAACGGCACGGATTCGATTATTTCGGGGTGGCCTTGTCCTTCAGAGACGATCCGGCCCGGTTCCTGGGAATCCTGCGCCAATTTCAAGACCTAATCGGCGAGGCAAGTCGTGTTTTTGCGCTCGTTCCAATGGACGAGGAACCTACAATCCGCACACGTTTGGAATCCATCAAAGATTTTGGTCTCATCCTCGTCGATGGGAAAAGGGATCCGGCCGCGCCCTTGACAAAACTCCCTCGGTAATTTAGTATCGGGCGACCCAAGTCGAATTGACCGTCAGCGGAGGGGGGTATGATACCGGAGGGACTGCATTATCACACGGAACACGAATGGATCCGCGTCGAGAACCGAAGCGGCATCCTGGGAATCACTCATTTTGCACAGGATTCGCTCGGAGACATCGTCTATCTCGAGCTTCCCAAGGTCGGGATGGAGATTCGGAGCGGCCAGGAGATTGCCGAGGTGGAGTCGACGAAGACGGCCTCGCCCATCTACACGCCCGTCAGCGGAAAAATATTGGCGGTGAATGATGAATTAAAGGACCGGCCGGAATGGGTCAATGAAGATCCGTACGGGAAGGGATGGATCGCCAAGATCGAACTGGCGGATGCTTCCGAGGTCAAAAGGCTGATGAATGCAAAACAGTACGAGGAGTATCTTCGGAAAGAAGCGGGATAATCGCGGATGGGTGCGGGACGACGGATCGCGGTGATCGGTGGGGGCCCGGGGGGTTACGTCGCGGCGATCCGGGCGGCCCAACTCGGTGCCCAGGTCAGCTTGATCGAAGAGCAGGAGGTGGGCGGAACCTGCCTGAATAAAGGCTGCATCCCCAGCAAGGCGTTGATCTATAACGCCGAGGTTTTGGGTCTGATCAGGCGGGCCGGGGATTTCGGCGTGAGGCTGACCCGCGGCCCCGACTTTGATGTCGGCGGGATGTTGGAGCGGAAACAGCGGATCGTCCAGACGCAGATTCGCGGGATCCGGACGCTCCTTAAGAGCTGGGGAGTGACGCTGATTAAAGGTCGTGGACGCATGAGCGGGCCTTCCACGATCCAAATCCGGGATTCGCAAGGCGAGTCGCGGACGATGGAAGCGGATCGCGTCATCCTCGCCACCGGATCGAGACCGATCAAGCCCGAGCTCTTTCCGTTCGATGGAGAGCGGGTCATCACGAGCGAGGAAGCGCTCGAGCCGCGGGTTCTGCCCCGGAACATCCTGATCGTGGGGGCGGGGGTGGAGGGATGCGAGTTCGGGTTTCTCTACGGAGCCTTGGGCTCCTCCGTGACCCTGGTTGAGATGAAACCGCGCCCCCTCGCCACGGAAGACGAAGAGGTTTCCTCCGTCATCCGGCGGGAGATGAATAAGCGGTCGATCAAGCTTCACCTCGAGTCGCGCGTCGAGAAGGTGGAGGCGGCCGGGGCCGAGATCGGTGTCGTGCTGAGCGACGGCATGAGAATTTCGGCCGAGCGGGTCCTTGTCTCGGTGGGCCGGAGGATGAACACCGATGATCTGGGTCTGGATGAGGCCGGTGTGGAAGTCGGGGGCCGCGGTGAGATCGTCGTCAACGAGCGAATGGAGACGAGCGTTCCGGGGATTTACGCGATCGGCGATTGCGTGGGAAGAATCATGCTGGCGCATGTCGCCTCAAGCGAGGGAAAAGTCGCGGCGGCCAACGCCGTCGGAGAGCCGGATAACCGCGCCGGGGGGCGGCCGATGGATTACCGTGTCGTTCCGGCCGGAATATTCACGAGTCCGGAGGTGGGTACCGTCGGGCTGAAGGAATGGGAGGCCGTGGAGCAGGGATTGAAAATCCGTGTGGGCCGCTATCCGTTTCGGGCACTGGCCCGCGCCCACACCTTGGATGAGATTTCAGGATTGGTGAAAGTGATCGCCGAGGCCGATTCCGGGCGGATTCTGGGGGTTCATATCATCGGGCCGCATGCATCCGACCTGGTCCATGAGGCGGCGCTTGCGATGCGCCTGGGGGCAAAGGCGTCGGACATCGCCGAGATGATCCACGCCCACCCGACCCTGAGCGAGGCGATGATGGAGGCGTCGGAGGACGTCGCCGGCTTGTCGATTCATCTTTCCCGTCGACCCCCACCCGGATGAAAACGATCGCGCAACAGATGAAAATCCTTCTCCGCGGGGTCGCCGAGGTGATCCAGGAGGATGAACTGCGAGAGAAGCTGAATCTGAAACGGCCGTTACAGATCAAGGCCGGCTTCGACCCCACCGCACCGGACCTTCATCTCGGCCACACCGTTCTGCTCCGGAAATTGAAACAGTTTCAGGACCTGGGACATGAAGTCACCTTCCTGATCGGAGACTTCACGGGAATGATCGGGGATCCGTCCGGGGTTTCGGAGACCCGCAAGACGTTGACGGCGGAGCAGGTCGCTTTGAACGCCGAGACTTATAAGCAACAGGTTTTCAAGATATTGGATCCGAAAAAGACGTTGATCCGGTTCAACAGCGAATGGCTGAACAAGCTGTCGGGTCTCGATTACGTCAAACTGGGGTCGATGATGACCGTCGCCCGGATGCTGGAACGGGATGATTTTAAGATACGGTATCAGGAACAACGTCCGATCAGCGTCCTCGAATTCTATTACCCGTTGATTCAGGGGTACGATTCCGTGGCCCTTAAGTCGGACGTAGAACTGGGCGGGACGGACCAGAAGTTCAATCTTCTGGTCGGCCGGGAGCTTCAGCGGGCCTGGGGGATAAAACCGCAGGTTGTCATGACGATGCCGCTGTTGGAGGGCACCGATGGAGTCCGGAAGATGAGCAAGAGCTACGGAAACGTTATCGCCCTGGAGGATCCCCCGGCCGAGATGTTCGGGAAGATCATGTCCATCTCCGATGTGCTTATGCTTCGCTACTACGAACTCCTGACGAATCATGACTTGGAAACGATCCGGGCGATGCATGCCATGGAGGCGAAGCTTAAACTGGGGGATGAACTCGTTGCCCGTTACCATTCAAAGAAAGCCGCCGCTCATGCCGCTCATGAGTTTGATCAGAAATTCCGAAAGAGAAGGTTTGTCGGAGATACGATTAAGCTTTCAGATTCCGCGACGATTACGGTCCGTTCAGATATCGTGCAGGTGCTTGTTGAAGCGAAATTGGTCAAAAGCAAGGGCGAGGCCCGGCGCCTCATTTTACAGGGGGCGGTGGATGTTGATGGGCAGCGTGTCGCCGATATGAATCACACTCTGACCCGCGGCAGGACCTATCGGATCAAGGTCGGCAAGAAACAGTTTGCCTCCGTGAGCCTTTGACAATTTGACAGAAGGTTTGTCACAACCCCTCGCCGGGGGTTTCCATCGCTGACCCGTTGACGAAAGGCGTTGACAGTGTTTCCGGATGGTGTATAATGGTTTTGCCTTAATTCGATACGTCAAAAACCGGTCGGAATCCATTAAAGCTTCGACAGAAGTATAGCTTCGGCCATTCGGCGCCGAGGCCTCTTGGGCCGAGGCGAGTACACGCGGGCGTAGCGCAGCGGTAGCGTAGGAGCTTCCCAAGCTCTTGGTCGCGGGTTCAAATCCCGCCGCCCGCTCCAATTTTTACCCGCCTCGGGCGGGCAAGAAATTAGAGCATTCGAACCGTAGAGCGATAGACCCTCTCCGTGTGCTCGCTTCAAATCCTGATCGTCCTGCTTCACTTCGGGATCTTCATTCCCCAAACCTCCTTTTCCCAGGAAGTCTCGTCATCGCCCGCGGACTTAATCATCGAGGGCGACCGGCACTGGGAGCGCCGCGCGGACGGCGCGGATGGATCGCACGCAAACCCGGCCGAGATCGGCCAGATGATTTCGGCCTACCACAAAGCGATGTCGCTTAAGCCGGGCTCGCTGGCCGCCGGCTGGCGATTGATGAGGGGTCTTTATTTTAAAGGGGAGTACGAATCGGAGGATGTGGAAATAAAAAAGAGGATCTTTTCCGAAGGGAAGACGATCGGGGAAGAAGCCCTGGCCCGAGTCGTGGAGGAGGCCTCCCGGATCGCCGGGAAGCCCATCCCCCGGGGTGATCCGATCGAGGTGGCGCGCCTGATGGGGGATGCCCCGGACCTCAGAGAGACTTTATTCTGGCTGGCGGTCCACTGGGGAAAGTGGGCGTTGGCGTACGGGAAGATTCAAGCGGCCCGACAGGGAGCGGCGACGAGGATTCGCGACCTCGCATCGGCGGTGATCGAAATCGATCCGGCCTACGAGGGGGGCGGGGGATATCGTGTCTTGGGAAGGCTTCATCATCAGACGCCCGCCATCCCGTTCATCACGGGTTGGGCCTCCACGCAGGAAGCCCTCCGGAATCTGCGCCTTGCCATGGAATTCGAACCGACCCATTTTTTAAATCGCCTCTATCTGGCCGAGGCGCTGTGGGATAAAGGCGGGGAGGGCCGGGCCGAGGCGGTGAGACTCATTGAGGAAATCGTCCAGGATGCCCCGCGCACGGATTCGAGGATCGAGGACCGGCGTGTTCAAGAAGTCGCCGCGACCCTGTTGGAAAAATGGAAAAAGGGACGGTAGAAATTCACGCCACGGAGTCTGCGATCCGTCTTTTTTCCCGGGGATTCGTCTTAAAATCCCTTGACATCCGCGACGGCTCCCAGTAGAATTCGTCAGGCTCCGGCCGGTACCGGTGGGTGACCCGAGGAAGATTCTGATGGCGGCTCGCATCGTACTGCAAGTCTTTCTGTTCTTAATCCTGCTGTTTGATTCGGTTCCGGTATTCGCGCTCCTTCCCTACACGGCGTCCGATACGGCCGTCCCCGTCGAACGGGGACGGTCCAGACTCGATCTCAGCATCACCCACGATAGAATGGATACCAAGCCGAGGGCCTCGCGCTTCTCCCTCCGGGCCGAGCTCAGCTACGGACTGATCAATAACCTGGATTTCTCGGTGGACTTTCCCTACTACTTTCTCCGCGGAAAGGAAATTGAGAACGAAGACGGGCTCGGCGATCTCGAGCTCAAGGCCAAGATCCGGTTCATCAAGGGACGGGAGGCCAACCCGGTTTCGATCGCGGGACAGATGGCCGTGAAGTTCCCGAGCTGCGATGAGAAGAAGGGACTTTCCCCGAAGTGCACCGGCGAACCGGATGTGTCCGTTCGGGCGATCGCGTCGAAGGAGTTCTTCCCGGTCACGGTCCACCTGAATCTCGGATTCATTTTTGTGGGGAACCCTCCCAACAGCAGCCTCGATGACGTTCTGACCTACAGCGTGGCCTTTGATTACCTGACCGTATTCGAGCAACTGCACGTGGTCGGGGAGTTGGCGGGAGAAACGAACCGGGATCCGAACACCTCGGAAGACCCCTTAAGCTTTTTAATCGGGATGATCTTCGATCTCGACCTGGATAAGATGGTGAGTCTGACGGGGACGATCGGGCTCACGGATGCAAGCCCGGAATACGGCGTCTCCCTAGGATTCCGGTACCTCTTCTAAATCCACTTCTTTCTTCGGAAGAATCCGAGCATCACGCCCACGACGACCACCATGAGTCCAAGGACGGCGTAGTATCCGTAGCGCCATTTCAACTCCGGGAGACTCTCGAAGTTCATTCCGTAGATGCCCGTGATCACGGTCAGCGGCATCATCACGACCGTGAAGACGGTGAGCAGTTTTAGAATTTCGTTGAGGCGATTGGAGACCCCGGAGAGGTAGGCCTCCAGGAGCCCGGTCGTCAGGTCCTTGTAGGATTCGGCCAGGTCCGAAATCCGGACCAGGTGATCGTAAACATCCCGGAAATAGATGGCGGCTCGTTTGTTGATCACCGCGAACGGATCCCGACTCATGCGGTTGAGAATTTCACGCTGGGGACTCGTGATCCGGCGCAGGTACATGCCGTCCCGTTTGAGTGAAAAGATCCGGTTGAGAGTTTCCTTGGTGGGCCGCTCGCTCACATCCCGTCCCAACTCATCGACCACCTCATCGAAATCGTCCAGAATGGGGAAGTAATTATCGACGGTCATGTCGAGGATCTCGTAGAGGAGAAATTCCATTCCCCTGGACAGGGCGAGGGAATTTTTCATACATCGTTCCTTGGTTCGATTGATGCTGCGGGACAGTTGGCGGTGATAGGATACGAGGTACCGTTTTCCGAGGAAAAAATTGAGCTCGACGGTCGTGAAGGTTCCCGGGTGGTCTCCCCGGCGCGCCCCGTGAAGGACCAGAAATAGGTAGTCGCCGAAATCGTCCAGTTTGGGAAGATGGGATTCGGCGATGCAGTCCTCGATCGCCAGCGGATGGAAACCAAACACGGTGGAAAGGATCTGGGACTCTTCCTCCGTCGGCGCTTCCAGGTCGACCCAAACCGACTCGGCCTCCTCTTTCAGTAGGCCGGGGAGTGCTCCCGCATCGGGCAAGCGACGGAGACCCTTCTCCTTCGAATAGGTGAAGATTTCGATCATGGTTCCACCGAACGGGGGGCCGCCGGCTGGTCAGGCCGCGGCCCTTAACCGGCCTTCCGAACCCAGCCCGAGCGAATGCACCGGCTGCAGACCATCATCCGTCGGCTCGCGTTGTCAACCAACGCTCGAACGCTCTTGAGATTCGGATAGAAAGTTCTCTTATTCCTGTTATGGGCATGACTGACCCGGTAACCGATCGATCTCCCTTTGCCGCATATTTCGCACACGTAGGCCACGAAACAGTCTCCTTTTCCATCAATTCGGTTGAAACCCAATCCGGGCTATGCTAGCATATTTTCCGGTGTTTTGACAAGGTTTCCTCCCGGGGTTTTCCCCGGGGCCTCCCCCCGCCGAGGTTGGGTGGGGGATCATCGCACGGCGTTCCTCTCATGATGGATAAGGCTGAGCCTCAGGAGTCTGTCCTCGCCCGCCTGCAGAAGCCCATCCGTTACGCGCTGAGGGCCGACCTATCGGGCATGATGAAGATCCGAGGATT
>CAYJTJ010000043.1:0-7340 GCA_964372835.1 uncultured Nitrospirota bacterium
AAGCCTTTCCTGATCGCCTGGAACCTGACCCGGCGCTGCAACCTCCGCTGCGCCCATTGTTACCTTTCCGCCGGTGAGCGCGACGCCGCGGCGGCGGATGAACTCACCCTTGAAGAATCCCTTCGCGTGGTGAACGAGCTGGCGGCCGTGAACCCAGCCGCCCTTCTCGTCCTCACCGGCGGCGAACCCCTTCTACGGCGGGATCTTCCCGATATCGCCCGTTACGCAACCCAGAAAGGGATGATGGTCGTTGTGGGAACGAACGGGACGCTCCTCTCGGACGCCAAGGTTCGGGACCTCCGGAACGCCGGCGTGATGGGACTCTCGATCAGCCTGGATTCCCTGGATCCGGAAAAGCACGACGGATTCCGCGGTTTCCCGGGGGCCCTCGAGGGCGCGATGAACGGAATCGAGGCCTGTCGCAGGAACGGGATGCCGTTTCAGATCCACACGACGGCCGGCCGAATGAATTACGAGGAGATCCCGTCGCTCTTGGACTGGGCCTGTCAAAAGGAGGCCAAGGTCTTCAATCTCTTTTTTCTCGTCTGCACGGGCCGCGGCGAGACCATGTCGGATATCACGCCGGAGCAGTATGAAAAGCTCCTGGCCGATCTATTGGACGTCCAAGAGCGGTATCCGGGGATGCTGATTCGATCCCGCTGCGCGCCCCACTTTAAGCGATTGGCCTATCAGAGGAATCCGGACAGCCCGATCACGCGGGCCCGGGGATATGAGGGCGGCGGATGTCTGGCGGGGACGCATTATGCCCGGATCACTCCGGCGGGCGATCTCACTCCCTGCCCGTTCATTCCGCTCTCGGTGGGAAACCTTCGTGGCGAATCCTTCGCCGATCTCTGGGACTCTTCCCCGGTCTTTAGAGACTTTCGGAAACCCCGACTCGGCGGCCGGTGCGGCGAGTGCGAGTATGCGGTGTTGTGCGGGGGCTGCCGTGCGCGGCCCTTCGCGGACCACACAGATTATCTCGATGAGGATCCATGGTGTCTTTATTCTCCCCAAGGGGGTCCCGTCATCCAGCCCCTGGAGCCGGCCGACCTCCATCTGATCTGGACGAAAGAGGCCCGCGAGCGGCTTTCGCGGCTTCCTTATTTCCTCCAGGAGATGATCAAGGGACAGGTGGAGCGGAAAGCGATGGAGGCCGGGCGTGAGCTCATCACGGTGGAATGGATGGAGGAACTCCGAAGAAACGCCTTCGGGAACGGTCCGCCCGTGTTCGACCCGGGCCTTTTCAGGGGGAAAGGCCTCGAACCGGAACATCCGGCCAATGGGGAGTCCCATGGCGACGATTGACATCCGAAGGGAGGGGAAGATCCTTCGAGATCGGACGGCCGTCTCGGCCTATTTAAACCGGCAGGGGATCCTGTACGAAAACTGGGGCGTTGATCGGCTCGATCACGGTCTGAGAGGGTCTTACCCCTTACCGCCCGAAAGGCAGCGGGGGATCCTGGCGCATTATGGACCCGAGATCTCGGTCCTGAAGGCTCGTCAGGGTTACCTTACCGAGGACATCGTGGCATTGTCGGATGCAACGCCGGACCTGGATCGGGTGCTTGAGAAGTTCAGGCGAGAACATCACCATGCCGACGACGAGGTTCGGTTCGTGGTGGACGGGAGCGGCGTCTTCACGATTCGCAAGGGCGACCTGATATTCGACGTGACGGTCGTGGCCGGCGATCTCCTTGGGGTTCCGGCCTATACGCGCCACGGGTTCGATCTTACGGCCGAAAAGAGGATCACCTGCATTCGGATTTTCAAGGATCCGGCGGGCTGGATCGCGATTTACGATGAACCACCCCCAATGTCCGCGCGCCGGGTCGAGGGTCCGCCGGTCACGGACGAAGCGCTAACGATCCTTACGGAAGACCACGTCGAGCTTTTGGCCGAGGCCGCCGAACTGAAACGCGTCTTTGCCGGAAGGGATTTCCCCTTGAATGCCGAAGCTCTCGGTGCGGTCCGCAACCTCCTGGATCAGGTGATCGACCGGCTTGAGTCCCATGGAATGCGGGAAGCGGACTGGCTTTTCTCGGTTCTTGAGAAGAAGATGGACGAAGGCAGCCGATGGCAGGTGAGGATGATGGAGATCCAGGACGAAATGATTCTGACCGAGGCCAAATGCCTGCGTGAGCTCGTGTCGGGTGCACCCGCCTCCATCGCGCGGGATCGGCTTAGGGAAGGGGGGATGCATCTGACCCGGTGGATCCGTGAGCATGTCGAGATTGAGGAAAAACATCTGTTTCCGAGGCTGAAAGATCCGCCGGAAGAAGCGACTGATCTCTAACCCGGGACAGGGAATGCGCTTCTCAAATGCCGCCTAATCCTCCGGGGCTATCTGTGATTTACCCCCATTATTCCCAGAAAATAGGTCTTAATAGGAATAGACTCGCATCGCGCCCGGGTCTATTCTAGAATAGGAGTAAACCCTGAGCCGGGAGGAGCGTCTATGCCGATCCGAAAAAACCTGGCGGCCTCTCGCGATCCCTATCGGCCTTGGGGCGGGATCCGGGGGCTGGCGGTCTGCTCGGAGTGCGGGGCGGTGTACGGTAATAAAAGTTGGTCTGTAAACAAACCGCCGCTTCCCTCAACAGGCCGAGGTGCTCGTAGGGTCGTTTGTCCGGCCTGCCGGAAAATCAAGGACCGGTTCCCGGCGGGGGTCATCACGTTGCGCGGCCCATTCCTAAGGGCCCACAAGGTTGAGATTCTCCACCGGGTCCGGAATGAAGAGTCGAGGGCCCGGCGTGTTAATCCCCTGGAGCGGATCATCTTGGTCAATGACAACGAAGATACCGTGGAGATCCAAACGACAACCGAACGGTTCGCCCAGCGCATCGGCAGGGAGTTAAAGCGGGCGTTTAAAGGCCAGGTGAGTTATCGCTGGCCGGGTGAAGATAAATTTGTTCGCGTGGAGTGGTACCGGGCGGCTTAGGCCGGTGCCCTCAAGGGAGGGGATGATGGCCATCTTTGAGGATCGTCGCGAGGCGGGCCGGAAACTGGCCGCGGCCTTATCGCGCTATGGGGGCGATGAAAACGTCGTGGTCATCGGGCTGCCGCGCGGGGGCGTGATTGTGGCGGATGAAGCGGCCCGGCGGCTGGGAGTGCGCCTTGAAATCTTTATCACGCGCAAGATCGGCGTGCCGGGGGACCCCGAGCTGGCCGCGGGCGCCGTCACGGAGACCGGCGAAGTTTTCATCGATCACGCCAAAGTGGATGCGTATCATATTCATCCGTGGTACTTGACGAACGAGATCAATGAGAAGAAAAAGGAGATAGCGCGTTATAAGGAGCTTTTTCGAGGAGGGAAGGACGGCCGCGACCTGAAGGGCTGTATCGCGATATTACTGGATGACGGCGTGGCGACCGGGACGAGCGTTATGACGAGCCTGCGTGCGATTAGAAAACAGGGCGTTCTCAAACTGATCCTGGCGGTTCCGGTGGCCCCGCTGGATATGATTGATGCGCTCAAGGCCGCCTGTGACGAGCTGATCGTTCTGGCCAAGCCGCATCCGCTGTATTCCGTGAGCGCGGCCTATGAGCGATTTGATCAGGTATCCGATAAGGAGGTCGTGAACTGTATTCAATCGGCGGATTCCATCCCGGTTGAGGGATGACCCATTCGGACCTCGAAACGGGACCCCGTTTATTTAAGGGTGAAGGGGGGAGAGGGGAAAGCATGATCGAGTTAACGGATAGAGCGGCGGTAGAAATCAAACGGTTGTTGGGAGCCCAGAGCAATCCCGATTTGGTTATGCGGTTGGGGATCAAGGGAGGGGGCTGTTCGGGACTATCGTACACGCTTAATTTCGATTCGGAGATACGGGAACACGATCAGGTATTTGATGTGGACGGAATCAAAGTGGTTGTTGATCGAAAAAGCCTCCTTTATCTCGAAGACACGACACTCGATTACACGGAGGGCCTTGCCGGCCGGGGTTTTACGTTTATCAACCCGAACGCGACCCGGACCTGCGGTTGCGGAAGCTCGTTTTCGGTTTGACGTCGGCCCGCCGGGGAGCATCGGCGAAAGGAGGTAACCGCCGAAATGAATTTCACGCACGACAGACGAAGGGGACAGGACCTCGGCGGCATAGGGATGATCCCTACGCCGTTGGAATGGCTGGGGCCGGACTTTACTCTTCCGGATAGGAACGGCCGCCCCGTCCTCCTCGGCGACTGCCGCGGGAAAATCGTCTTAATTAATTTCTGGGCCACCTGGTGCGACGCCTGCTGCAATGAGCTTCCGTTGCTTGAGGCGTTGTACGAGGCCCTTGAGCGGGAACAGGAGGCCTTTTCCCTCCTCGCGATCAATCTGGGCGAGTCTTCCCGACGGGTAGAACGTTTCTGCCGGTCTTGCCGACTGCGTTTCCCGGTCCTTCTGGATCGGACGGGACGGGTGGGGGAGGCTTACGGGGCGCTTGCCCTGCCGGCCTCGTATATTCTGGATCGGGAGGGACGGGTCCTCGGCCGCGCCACCGGCGCGCGCGACTGGGGTTCAAAGACCACGATCGATCTGATCGGGAATCTCTTGGAGATGTCGAAATAGAGCCCGGTCAAGCCGGCGCGGCCGGAGGCGTTGGGCATGATCTATCTCGCCCTAAAGACCGTCCATCTGATGGGTGTCGTTCTCTTCCTGGGAAACCTCATCGTATCCGCCTATTGGAAAATCCGGGCAGACCAGACGCGCGACCTGCGATTCATCGCCTTCGCGTACAAAGAGGTGGTGCGGTCGGATTATTACTTCACCATTCCCGGCGCCTCTTTGATTTTAGGGGGGGGCTGCGGGATGGTCTGGTTCATCGGATATCCCTTCTTTCAATTACCCTGGCTTTTCTTAAGTGCGATCCTTCTTCTCACATCGGGGTTGATCTGGGCCACCGTTCTCGCCCCCTGTCAGCGAAAAATGCTGCGTCTGGCCGAGGAAGGGCTGGCGACCGGCCGGTTGGATCCGAGACTGGATCGTCTCTCGCGGGTCTGGTATCTTGTCGGATCGGCGGCGACCGTGCTACCTTTAATCGCTGGATTTCTCATGATTACCCAGCCGGTCTGATCGGAGGGGATCGGGCCGATGGAATGCCGGAGGAACTCCGATGGAGCTCGAAAGCGGCCCCCGCCTGATCCGATCGCTTCTATCCCCGGCCTGTTATGATCATCCCGTCGACCGCATCGAGGTCGTGGAGACGCACATCTCCTGGGTTCTGCTCACGGGGCCCTATGCCTATAAGATCAAGAAACCCGTCAACCTGGGTTTCCTCGATTTTACCAGTCTCAAAAAACGGCAATTCTACTGCGGGGAAGAGCTCCGCCTGAACCGCCCACTGGCACCGCAACTTTATGAAGAGGTCGTCACGATCACGGGGTGCCCCGAAGAGCCAAGGGTGAACGGAAGCGGACCGGTTTTCGATGTGGCGGTGAAGATGAAGCAGTTCCCTCAGGAGGCGCAACTCGATCGGGTCATCGCCCGAGGGGAACTGGGGCCGGATCTCATGGATCGGCTGGCCGGGACACTGGCAGCGTTCCATCGCACGGCGGCCGTGGCGGGAGCGGACCGACCGTTCGGAAGCCCGGACCGGGTCGCACGGCCCATTCGGGAGAACTTCATCCAGATCGCAAACCGGCTGACCGATCCGGCCGATCGGGAACGCCTGGTTCGGCTCCGGGCCGAGTGCGAGGCGGATCTGGGACGCCGACGAAATGATTTCCTTGCGCGGAGGCGGAACGGTTTCGTCCGGGAATGCCACGGGGATCTGCACACGGGGAATATCGTCCTCCTTGAGGGGGAGCCCGTTCTTTTTGACCGCCTGGAGTTTGATGAGAACCTTCGATGGATTGACGTGATGAATGATCTTGCCTTCCTGTTGATGGACCTGAAATATCGGGGGCGGGCCGAATGGGCAAGCCGCATGCTGAACCTCTATCTTGAGGAGTCGGGCGACTACGGCGGCCTTCGGGTTTTAAGGACTTACGGCGTTTACCGGGCGATGGTCCGGGCCAAAGTGGCGGCTCTTCGCGCCGGGCAGATCGATTCGGGCGACCCGGAACGCGAGGCCCTCTTAAGGGATTTTGAGACCCACCTGGATCTGGCCGAGCGAATCATGGAATTCGGTTCCCGATTCCTCTTAATCATGCACGGGCTGTCCGGTTCCGGAAAGACGACGCTCAGCCAATCGCTGGTCGAGGCCTGCGGCGCCGTAAGGATAAGGAGCGATGTCGAACGGAAGCGCGCCTTCGGCCTATCCCCCTCGGCCCGTTCGGGGTCCGGTCTCGGATCGGGACTCTACACGCCGGCCGCCAGTGAACGGACCTATGAGCGATTGGGGGAGTTGGCCGAAATCATTCTCGGCGCCGGATATCCCGCGGTGGTGGACGGGGCGTTTCTCCGGCGGGCGGACCGGGACCGGTTTCGGGGCCTCGCCCGCCGGCTCGGGGTCCCGTTCGTGATCCTTAAGGCGCAGGCCGCGGAGTCGGTGCTGATCGAACGGGTCATCCGGCGCGATCGAGAGGGCCTGGACGCATCGGAGGCCGGCCCGTCCGTCCTTAATCGTCAACGGGACGAGTATGAGATGCCGGATCGGGAAGAGAGCCCGCACGTATTGACCGTTCGGACGGACCAACCGGTTGATCTTGATTCCGTTCTTCGCGAGATTTACCGTATGACCCGGGCGGATAGCCCGATCGGACTAACCTGAGCTACCCCCTCATTTCCGCAAAAATAGACCGTCCGGCCAATAGACCGGCCTCCCGAATTTCGTTAAACTAAAATCAAGGATTGTTCCGTTCCCCGTGTTAGACCCGGCCGATGAGGAGGGCGATGACGCTTCCGGTCCAGATCACGACGAGAAACCTGTCTCTCTCCGAAATCGCCAGAGAGACGATCGAAAAAAAGTCGCGCCGGTTGCTGATCTATTACCCCCGGCTGATCGGCTGCCGGGTAAAGGTTGAGGTTCCCCATCGACACAAGCGGAAGGGGGCTCTCTACCAGGTCCGGATCGAACTGGCCGTTCCGGGGCCGGATCTCATCGTGAATCGTGAACCGCACCGGGACCTTTATGTGGGAATCCGGGATGCCTTCAATGCCGCGCGCCGCCAGCTCCAGGATTTTGCACGGCGTCAACGGGGGGATGTCAAAAGACATGAGGAGGTCCCTCTGGCGACGGTCCGCCGCATTTTCCGGGAGGAAGGATACGGCTTTCTTGAGACGGAGGGGGCTGGGGAGATCTATTTCCACCGAAACAGCGTCATTGAGGGGAGCTTTGATCGTCTGGAAGTCGGAACGCGGGTCCGTTATTCGGAGGAACGGGGAGACAAAGGACCCCAGGCCAGCACCGTCT
>CAYJTJ010000043.1:7440-14407 GCA_964372835.1 uncultured Nitrospirota bacterium
CATGCGGGGAACGGAGTTTATGACCGAGCAACGGAAATTTCACGGATTCACGGCCGAAGGAATCATGGAACGCGAAGTGGTGACGGGGCATCCCGAGGATTCGGGCCGTACACTCGCTTTGCAGATGACCCGAAACGACTTCGGGAGCCTTCCGATCGTAGACGACACGGGAGCATTGGTGGGGCTGGTCAGCGAATACGATCTGATCAACGTTCTCCGCGAGGGAAAGACGCTCGAGGACGTCCGGGCGGCCGAGATCATGTCGCCGGGGGTCAAGACGGTCGGGATCGAGACGCCCATCGACGAGGTCATTCGATTGGTCGGAGAAGAAGATCTGATCCGTGTGCCGGTGATGAAGGGATCCAAACTCGTGGGAATGCTGGCCCGCCGAGATATTATCTACGCCTACGTAAGGGCCACGGCCAGTTACCTGCCGTAAGGGGGATCCCGAGCGCGTTCGGGCGTCGGAAAATCCGGGGTGACGGGCATGAGTGATCTTTTGAAAAACTCCGATCCGGCTATTTTCTCGGATCCAATCCTCGAATTTTGTCCGGAGGGGATCTTCATCGTGGATTCGGAGGGGAGTCTGCGCGCCTTTAACCGGGCCATGGAGGCGATCACGGGATGGAGACGAAGCGAGGTGATGGGGAAAAAGTGCCTGGACCTCTTCCGATGCCGTCATGAGGAGACGGGACCCCTCTGCGCGCTGACCTGTCCCGGCCGGAGGGTCCTTTCCGATCCGGAACGGCGGCAGGAGGCGGAACTGTACCTCAGGACCAAAAAAGGCAGGGAGATCGCGGTGACCGTGAGCTACGGTTTTCTTCCTTCGGATCATGAAGGGCTCGAGGGGAACCGGGGATTCACCTTAGGCGTGATGCGGGAAATCACGGCAAAGAAAAAAGAGATGAATCAAATCAAATCCCAGGCGATCACGGATGAGCTTACGGGGTTGTTTAACTTCCGTTACTTCCGCCGCCAGCTCGACAGTGAGATTAAGAGGGCGGACCGGTATCATCACCCGCTCTCCTTGATGATGCTCGACATCGACCATTTTAAGCACTACAACGATCTTCACGGCCATCCGAAAGGGAACCAGATCCTCATCCAGATCGCCCGGCAGATCCGGGAGAATACGAGGCAGACAAATACCGTGGCGCGGTACGGCGGGGAGGAGTTCGTCATTCTCCTTCCCGAGACCGATAAAGAGGTGGCGATTGAAGCCGCCGAACGGCTCTGCCTCATCATCGAAGAGGCCGCCTTTCCGCATCAGTCGCTCCAGCCCGGGGGAAATTTGACCGTCAGCCTGGGCGTGGCGAGTTATCCGCACGACGCGGGGGACGGTGAGGGCTTGATCCAAGCGGCGGACCGCTGCCTTTATGAGGCGAAACGGGAGGGAAGGAATCGGGTGCGATGGCCGAAAAAAATTAATTCCGTGTCATCAACCTGAATCGGGTGAAGCGCGATGCGAAAAGCTCGGGGGTGGGGGGCGGTCGGCTCGGTCGAGGCGACGCAAACCCTCGTCGCCGTCGAGAAAGAGACCTCGCCGCCGGAATAAGGTCGGGACCCTCGAGGCCATCGGGATACTGTGAGCCGCCTGAGGGAACTTGGACGCTGGAGAAGTCTTTGAGCCGGGCGAGTTTCAAATCAGCCGATCAGCTTGTGACGCATGGCCAGTGCGACGACGTGTGCTTGGTTCTTCGCATGTAACTTCCTCCGGACGGTGGCCATGTGTAATTGGACGGTCCGTTCGGTAATCCCCATGATTCGGCCGATCGCCCGCCGACTATAACCTTCAGCGGCCATCTGGATAACCTGCTTCTGCCTCGGTGTCAGAACCGGCTTCCTGAAATGGGGTTGCCGGCCATGCACATTTTTAATCGCACTGGACAGGGCCGGGAGGATATCGGCGAAGATCTTGATATGGTCACGACAGGCTTTTTCGGATTCCATCGTGAGACAGAAGTAGCAGACCAGCTCATCGGGAATGTCCTGCACGCTGCCCGCCATCGTGTACTCTAACTTAAATTCTTTCACCTTACTGACATATTCGGGATCAAAACGGGAGGACGTGCGGCGGAAGAGGTCTGTCCAGATCAGGCATTCTCCCGTCCGGAGACATTCGTGCAGAAGCGGATCCTTGTGGATCGTTCCTGATTTCAGATACCACTGGTAGAATTTCTCGGGAAAGTCAAGGTCCATCACATGGGCCGTCTTCGCATTCTTACAGCAGCACAGCACGGATCGGCACGGAATGAAGGACTGTAGCCGTCTCAGCAGATTGGAAAACTGCCTCGGCGTGTGGCATTCACGGGCATAAAAATGGAAATCCTCGGGGGAAAGGTGTTGGCCGGGAGCCGTCTGTCGCTCGGGTTTCTTCACCGGATTCCAACTCCTTCATTCTTCGGGATGATGTCTGTTTGGGCGGTGTCTAAAAAGGCATCTTTTGGGATTGCCATTAGTATGCTTTAATCCGGATCCATAATCAAGAGATCGGAGCAAAAATAGGGTGCCCCTTTTCCTACAGCGGTTTGGATAGTATAGGAAGCCTAATAATCCTTCCCATGAAGACTTCTCGCGCTGTAAAACCTTCCGAAGATCGTCCGGGATACTACCCATTATATTGAAATATAAGGGTAAACGCCTATTTACAGATAGGGGACGATTTGGTACATATTAATCCGATGAGATATTCCTTATTCGAGCCCTCCGGTCGACAGAGGGAGATTGTTCTTGAGACCGCGCGTCGCCTCGCTCCATACACAGATCGAATCATGCACCGCTGGGCCGAGGCTTACCGGGAGGCCGACCCGACCCATAACCGAGCGATCATCAATGAAATGGGGCTCAGCTTCAAACCCTATTTCAAATCGCTTCAGGAGGGAACGGACGCGGCATCCTTTTATGATCAAATCGGCGAGTCTGCGAGACGGCTTTGCAAGAAGAATGTCTCCTTTGATCAACTGATCCTGTCCCTCCATCTCATGGAAGACAGTTGCCTTCCTTACATCAAAGACATTTATCCCGAGAAAGAAAGATTGGTTGAGGCGATGGTGATTCTGGACTACATGTGCCATGCCTGTTTTTCAGTGATGGCCGGGGCCTATTTTCATGAGAAATATACGACTACGGTTAGGCCGTCTCGAGGAAAAACCGCCGCGCGGCAGCTTTTGAAAACCTACCAGCTCACAAAGCGGGAATCCGAGGTCCTGAAACGAATCGCGGACGGCTACAAGAATCGCGAGATCGCGGAGATCCTCAAGATCAGGGTCAAGACGGTCGAACACCACCGGGCGAGCCTCATGCGAAAGCTGATGGCGAAAAATGTCGTTGATCTCGTAAAGTTTGCGATCCGGAACCAACTGACCTGACTCGCGCGCAACGTGCGGGGCAAAACATGTCGTCGCATCAAAAACCCGCCTTCCAGATCAAACAGGAACCGGTTCTCCAGAGAAAAGGCGGTCCAAGGTTGGCCCTCGTCGTGGAGGATGAGGCCTGTATCGCGAAACTCCTGTTTGAGATTCTCCACAAGCGACTGGGTTATGAGACCGAGATTGCGTGCGATGGCGAGGAGGCGATCCGAAAGCTTTCCCAACGTGATTTTGACGTCATCATTCTGGATATCCGGCTGCCGATGATCAGCGGGAAAGATCTGTTCAGGATTCTGGAAGGCATGGATCCCGAGCTGCCGAGACGGGTGATTTTCTGCACCGGCGATTTACTAAACCTCGATACGCGGGCATTTCTGGATAAGAACAAGAATCTCTTTCTGATCAAACCGTTCAGCCTGCGCGATGTGGAGTTCGTCCTGGATGACTTTTTCTGCCGAAGAGAGAGGCCGTCTGAACCGCCCGCGCCGTGATGAATGGGGTCGGGTTTCGGGCCGTCGGGGGGCCGGAGCGCGGGGTCCGGTCGGGAGGCGCCATGGATGCCCTTCCTGAAGAAACAGACCTGTTCCGTCAGATCCTGGAAAGGATCCCCGATGTGATCTGGGTGACGGATCCCGGGAAGGAGCGTATCCTCTATCTGAGTCCCGGATACGAACAGGTCTGGGGCCGGCCCGTCAAAAGCGTCTACCGGTCCCCTCTGGCCTGGCTTGAGGCGATCCATCCGGAGGACCGGGATCGCATCCTTGAGGCCGCATTGACGAAGCAGGCGGAAGGGCGGTACGATGAGGAGTACCGGATCCTCCGACCCGACGGCACGCTCGTATGGATCCATGACCGGGCCTTTCCGGTCCGGGACGCGTCGGGGGCGGTTTCCCGGATCGTCGGGATCGCCGAGGACATCACCCACCAGAAACTCCTTGAAAAGCATCTGCGGGAGAGCGAGGCCCGCTTCCTGAACATCATCACGATCGCGGCGGACGCGATCGTCTCCGCAGACCATACCCAGCGAATCATCCTTTTTAATAAAGGAGCCGAGACGCTGTTCGGGTACAAGACCTCGGAGGTGATCGGTCGGCCTCTGGACATTCTGATTCCCCCCCGACTGACCGAGCGGCACCGATCGCACGTGCAGAATTTCGGCGCAGCCCCCGAGACGGCCCGGTTGATGGGGGAGCGCTCCTGCGACATCTTCGGACGGAGAAAGGACGGGACGGAATTTCCGGCCAGGGCCTCGATCTCGAAATGGACCCGCAACGGGGGCGAGGTGATCTTCACGGCGATCGTCCATGACCTAACCGATATCCGAGAGAGGGAAAAGACGATTCAGCGGCTGGCCTATTATGATCCGCTCACGGGCCTTCCGAACCGAATCCTGTTCCATGACCGGATCCAGATTGAGATTCTTAACACGGCGGCCGGCGGGAGATCGGTCGGGGTTCTCTTGATGGACATCGACCGCTTCAAGGAGATCAACGACACGCTGGGCCATGATCGGGGGGATCTCCTCCTCCAACAGGTCGCGGAACGACTGAAAGCGCTCATGCGGCCTACCGACGTCGTCGCACGGCTCGGAGGGGACGAATTCGGGATCCTAATTCCTCTGGCGGACCCCAACGATGCTTCCCTCGTTGCCCGCAAAGTTTTGGGGGCGTTCGAGTCGTCCTTCGAGATCGAGGTACTGCCGATCGCGGTCGAGGTCAGCATCGGCATCGCTCGGACGCCGGGAGGCGGGGAGACGGCCAACAGCCTCCTTCAGCGAGCGGACGTCGCGATGTATGCCTCAAAGAAAAGAGGAACCGGCTTCACCCTGTACAGCGACGTCAAGGATGAGCACAGCCCTCGTCGGCTGGCCCTTTTGGGTGAGCTTCGGCAGGCGCTCGAAGAAGGCCAGCTCTTTCTGGAGTATCAGCCGAAAATCGAGATCGCATCCCGCCGGACGGTGGGGGCGGAGGCTCTGGTCCGTTGGAGGCATCCCTCTCTCGGGATCGTTCCCCCCGGCGATTTCATCGGCCCGGCCGAGCCGACCGGGTTGATCCGGCCGTTGACGCAATTCGTGCTCCAAAGCGCACTGCGGCAGTGCCGGCAGTGGCATGAGGGCGGAATCCCGATCGCGGTCTCGGTGAATCTTTCCGTTAGAAACCTTATGGACCCCGGGTTGGAGAATCAGATCCGCGATGCGCTCCGAACCGGCGCTGTCGAACCTCGCTTCCTGGATCTGGAAATCACGGAGAGCGCCCTTTTGGAAGACATTGAAACCGTGACCGAGTCGCTTCATCGCCTAAGCCGTCTGGGCGTTCGTATTTCGATCGACGACTTCGGCGTCGGTTATTCTTCGCTCCGATACCTGCGGCGGCTGCCGGTGCATACGATCAAGATCGACCGTTCCTTCGTGAAGGACATGGAAACGGAAGGCGAGAACGCCGTGATCGTGCGCTCGACGATCGAACTGGCCCATAACCTGGGCCGGAGGGTCGTCGCGGAAGGCGTTGAGACCCAAGGGGCCTTCGACCTCTTGGTCCGATTGGGCTGTGACTGCGCCCAGGGCTACTTCTTCAGCCGTCCGATTCCAGCGGATGAGTTTGGTCCCTGGGTGAAAAAAGGCCCGTATCTTCCCGCGCCGCCCCCGCCATAGTCCGTTCGAATCTCGTCTTAAGATCTCCTACGCGATTTAATCTGGTTGAATGCTGTCTGCCTCCAGTTATGGGATAGGCCGCTGCGGTCGGGGGCGGTCCCGCGATTTGAACTTCCTTGGTCATCCGTATTAGAATAACGGCGCGGCGATTCTCGTAAAGTATGTCTTGGGGCTGAAGGGGGCCCGATCGGGACCTCAACGAAGGGAGCAAGGGCGTGAATCCGACTCCGATCGGCCCGGAAAGAACCGGCATCACGCTAAAAGGTCTTCCCGCCTCCGTGCGCGTACTGCTGACCTGTTTTCTTTTGACGATCGGGCTTGGCTATTTCTTCGCGCTGACCTACCTGTTTCTCCTGGACATCGAACCTCACCGCAAGGAGGGCGTGGGACTGATCCAGGGGACCATCATCAAGTATTACGGAAGCCGTTCGAATACCCGCCTGGAAGCCGCCCTCCAGGGCTCCATGGCCGAGATGATCAGCCCCGGCGATAAGGCCGAGGTGATCGCCTGGCTTCGCCGGGGTGCGACGGCGGAAGGGTATGAGAAAATCCGCCCGATTTTAGAGCGGAACTGCACCGAGTGTCACCGTAAGGATGCCGGGTACGGCGTGGTCCCATTAACCCGCTACGAGCAGGTCCTCCAGTTGGCCCAATTAGATCTGGGGACTTCGATCCGGACGCTCGCCCGGGTCAGCCATGTTCACCTGTTCGGTTTGAGTTTCATCTTTCTTTTGACCGGCGCGATTTTTTCAATGAGCGAAACGTCTCGGCGGCTGAAACTGATCGTGCTGGTCCTCCCCTTCATCGCGATCTGGATGGATATCGGCTCCTGGTGGATCACGAAGTTCGAGCCGATCTTCGCCTACACGGTCATTATCGGCGGCGGGCTCATGGGTCTGGCCCTGGCGGCCCAGATTCTCATCCCCCTCTGGGAGATGTGGGTCAAGGG
>CAYJTJ010000044.1:0-14086 GCA_964372835.1 uncultured Nitrospirota bacterium
GCGCCCCCGCGGAGGGTGTTGATCCTGGCGCGGGGGAGGGGCCCCGTTATGATCGCGGAGGCGCCGGCCCGGAACCTGGTTTCTTCTCCGCCTTCAGCGTGAAACGGCTCCGGAACGGCGATTTCAGCTTTTTTGTCGAGATGATTGAGCATGGGCTGGCCCGTTCCCGTGCCTATATCGGCTCGCAGCAGGCCGACCCTTCATCCCGAATGGATCCCCGGACGCTGCACGATGTCTCGATTATTTCCGGCCTTTGCCTGTTGATGCTGACGGCCAAATTGCTGAAGGTCCTGCCGGGCATCCCTTTTGCTCCCGGCTACAAGATCACCTTCCTAGTCCCTCTCTATATCCTTGCGGCGGAATTGACCCACACGCGGTTCGGCGCCACCATCACCGGGACGACCGTCGGTGTCATTTCCTTTCTCTTTGGCGACGGCAAGTTCGGTATTTTTGAAATTTTAAAACATATCACGCCGGGGTTGATGGTGGATCTGCTGGCCCCTCTCACACGGCGGTGGATGGCGAAGCCTTCAACCGTCGTGTTTATGTTCTTAGGCGCGCTCTGCGCGCTGACACGGGCCACCACCATGTTGGCCGTGGTCTTCTTTATACAAGGCAATGCCCTACTCTATGCCCTCGTGGGGTTTCAGGGAGTCTCCCAGGTTATTTTCGGCGCGCTCAGCGGATTCGTGACATTTTATCTGGTGAAATCCCTGGGGCGCCTTAAAACGGCAAGCCGGGTTTCGCCGGCCTCATCCGAAGAGCACCGGGAGCGGGAACCCGCGGTGAAACGAGGCAACGGCGGCGGCCGACACCGTTTTCGCCAGCCGGACCCCGAAGTGACGGAACACGAAAAACGTCCCTAAACTCGATCGAACATAAAGCCAAAACCCAAGGAAAGGAGATCAAGATGTCGGAATTAATACCGGAGGGAAGCACAGGTCGCACTCACATTAAGAGCCGATTCACGCGCGAATCCCTCGTGGACAAGAAGGTGATGGGATCCACGTCGACCGAGACCGAGGTGGACATCCTTCCGTATGTGAACATCATCGCGATCGGCGGCCAGAGCATCCTGGATCGGGGAAAGAAGGCCGTGTTTCCCCTGATCGAGGAGATCGTGAAGAACAAGGAGGAGCACAAAATGATCATCGGCGTCGGCGGGGGCGTGAGAGTCCGCCACACCTTCAGCATCGCCATGGATCTCGGGATCCCGGCGGGGGGGCTCGCGCACCTCGCCGGCGCGGCCGAGGAGCAGTATGAAAAGATGCTGCAGGCCCTTCTGGCGAAGCACGGAGGGATCCAGTTGACGAAAGACCACTTCTGGGACATCCCCCACAAGCTGGCCTCCGGAATGATCCCGATCATGATCGGGATGCCGCCCTATCACTTCTGGGAGCAGCCGCCTCGAAAAGGCCGCCTCCCCATGAACGGATCGGATTTCGGACTCTACATCTTCGCGGAGGCGCTGGGAGCCCGCTCCCTCGTTTTCGTCAAGGACGTGGACGGGATTCACGAGGAAGACCCGAAAAAGAATCCCAAGGCGAAGCTGATTCCAAAAATCAGCGCCAAGGCGCTTCTGGATCTGGATCTGGACGACATGTGCATTGAGCGGATGGTTCCCGAGGTGATGTTAAACGCACGGCACGTCCGTAAGATCCAGATCATCAACGGTCTTAAACCGGGTCTTCTGACGCGTGCGTTGAACCACGAACACGTGGGGACGATCGTTCACGTATGAACCCGACGGGCCCCCGGTCATCCGGCATGGCCCCTCAACAAAATGGAGGATGGTATTGTGGGAATTGAATCGGAGTTATCCGGACAGTCGCTGAGCGACAAAAAGCTGTTGGAGGCCACCGAGAAGACCGATGTGATTCGGATCCTTCCCGATGTGAACGTCATTAAAGTCGGCGGCCAGAGCATTCTGGACCGGGGCCGGGCCGTCCTGTACCCGCTCCTGGAGGAGATCGTGGCCAACAAGGACCGCCACAAGATGCTCCTCTGCGCGGGCGGGGGGACGCGGGCGCGGCACGCGTACGAGGTCGCGATGGACCTGGACTTGCCGACGAGCGTGATCGCGGCGGTCGGGCAGGCCACCCCCAGGCAGAACGCGCGTATTCTACAGATGCTCCTGGCCCGGCACGGGGGAATCTACCTTCTCCCGGACGATTTTGAGAAGCTGCCGCTTTACTTTACGCTGAACTGCATCCCGATCATGACGGGCATGCCGCCGTATGAGTACTGGGAGAAGCCGCCGGAGAAAGGGCGCATCCCGCCCAACCGGACCGATTCAGGAACCTACCTCACGGCCGAGTTTCTGGGGGCGCGGACCTGCATCTTCATCAAGGACGAGGACGGCCTCTACACCGACGACCCCAAGAAGAATCCCCGGGCGAATCACATCTCGCGGATCAGCGTTCAGGAACTCCTCAAGATGGATCCCGAGGATTTGATCATCGAGCGCGTGGTTCTGGAAAATATGCTGTATGCCAAGCACACCCGCGAGATCCAGGTGATCAACGGGCTCAAGAAAGGGAACCTCACCCGTGCGCTCAACGGGGAACACGTCGGGACGGTGATTTATACCGCCTAGACCGTTGTCCAGCTTCGCAACGTGATAAGTAGGACATTGGATAGTCCGTGAAACAAGACGGGAGCGAGAACCGCTCCCGTCTTGGCTTTTAGCCATCCGAACAGAAGGCCGGGAAAGAAAACGTCCAGGTTGGCCCACCGGCCGCTCACCAGGCTGTGGCCCGCCGCGAAGAGAAAATTGGCGAGAAAGAGTCCATAGCCCCAGCGGGCGCCGAAGAGCTTGAAGGGGCGGCCGAATAGGCCGTCGAACCGCGGCTGGAGATAACCCCGGAAAAACAACTCCTCCGAAAGGCCGACATAAACCACCTGGAAGAAGATCGTGTTCCACACGCCGGGGGTCCACCGGAATCCTCCGGGCGGGGGCAAGGAGGTTCCGAAGGCGGCCCAGTAGGCCAGTGCGAAGACCGGGAAGACGATCAGACCGAGGCGAGCCGCCTCCGCCAGCCCCGCCCCGACGCGGCCGAAGAGCGTCATCGAGGTGATCCGGTGCTCATCGGTCCAGAGAACCGGAAGACAGGCCGTCGCGATCCAGACGAACGGAACCAGCCACCATGCCTGAGTCCCGATCCCGTTCTCGTTCAGCCGGATTGCGGCGATGATGAAAATCGCCCCCGCATAGAGGCCGATCGTTTCGGCCAGAACGGGAAGTCGTTTCATGGTCTGTTATCTTAACGATCCCGCCCATATTGTCAAGATGAATCCGGGGTACGAGGCATGACGGCGAAGCAGAAGGTCCTTTTTATCTGCACCGGCAATTCGGCCCGGAGCCAGATGGCCGAGGCCTTGGCGCGGCATATTGGAAAAGGGCTTGTGGAGGCCCACAGCGCCGGCCTCGCGCCCAAGGGGCTTCATCCTCTCGCGATCATCGTGATGGACGAGATCGGGATCGATATCCGCCGTCAGCGATCCAAAGCGATCGATCCGGGTCTCTTCCAGCAAACGGATGTGATCGTTACGGTCTGCAGCCATGCCGAGAGCCGCTGCCCCGCCACCCCGCCGTCGGTCCCCCGGCTGCATTGGCCGATTCCGGATCCGGCCGCGGCGGTCGGTTCCGAAGAAGACCGCCTGACGGCCTTCCGGTCGGCCCGTGAAGAGATAAAAAACCGTCTCCTCGAATGGCTCAAGGCCTCGGGACTTTCCGGGTAGGTTCGCGGGACCTGCCCGCTGCAGGCGGGTGGCGGCCGAGAGAGCCTGTTGCGCGAAGCCTCGGATAAGGTATACCATGAAGATCAAGGCTCGGAAGGAGCGAAGAGCGAAATAGAATTCCAAAAGCGACGGGTCACGGGGCTTCGGAACCAAAAATCGGATAGAAAAGGGAGAACCAAATGCGGCGGCGGAACATTGTTGGGTCGGGTCTGGGAATCCTACTGGGGTTGGTTTGGGCCATTCCGGGACACGCTGAAATACTCACCCTAGATCAGGTCTACCTCCAGGCGTTTAAAAAGAACGAGGAAATCGGCATCGCCCGTGAGGAGATCCGGTATTCCGAGGAGGAGAAAAATCGGGTTCGGTCGGCCGTCCTCCCAAAATTAACGGTCACCGGAACCTACAATCGTTATCCGGAAAAGGCGAGGGATCTTGGAACCTCCACCGTAATCCTTCAGCCTCAAGACAGTTACGGCGTTGAAGTTAAACTGGAGCAGCCGATATTCTCGGGCGGGAAAAACCATGTCGGGCTTCGAATCGCGGACCGCGGGATCGAGGTCGCACGGGAGAACCTTGACCTCGAAAGCGAAGGACTCCTGGCACGGGTCGCCCAGACCTATTACGCTCTCCTCAAGGCCCAGAAAACCTTGGAGGCCCAGCGTCGGAACGTGGAACGCCTTCGGGAGCACCGCCGGCTTTCCGATCTGAGGTATAAAGTGGGCGAGGTAACCGAATCGGTCCTCCTTCGGGCCGAGTCGGAACTGGCGGGGGCCCTTGCCGTGGAGGTCAGCCGACAGAATGAGGTTGAGGTCAGGCGGCGGGAGCTCCAGATACTGGCCGGTCTCGCCGACGGCTTCGAAATCGAGGATCCTCCCCTCCCCGAGGTGCCGGCCGAATCGGGAACCGCGCTGACGGACCTCGCGATGCGGAACCGGAGCGATCTGAGGCGGGTCGAGCTCCAAGAGAGGATCGGGGAGGAGCGGGTCCGTTTCGCCCGGGGAAATTTCTTCCCGAGTCTGTCGCTGGAGGGAACGTACTTCAGCCGAAACCAGGATCCGCGCTCGACGTTCTTTATCGATCAAAGCTGGGTGGTGGGGGCCCGAATCGAGTTTCCCCTCTTTGAGGGCGGTCTGCGGCGCGCCGAGCTGACCCAGACCCAGGCCCGGCTGTCCGAGAGCCGGCTGGAGACGGTTCGGCTGAAAAAGCAGATCGACCTGGACCTGGCCCGGGCGACACTGACCCTGGGGGCCGTGACGAAGGTACTCGATTCCCGGAAGGAACAGCAAAAATTTTCGGCCAAAAACTTCGAGATGATTTCGCGTCAGTACACCTTCGGGCTCGTGACCAACGTGGATCTTTTGGACGCCAATCAGGTCCTTATCGAGGCCGAGCGGGACCTGATCGAGGCGACCTACGATCGGCATATCGCGATTCTGGGGCTCCAGCAGAGCGCCGGCATATTCCTCTCAAGGGCGCTCGGTCAGACTCAGACCGAAATGTAAATCGGACCGCGGCGGACCGGATATGAATTCGGACGGGGAAATACCGGCATGCGGAAATATCTAACCGTTGAGATCGGTGCGGGCTTGATACTGGTCCTCGGAGGTTTGCTCGTGTGGGCCGTCGTGAATCGAAGTCCTTCGGGGAATGGACCCCCGGGTATGGGCGGGCCGCCCGTTATGCCGGTCGAGGCGGTTCCCGTGACGGTGGGGACGGTGATCCAAGAGGTCGAGACGATCGGCTCGCTGGAGGCCAACGAATCGGTCGTGATCCGCTCCGAAATTCCGGGCCGGATCGAGTCGATCCGGTTTTTGGAAGGCCGGAAGGTCGCCGCGGGAGTCGTTCTGGTCACGATCGATCCGGCCGAACACGAGGCCCAACACCGACAGATCAAGGCGGCCGTCGAGCTGAATCAGTCGAACTTTGATCGGGCCCAACAGCTTCATGAGGAGAAGATGATCAGCCCGCAGGCCTATGATGAGGCCGAGGCCCGCCTGAAGGAATCCCAAGCCAACCTGGCCCTCGTCCAGGCCCGGCTGGAAAAGACCACGATCCGGGCCCCGTTCGGGGGTCGGCTCGGCCTTCGTCAGGTCAGTCCGGGCGACTACGTCCAGCCCGGCCGGGCGATCGTCAACCTGGAAGACATCGACTCGATCAAGGTTGATTTCAGGATTCCGGAAATCTATTTGGGGCTTGTGAAATTCGGCCAGACGATTCGAGTCGGCGTGGACGCTTTTCCGAACCAGGCATTCGACGGCCGGATCTTCGCCATTGATCCCCGGATCGATGCCGAAAGCCGGACGATCCTCCTCCGGGGTCGCGTCCCAAACCCCGACGGAAATCTTCGGCCGGGCATGTTCGCGCGCGCGACGCTTCAACTGGCCGAACGCACGCAGGCGGTCCTGATTCCGGAGCAGGCCATTGTCCCGATCGGGGAGGACAAGTTCGTTTATCGGATCCTGGACGGTAGGGCGGCCCTGACCCCGGTCGAGATCGGCCAGCGAAAGGGAGGGCGGGTCGAGATCACACAGGGCCTGGGCCCAAACGAGACGGTCGTCGTCGCCGGCCAGGCCAAGATCTTCGATGGGGCCGCCGTGATGGTCGTCATCCCGCCCGCGCCCGCGGCCCCGGCGCCCATTCCCGCCAAACCCTAGCCGCCGGAGACGCACCATGATCCTCCCCGATATCTCGATCCGCCGACCGGTTCTCGCCACGGTGATGAGCCTGATGCTTCTGCTCATCGGGGTCCTGTCCTACACCCGCCTGTCCGTGCGGGAGTATCCCAAGATCGATTCCCCCATCGTCTCCATACGGACGGTCTACCGCGGCGCGAGCGCCGAGATCGTCGAGAGCCAGGTGACCCGTCCGCTGGAGGACTCGTTGGCCGGGATCGAGGGGATCAAGCTGATGAAGTCGGTGAGCCGCGAGGAGGTGAGCCAGATCACGGTCCAGTTCAACCTCGCGCGCGATCCGGATGCGGCGGCGAACGACGTGCGCGACCGCGTCGCGCGTGTCCGGGGGGTTCTCCCCCAGGATACCAACGAGCCGGTCGTGGCGAAAATCGAGGCCGACGCCTTCCCGATCATCTGGATCGCATTCTCCAGCGACCGGCACACGCAGCTGGAGATCACGGACTATGCCGACCGGTATGTGAAGGACCGACTCCAGACCCTCCCCGGGGTGGCCAGCGTGATGATCGGGGGCGAACGCCGTTATGCCATGCGGATCTGGCTCGACCGGGAGCGGCTGGCGGGGTATCGCTTGACACCCCAGGATGTCGAGACGGCTCTCCGCCGGCAGAACGTGGAGATTCCCTCCGGCCGGATCGAAAGCCGGCAGCGCGAGTTCACCGTCCTGACCGAGACGGACCTCCGCACGCCGGATCAGTTCAACCGGATGATCATCCGCGAGGTGAACGGCTATCCGGTCCGCTTAAGCGACGTGGGGCATGCCGAGATCGGTGCGGCCGACGAGCGGAACGCGGTCCGTGTGAACGGCAACCCCGCCGTCGGCCTCGGCGTGGTCAAGCAGTCCACCGCCAACACGCTGGGCGTCGCCCAGGCCGTGAAGGAAGAACTGCCGCGAATCGGCGCCTCTCTCCCTCCCGGGATGAAGATTCAGATCGGCTTCGACAGTTCGATCTTCATCGAAAATTCGGTCCGGGGCGTCTTCATGACGATCGCGGAGGCGCTTGGGCTGGTCGTCCTCGTGATCTTCCTTTTCCTCCGGTCCGCCCGGGCCACCCTGATTCCCTCTGTGGCCATCCCGGTTTCTCTGGTCGGCGCCTTCATCTTTGTTTTTGCGATGGACTTCTCGGTGAATGTCCTCACCCTTCTGGCCCTCGTCTTATCGATCGGCCTGGTCGTCGACGACGCGATCGTGATGCTCGAGAACATTTACCGGCGAATCGAGCGTGGGGTGCCGCCGTTTCAGGCCGCGCTGGAAGGAAGCCGCGAAATCGGTTTCGCCATCGTGGCCATCACGCTGACGATCGCGGCCGTCTTCGTTCCGGTGGCCTTCATGACCGGATCGACCGGCCGTCTCTTCGGCGAGTTTGCGTTGACCATCGCGGGGGCGATTCTCGTGTCCGGATTCGTCGCCCTGACCCTCACCCCGATGATGTGCTCGAAACTGCTTCGGTCTCATACCGGGCACGGGTCGCTGTATACCGCGTCGGAACGTTGGATCGAGGCGATGAACCGTGGGTATCGTTCGATCCTGGCCCGATCGCTCAACATTCGGGCCGTTGTCCTTCTCCTCGGGCTTTTGGCCGCCGGGGCGAGCGGGCTGTTATTCGCCTTTCTTAAATCGGAGCTTGCGCCGCTCGAGGACCGGGGGATCCTGATCGGGATCATGCTGGCCCCGGAAGGCGCCACGATGGCCTACACGGACGGGCACGCGAGGCGGATTGAGCAGTTCTATTCGCAGGTTCCCGAAATCAAGACCTACTTCATGGTCGTCGCGCCGGGGCTTGAGCGGCCCAACCCCGTGACGACGGCGCTCTCCTTCGTCAGCCTGAAACCCTGGGGAGAGCGTCAGCGCAAGCAGCAGGAAGTCCAGGCCGAGCTGATGCCGAAAATGTTCGGGATCCCGGGCGTGATGGCGTTCCCGATCAATCCGCCGTCGCTGGGACAGAGTTTTCGAAACCCGCCGGTTCAATTCGTCGTGCTCGGGAACTCCTACGCGGAACTCGAGAGCCAGGTGGGCCGGTTGATGGGAAAAGTGCGCGATTATCCCGGTCTCATGAACATGGACACCGACCTCAAGCTGAACAAGCCGCAGCTGACGGTCCAGCTCAATCGCGACAAGACGGCCGACGTGGGGATTCCGGTCGAAGAGGTCGGCCGGACGCTGGAGACGCTCCTGGGCGGCCGGCAGGTCACGCGGTACAAGTTTGAAGGCCAGCAGTACGATGTGATCGTGAAGCTTAAAGATCAGGACCGGACGAGTCCGGACGATCTGACCTCGATTTTCGTGCGCGGGAAGAACAACCAACTGGTTCAGCTGGCCAACCTCGTCACCGTCAAGGAGACCGTGGCCCCCAAGGAGTTGAACCATTTCAACCGTCAGCGCTCGGCGATGATCACGGCGAACGTGGGGCCGGGATTTGCGCTGGGCGACGCTCTGAACTTTCTTGAGAAGACGGCGAAGGAGGTTCTTCCGCCCGGGACACAGACCGCACTGGACGGGCAATCGCTCGAGTTCCGGGAGTCGGGCGCCGAGATGTACTTCATCTTCGGCCTCGCCCTGGCTTTCATTTACTTGGTTCTGGCGGCCCAGTTCGAAAGCTTCCGGGACCCCCTCATCATCATGCTTTCGGTTCCCCTCGCCGTGACCGGCGCGCTCCTCTCACTGATGCTGACCGGGGGGACACTGAACGTCTACAGCCAGATCGGGATGGTGATGCTGATCGGGCTGGTGACCAAGAACGGGATACTGATCGTCGAATTCGCGAACCAGTTGCAGGAAAGCGGCCGGGAGATCCGCGAAGCGGTCATCGAGGCCTCCGCGCTTCGCCTCCGGCCGATTCTCATGACCTCGGCCTCCACGATTCTGGGCGCGATCCCGCTCGCCCTGGCGAGCGGGGCGGGGGCCGAGTCCCGGCAGCAGATCGGCTGGGTCGTCGTCGGTGGGATGCTCCTGGGGACGCTGCTCACGCTGTTCGTAATCCCGACCGCCTACACCTTCCTGGCCGGCCGACGGAAAACGGCGTCCGACCCCCGGCACGACAGCCCGACCGTCCCCTCGCCGTAGATCCCCCCGACTGCCGTCTTGAAAAAAAGGGAGGCCCGGAGTATCCTTATTCGGGTGGATCGGAATAAAAATTCGTCACGGCAAGGAGGGGATTTTCGGTGACCAAACTAGATCGTAGTCTGGGCGTGATCGGGGCCGGCCGAATGGGCTCGGCCCTTATTCGTGGCCTCATCCAGGCCAAAACGCTGCCGCCGGACCAAGTGATCGGGGGGGATACGGACGCCGAGACGCTGGGCGCTCTGAAGAAGGAACTGGGCATCAAGACGACGGCCGACAACGCGTTGGTCGTGAAGTCGGCCGATATTATTCTGCTGGCGTTAAAGCCGGATCTCGTTCGGCCGGTCCTGAAGGAGGTGAAGTCCGCCCTCACGAAGAATCATTTGATCGTCTCCGTGGCGGCGGGGGTTCCGATCCGGGCGATCGAGGAGATCGCGGGCGCGGAGGCGCGGATCATCCGGGTGATGCCGAACTCGCCGGCCTTGATTGGAAAGGGCGCGGCCGGATTCAGCCCGGGTTCCAAGGCCACACGGGAGGATCTGGACGCAGTCCGAACAATTCTGGAAGCGGTCGGCGTGGCGGTCGAGCTACCCGAAAAGCATCTCGATGCCGTGACCGGACTCTCCGGGAGCGGGCCCGCTTTCGTCTTCATGGTGATCGAGGCGCTGGCGGACGGCGGCGTGAAGATGGGGCTTCCCCGATCCGTGGCGATGCTGCTCGCGGCTCAGACGGTACTGGGCGCGGCCGAGCTCGTCATTCAGACGAAAAAACATCCGGGGGAGCTAAAAGACCAGGTCGCCTCGCCGGGGGGGACGACGATCGCGGGGATCTCGGCGCTGGAGCAGGGACGGCTCCGGGCGACGCTTATTCGGGCGGTCGAGGCCGCCACACAGCGGTCGTCCGAGTTGGGGCGCGGGGAGTAGAAGATGCGCCGATCGGGAGATTTATCGCCGCAACGGAGATTCCGCATCCCGGCCACTGCGGCGTTTCTCCTCTTGGCCGTGCTGGCCGCACTCGTCTTCGGCGGGGAGGAGAGCCCGCGGGGCGCGGACCGCCGGTTTCCGGTGATTCAAGGAGGGCGGTTCGGGTTTATCGACGAGTCGGGAAGGCTCATGATCCCGCCCCGGTTTGGCGGGGCCCGGTCGTTCTCCGAGGGAATGGCGCCGGTGGACTCGGGCGGCCGGTGGGGCTACATCGATCCGTCCGGCCGGCTCGCGATCCCCCCGGATTACGCGGACGCGCGGCCCTTTTCGGAGGGGCTTGCCCGGGTCAAGAAGGACGGCCGGTGGGGCTACATCGACCGGACCGGAAAGCGCGTGATCGAGCCCCGGTTCGACGATGCGCGCAAGTTCTCCGCGGGACTTGCGGCCGTGGCGGTCGGGAACCGGTGGGGATTCATCGATCCCCGGGGAAGCTTCGTGGTCGAACCCCAGTTCGATAACGCCGAGGACTTTTCCGAGAATCTCCTCCCGGTTTCGAAAGGGACGAAATGGGGTTACATGGACCTCCACGGTCGGTTCGTGATTCCCCTGGGGTTTGACCAGGCCCGACGGTTCTCGGAGGGCCTTGCCCGCGTGAAGAAAGACGGCCGATGGGGATTTGTCGACCCGACCGGCCGATTCGTCATTGATCCGAAATTCTCCGAGGTCTCTTCGTTTTCCGACGGCCTGGCGGCCGCCGCTGTCGACGGCGCGTGGGGATTCATCGACCGCTCGGGCCGTTTTGTTATCCGTCCCCAATACGATGAGGCCACTTTTTTTTCGGGGGGTCTCGCCCGCGTCGGGGTCGGGAAGAAACACGGGTATATCGACCGGACGGGAAAATACGTCTGGGAGCCCAGCGAATAGGGGACGGAGATCAGGGCCGATGGGACGGCGCGGGGGATTAAACATGAAGCAGAAGAATTTCATCAACGGTCGTTGGGTCGATTCGGAATCGAAGGACCGGTTTGAGAGCCGCAACCCCTCCAACACGGACGATATCCTGGGCCGTTTTCCCCGGTCCAACGCGAAGGATGTCGACGCGGCCGTGGCCGCGGCGCGGGCGGCCTTTCCGGCCTGGCGGGCGACCTCGCGGATCAAGCGGGGGGAGGTTTTCGATCGCTTCGTCCAGATCGTGAAGAAGGATCATGAGCAGCTGTCCCGCCTCATGAGCCGTGAATGCGGAAAGGCGATCAACGAGGCCCGGGCCGATGTGACCGAGGGAATCCATATGGCGCAGCATGTCTTCGGCGCCGCGCGAATGCCGGCAGGGGATGTGATCGCCTCCGAGATCGCCGAGAAGGACGCCTACGTGATCCGGCATCCCAAGGGCGTCGTCGCGGCGATCACCCCCTGGAACTTTCCGTTCGCGATTCCGCTATGGCTTCTGGGGCCCTCTCTGGTGGAGGGAAACACGGCCGTCTTCAAGCCATCGGAAGATACGCCGCTGATGGGGGAGAAAGTGATCGAGTACCTGGAGCGGGCCGAGATTCCGCCGGGGGTGGTCAACCTGGTCCAGGGGGACGGTGAGAAGACGGGCCGTCCGCTGGTGGCTCATCCCGACGTGGCCGTGGTGGCCTTCACGGGATCATTTGATGTCGGATCCGAGATCCGAAAGGTCTGCGCCGAGAGCCCCCACAAGCTGGCGGTCTGTGAGATGGGCGGGAAGAACGCCGTCATCGTGTTCGAGGACGCCGACCTGAAGATCGCCTTGAACGCGGCCGTGCTTTCGGCCTACAAAACGACCGGCCAGCGGTGCGTCTCGGCCGGGAAATTGATCGTCCATGAGAAGCTCTATCCGAAGTTCTGCGAGGAGTTTGTCAAACTTTCCCGGCGCGTCGCCATCGGCGATCCTTTGGATGAGAAGACCTTCATGGGGCCGCTGATCAACGAGGCCGGACGGAAGAAAATGGGGTATTACAACGACCTGGCCCGGAAGGAGGGAGGGAAGATTCTGCTCGAGGGCGGACCGCTACGAAAAAAAGGGTACGAGAAAGGTTATTTTGTATCCCCGTTCGTCTATCAGATGGACTATTCCCCGAAGGCCCGCATTCTCCGCGAAGAGGTTTTTGCTCCCAACGTCTCGATCGTTCCGTTCCGTTCGATCGAGGAAGCAATACGGATCTACAACGACACCGACTACGGCCTCGCGCTGGCCGTCATCACGGAGGATTACCGAAAAGCCCGACGGATTCGAGAGGAATGCCTGTACGGACTCGGCTATGTTAACCTCCCGTCGATCGGGGCCGAGGTGCATCTTCCGTTCGGGGGGGTGAAGAAGAGCGGAACCGGGATGCCGTCGGCCGCGGCCCTCATCGACGCCGTGACGCACAAGACGGCCTGGACGGTGAACAACGCCAAAGAGATCATGATGGCCCAAGGGCTGAAAGCCCAAATAAAATAGCCCTGCAGGCCAAAATCGAATAAATAATCCACTAAAACATATCACTTGACATATCACATGATAAAAGCGCATGGTTTTCCCATGCTTCTCAGAGGTCTGATTGCATGGGAGATGCTCAAGAAATTTCCAGCCTCATCACCGAACTTCGTAAGCGCCTTTCCATCAGCCAGGAAAAGCTTGCGGCCCGCCTGAAAGTCTCGCTTCCCACCATCAACCGATGGGAGAAGGGCAAGACGAGACTCAACACTTTAACCTTGCACGCCATAGAGAAATTCGTCAGAGAGTTAGGCCCGGAGTTTGCCGACCTCTACGATCGCCACTTCAAAACGGCAACCGAGGAAACCAACGCCAAGGAAAAACCGGACCGCAGCGCCGTCCTCGACACGAAATCGATGGAGAATCTTCTCTGGAAGGCGGCCTGTTCGATCCGCGGCGAGAAAGATGCGCCGAAGTTCAAGGATTACATCCTCCCTCTTATTTTCATCAAGCGCCTTTCCGATGTTTATGAGGACGAGGTCGCACGTCTTATTGAAGAATACGGTGAAAAGGACGCGCGAACAATGCTCGAAGCCGCCCCAAAAGATCTTGTCCGTTTTTATATTCCGCCTGAGGCCACTTGGCCGGTCGTCAGCAGACGTCAGACATTTGATTGGCCGGAGGGGAAACGACCGAAGACCCTGGGCGAGCAGCTCACTCAAACCGTTCGGGCCATTGCAAAGGCCAATCCCACGCTTCAAGGCGTCATCGACATCGTGGACTATAACGAAGTCCGGAATGGCGAGCGTGAGATCAGCGATGAGGCCATCTCCCGCCTCATCGAGCTTCTGAGCGATCCCAGATATCGGCTTGGACTAAAGAACGTTGAACCGGATTTTTTGGGGCGTGCCTACGAATATTTGCTTCGGAAGTTTGCCGAGAGCCAGGGCCAGAGCGCCGGAGAGTTTTTCACCCCGAAAGAGGTCGGATGGCTTATGGCCTATCTGATGCAGGGCAGGCAAGGAGAAGAGGTTTACGACCCATGTTGCGGCTCCGGCGGACTGCTGATCAAATGCGAGCTGGCCCTTAACGAACGAGAAAAGGAAATCGCCCGGCCGCTCAAGTTGTACGGACAGGAATGGACCGGGTCGTCTTTTGCCATCGCAAGAATGAACATGATACTGCACGACATGGAAGGCGAAGTCGTTCGCGGGAACACGATGACTAACCCGAA
>CAYJTJ010000045.1:0-13917 GCA_964372835.1 uncultured Nitrospirota bacterium
CCTTTGAAAACTTCATCGAGGCCGATGCCATCATGAAGGAACCCTCCGGTTCGTGATTCCCATCCTTTCTCCAGGAGTCTGTCGTGAGTATAACCCGAAAGGGTTAAAGCCTACCCCCCCGCTTTATCTCCCTAAAACACCTCCATCATCCTATTGACGGCGATCAGTCGCCCGGCTACGTTCCAGGCAGGATGACAAGGAGGAAAACATGATCTTCTTCCATGCAAGCATCGTGTTCTTCATCGCCCTGATGACCTTGGCCGCGCTGGCGGCGATCACCTGGGATGTGGTGCATCGAACGTAAGCCGGATGCCAAGCTCCGCCCGATCCGGCCGGCCGAGGATTACGATGATCGGTCTGTCTCCCGGATCAATCTAGGGGTGGCCGTCGGGATCCTCCCGTGCGAAAGGAAGGTGGATTATGAGAAGGAGCGAGTTTCTGACCGAAACGAAAGATTTTCGTCAATTTAAGGTCGGGATGTTGATGGAGAAGGACGTCATCTCCTGCCGACCGGACGACACGGGCCGTCATATCGCCTCGCAACTGACCAGGTTCAACTTCGGAAGCCTCCCGGTAATGGAGGAAAATGGGACACTGATCGGGTTGGTGAGCGAATTTGATCTTCTGAATGTCTTGATGGAGGGGCAGGAGCTGGACCGGGTGAAGGCCCGGGACATCATGTCGGGGGAGGTGAAGTTTGTTCATCCGGACACTCCCGTGGTGGAAATCATCCGGCTGTTGAATAAAGATCATCTGATCCGTGTTCCGGTCGTGGAGGATGGAAAGCTCAAGGGGATCGTGGCCCGACGCGACCTTCTCTTCGGTTACATCAAGGCGACGGCCCATTATTGGCCTTAACGCCGGGCGGCCGGGCCCGGGCCAACGGGATGACCGGGGATTATCGGGCCGAGGAGCCCTCCTGTCTCTATGATCCGCCGCGGTATTCCTAATTCCATGCTCTCAGGCCGATCCTTACCTCATCCGCCGGAGCCCCTTCCGGCGTTTTCACTTGAAGCCCGCCGGGGGGGTGGGTTATAATCCCACGCATGAGCCGGCCCAAGCCCCGGACGACACCCGTATAAAGAGCCGAAAAAGCATGCACGCTGCGCCGCCCTCGTCGATGTCGAGTCGACCGTGATCCAGGTGCAAGACCTTAAAGAGATCCCTTTTTTTCAAGACCTTGCCGAACCGGAATTGAGAAAGCTGGCCCAGGTGATGGAGGAGAGGACCTATAAGAAGGGAGAGATCGTTTTTCACGAAGGGGAGGACGGCCGGGCCCTCTACGTTCTTGCGGAGGGAGAGGTGGAGGTGGTTAAGACCATGAAGGGCTGGTACAAGGAAACACTCGCGATTTTCAAGAAGGGGCGGCTGTTCGGAGAGCTCTCCTTTCTCTCCGGCCGTTCCCACTCGGCCCGCGCCCGCGTCATCCAAGACAGCAAGGTCTATATCCTGGCCAAAGAGCAGTTCGAGTCGTTTGAGAAAACGGATCCGGCCATCACGCAAAAACTCATGAAGGGGATCGCGCTGACGCTCGGAACCGCGCTCGAGAAAATGAATGAGCGATTCCTTCACATGGTAAATTACATCTTGGGGGAAGAGGCGGGAGGAAGACCCTCGTGAACGCGAACCGCCGGACATGAGCCGACTCATCGATCAATACCGACGCCGTATGACCACCCTGAGGCTGTCCGTAACGGATCGCTGCGACCTGCGATGCCTGTACTGCCTTCCGGAAAAAGGGGAATCGCATCAAAAGCGTCGGGAACTCCTCACCTTCGAGGAAATCGAGCGGCTCGCCGGACTCTTCTGTCGCGCGGGGATTCGGCGGATTCGAATTACGGGAGGGGAGCCCTTAATCCGCCGGGACCTTCCGATCCTGGTTCGGAAGCTATCCTCCATCGCCGCCCTTGAGGATCTTTCGTTGACGACGAATGCCACGCGGCTCGCTCCCCTGGCCCATGAGCTTAAAGCGGCCGGGCTGGACCGGATTAACATCAGCATCGATTCCCTGAATACGGATAAATTCTTACGAATCACCCGGGGCGGCCGACTGGCCGACGTTCTGTGCGGAATCGATCGTGCAATAGAGACGGGACTCCACCCGGTCAAGCTGAACACGGTGGTCCTGCGGGGCGTGAACGATGACGAAATCCTGGATCTGGTGGCCTTCTCCATTCGGAAAGGCGTGTCGCATCGTTTCCTTGAGGTCATGCCCCTGGGGGGTGTGGGGCTTGATAACCTCCAGTCGTTCATGCCGGCTTCGGAGATCCGGTCGATTATCGAGCGCGAGTATCGGCTCGAACCCTTCCCCGCAGAGGACGGATCGACCTCGCAGGAATATCGTATCGCCGGAACGGCGGGCGGGATCGGACTGATCAGTCCGGTCAGCGAGCGGTTTTGCTCGACCTGCAATCGGCTGAGGCTTTCGGCTCAGGGGCGGTTGCAGCTCTGCCTGGCCTTTCCGGACGGCGTGGATTTAAAGGGCCCGATGCGGGACGGATGGACCGATTCGGATCTGGAGGAGCTCTTGATTAAGACGGTTTATGGAAAGCCGGCGGGGAACCGCTTTGCCGATGATCCCGAGCCGATTTATCAGATCGAGATGTCCGGTATCGGAGGATGACGCTCAGGGAGATCGGCAGTGAGGACGGCCTGTTTTGGTAGGGGGGTGACGATCACCGGGATCGAGGTCCCTTGCCGCGGCCCGTCAGCAGCCAATCGACCTTCACTCGCGCGTGGGCGGCGATCCGGATCAGAAGCTCCGGATTGGGAATTCGGCCGTGCTCGTAACGGCTGACGTAGTTTTGCTTTCGGACGCCGATCAGTCTCGCAAAAGCGGTCTGGGTCATTTTCCCGCGGATCTTCCGAATGCGTTGACCCACCAGGGCGCCAGACACTTTCTTCATGATCCTTTCCTCCCGTTTGAATTAGCCGATCGCCATTCAATAAAGAATTAAACTGAATTGGAGTATACCGTCAAATAGTTCGCAAAGTCAAGTTAAAGGACGGGTCGAACGAGCGGATCGAAGGAGTTCAAGGACCGATTCCATGTCGGCGGGCAGTGGAGCCGAGAATTCGATGGGGCGGTTCCGGGTGGGATGCAGGAATCCGAGCCGTTCGGCGTGTAGCATCTGGCGGTGAACCGTCACGTCCTCGATGACCGCCCCGCGCCCGCCGTAGACGCGGTCTCCCAGGATGGGGCAGCGCAGGGAGGCGAAGTGGACCCGGATCTGGTGGGTCCGTCCGGTTTGCGGGAGCACCTCGACGAGTGCGGCCGATCGGAAGGTCTCGAGAACTCGGTAAATGGTGAGGGCCGCCCTGGGCTTCGTCGTCCGGGAAGAGATTTTCTTGCGATCCCAGCGATCCCGGCCGATGGCCAGCTCGATCTTTCCGGTGCGAGCCGGCGGGCGGCCGACGACGATGGCCTGATACCGACGGTGAATCGTGTGGGATTTAAATTGTTGGGCCAATTTTTGATGGGATCCGTCCGTCTTGGCGACTACCATGACACCGGAGGTGTCTTTGTCCAGGCGGTGAACCAGTCCGGGACGGGTCCGGCCGCCGATTCCGGAGAGGTCGTTTGCGTGTGCGAGAAGAGCGTGGATTAAGGTCCCCGTGTAATGTCCCGGCGCGGGATGCACAACCAGGCCGACCGGCTTGTTGATGACGATGATGTCGGAGTCCTCGTAAAGAACATCCAACGGAATCGGCTCCGGCCGAATATCGAGGGGTTGAGGTCGGGGAATCCGGTAGAGGATCCGATCTCCCGGATGGACTTTGTAGTTGGGCTTCACGGCATGGTCATTGACCCGAATTTCTCCGTCCCGGATCCATCGCTGGAGCTGGGTCCGGGAGGAGTGAATCTGGTGGTGGACGAGAAAATGATCCAGGCGCTCCGAGGCAAACTTCGGTTTGACGACCAGTTCGCCTTCGACCGGGACGGGCTCCCTATCCTTTGGGCGGGAAGTCGGCATGGACCGCGGGGGCTTTGTCGGAAACTGCACCCGCCTTGTTTATCCTTTCCTGGCGAATGAAGAACCAGATCATGAGGGTAACTCCGACGCTGATGCAGGAATCGGCCACGTTAAAGGCCGGCCAGTGAAGGGTCCCGACGTAAAAGTCTAGGAAGTCCACCACTTCCCCAAGCCGGATGCGATCAATCAAGTTACCCAAGGCGCCCCCAAAGACGAGCCCTACGGATAGGCGCCCCGGCCAGAGCGGATGGGGCATTTTATGATAGATGAGCAATAGGGCCAGAATCGCCAGGACCGAGATCGTCAGGAAGAACGCCATTCGGGCCCCGGGCCCGAAATCGGCAAAGAGGCCGAAGGCGGCGCCCGGATTTCGGATGTAGGTGAGGTTGAAGAATCCGGGAATGATCGGGACGGATTTGTGAAGATCCATGGTGCTCTGAACGATCGCCTTCGTCGATTGATCGAGCAGAATAATACCCGCGGAGAGAAACACGAGGACCCGATAGGCCCGGCCGGGGATCATGGGGTAACTATCCATTTTTCGAGCGGATCACGACGACGCAACGTTGGCAGAGGAGGGGATGATCCGAATTCCGGCCCACCGTGTCCCGATAATTCCAGCACCGGGCGCAACGGGGGTCCTCCGATCGGGCCGCGGTTATTCCCAGCGAAGGGACGACCGGGCTCATCATTCCGATTTCGGATTTTGTCGTTTCCTCCAGCCGCCTGAGCTCCACCTTTGAGACCAAAAGCAGGGGAACCAGCTGGGATTCGTTCCGGCGGAGGAAATCGTAGGTCTCCCCGGAGGCGAAAAGGCTCACCTGCGCCTCCTGAGACGCGCCGATCACCTTTTCGTTCCGCTTGACCTCGAGCGCCTTGGCCACCTCCTCGCGGAGGGTCAACCACCTTTCCCAACGGGAGCCGAGTTCCCGATCGATGCGGCCGGCCTTGGCTTCGGGAAGACGGCTGAGGTGGACGCTTTCGGTGTCCCGTTGAGTTCGGGGGATGTGGGCCCAGATTTCCTCGGCGGTGAAGGATAGGATGGGCGCCATCAGCCGTGTCACGGAGAGGAGGATTTCGAATAAAACGCCTTGCGCCGCGCGCCGGGAGGGGGACCGGGCCCCGTCGGCGTACAGCCGGTCCTTCAGGATGTCCAGGTAGAGGGCGCTTAAATCCACGGCACAATAATTATTGAGGGAGTGAAAAACGGTGTGAAATTCAAACCCGGAATAGCTGCGACGGATCCGCCCAATCAATTCGTGGAGTCGGTGAAGGGCCCACCGGTCGATCTCCTGGAGCGCCTCGTCCGGAACCGAGTCCCGCGCGGGATCGTAGTCATAAAGGTTGCTTAAGAGGAACCGACATGTATTCCGGATTTTTCGATAGGCCTCGACCAAATGCGTAAGGATCTCACGCGAAATGCGGACATCCTCCCGAAAGTCCGTGGCCGCAATCCATAGACGGAGGATCTCCGCCCCGTACTGGGCGATGACTTCCTGCGGGGCGACGACGTTTCCGGCCGATTTCGACATTTTCTTGCCGGCCCCGTCGACCACGAATCCGTGAGTCAGCACGGCCTTATAGGGCGGCTGACCCTCCGTCAACAACGAGGTGAGGAGCGCACTGTGAAACCAGCCGCGATGTTGATCCGAGCCTTCGAGATAAAGGTCGGCCGGCCATGACAGTTCCGGGCGGGTTTTAAGCACGGCCGCATGGCTGACGCCTGATTCAAACCAGACATCCAGGATATCGTTCTCCTTGGCAAATCGGCTGCCCTTGCATTTCGGACAGCTCATCCCCTTCGGCAGAAGCTCGTCGGCCGATTTTGAAAACCAGATGTCGCTTCCGCCTTCGCGTTCCATTCGATCCGCCACATGATTCACGACCTCGGGCGTGAAGAGAAGCTCTTTGCAATCAAGACAGGCAAACGCCACGATCGGCACGCCCCAGGCCCGCTGCCGGGAGATGCACCAGTCGGGACGGTTTTCAATCATTCCGTAAATCCGGTCCCGTCCCCATTTCGGAATCCAGTTCACGTTTTTGTCTATTCCATCCAGCGCACGACGGCGTAGTTCTTTTGTTTCCATGGAAATGAACCACTGCACCGTGGCCCGGAAGATCACCGGCTTCTTGCAGCGCCAGCAGTGGGGATAGGAATGGGTGATGGATTCCTCTTTGAGAAGCATATCGCGCTGTTTGAGCAGCGAGATAATGGCCTTGCTCGATTCAAACACGTTCTGACCTGAAAATGCGCCAGCTTCTTCCGTAAATCTCCCGCGCGCGTCCACCGGCGCATACACAGAAAGTCCGTAGCGCCGTCCGACTTCGTAGTCCTCTTGGCCGTGTCCCGGAGCGGTATGGACGCAGCCGGTGCCTTGGTCCTTTGTGACATGCTCGCCCAAGATGATCGGAACGTTGATATTAAGCCAAGGGTGACGGCAAATCACAGGACTTCCTGTCAGAGTGTCTGCCAACTCCTGTCCGGCAAAGGCTCCCTCCGTAATCGTGTAATCACTAGGTTTCAAGCCAAAAGCCTTCATGCAGCTTTCGATCAGTTCCTGTGCGACGATCAACTCGCCCATGGGCGTCTTGACAAATCGGTAAACAAAACGGGGATGCACACTGATCGCTTGGTTGGCGACAAGGGTCCAGGGTGTCGTCGTCCAAATGATGGCAAAGGTGCCCTGGGCCGAATCGATCGGGAATCGGCCTTGGGGATTCACAACAGGGAACTTCACATAAATCGACGGCGAGGTGTGATCCTCATATTCCACCTCGGCCTCGGCCAGGGCGGTTTCGTCATTCGGGCACCACAAGACCGGTTTCTTGGCCCGGTAGACCGCGCCCCTTCCAACCACCTTGGCGAATTCGCGGATAATCGCGGCCTCATAGGCGGGATCCATCGTCCGGTATGGATGGTCCCAGTCCCCCAGAACGCCCAGCCGCTTGAACTCCGCGCGTTGAATATCAATGTACTTTTCGGCGTACTCTCGGCAGAGTCGGCGGATCTCGGTGCGGGAAATCCCCTGTTTCTTGGAGCCCAGGTCTTTCATGACCTGATGCTCGATCGGGAGGCCGTGACAGTCCCAGCCGGGAACAAAGGGGGCGGAGAAGCCCTCCATCGCTTTCGATTTGACCACAAAATCTTTCAGGATCTTGTTCAGGGCGTGACCGATATGGATGCGACCGTTGGCATAAGGGGGACCGTCGTGAAGAATGTACTTGGACCCGTCCCGATTCAGCCCCTGCCGTGATTCATAAACATGGTCCCGCTCCCAGAGGGCCAGAATTTGCGGTTCTTTCTGGATCAGGTTGGCCTTCATGGGAAATTCGGTCTTGGGAAGATTGAGACTCTCTTTATACTCCATGGTGATTCTCTAACTTATTCGAGCGATTATGAATTTTTTGATACTAACATCCCGGTCGGGACATGTCAAGAAACCGCCATCGCTTCCGCGCTCCATCGAAATCACCGCCGGCCGTGTCGGGGCCGAGGGGCCCATCAACGATCAATTTCCTTCTCCATCGGTCCCGTATCGAATCGGGCGGACAGTTGACAAACCGGGACGAATTGGTATATTTTCTAATAATAAATTCAGGACTTATCGGCACAATCCGATCGTTTAACGTTCCGCGAAGACGGAGATTCCGGAGGATCTATGAGCGACCATGAAAAAACCGGGACGACAGCCCCGATCGACCCCCAGTGGACGGAAGAGGGAAAGGCCCAGATGCAAAACGTTCCGTTTATGATCCGGAAATCGGCCATGCGGAGCGTGGAGGAGTACGCCAGAAACCGAAGAATCAGCGTGATCGATCCCGGCGTGGTGGCGGAATCCCGCGCCGCCCGGGAACAGGGTGGTGGAACCGGGGTTCAGCCCGAGGGAGGCCCTTCGGCCGGGCCGAAGAGAGCGATGGCCCAGCAGTTCGTCAGTTTTCTCTTCTACAAGGTCGACCCTCAGTGGAGGAGGCTGCCTCTTGCCGAACGGGAACAGGGGAAAAAGGAATTCACCCAAGTGGTGGAAGAATTCACCCGTGACCCCAAGCAGTTCATGGTCATGACCTACTCCACCATGGGAACCCGCGCCGACGTGGATTTCATGATGTGGCGGATCGGGTACTCCCTCGAGACGGTCCAGGAGTTCACCGCCCGACTGCTGGCCACGAAACTCGGCCACTACCTCACGACGCCCTATTCCTACCTGGCCCTCACCAAGCGCTCGGTCTACGTCGACAAGCTCAATCCCGAACACGAGGAGCAGCGGCTGCGAATCGTCCCCGGAAAATCGAAATACCTCTTTATGTATCCCTTCGTGAAGACGCCGGAATGGTATCTTCTGACCAAGCACACCCGGCAGGGCATGATGGACGAGCATATTATCGTGGGCAACAAATATCCTTCCGTTAAATTAAACACGACCTACTCCTTCGGCCTGGACGATCAGGAATTCGCGCTGGCCTTCGAGACGGACAAGCCGGAGGATTTCCTAAATCTGCTCATGGAACTTCGCGAGACCCAGGGCCGGCTCTACACCGAGCGGGATACGCCCATCTTCACCTGCGTGAATCGCGGGCTGAAAGAAACGCTGGGCCTGTTGGGGGGATAAGGTCGGCGGCCCGTAACCAGAGGACACCCATTAAGGTCAGGAGCGCCGTGGGGCGCTCCTTGTGTTTCGGGCCGTGAACGGTGCGGCCGGCATTGACACCGGTCCTCCGCTCGTATCATAATAGCCCGTAATGATCAAGGAAAGGGGATCCGAATGTCCAAACCGATTAAAGCCGATTCAAAGAACTGGGAAAGCGAAGTCATAAAGGGAAACGGTCTCTCGTTGGTTGACTTCTGGGCCGTTTGGTGCGGGCCGTGCCAGATGGTCGCGCCGATCGTGGAGGAACTGGCCAAGGAGTATGAGGGGCGGCTGCGCGTGTATAAACTGAACACGGATGAAAATCCCGAAATTGCCGGGCGGTACCAGATCATGGGAATCCCGACGCTTCTCTTTTTTAAAGACGGCAAGCCCGTGGATAAGATCGTCGGGGCCGCCGCAAAAAAACAGTTCAAGGACAAGGTCGAATCCCTCCTGGCGGCGAAATAGGGGCCGGGCCGTCAGTCACGCCGCGCCCTTGGGTTTCTCATGCTGCGCGAGTTGCGCATCCAAAACTTCGCCATTATCGATCGCCTTGAAATCTGCTTTGATCCGCGCCTGAATGTCCTCACCGGCGAAACCGGCTCCGGAAAATCGATCCTGGTGGATGCCGTCGACCTTCTTTTGGGAGGTCGGTCATCATCCGAGCAAATCCGGACCGGAAGCGATGAAGCGATTTTGGAGGCGGCCTTTGAGGTCGCTCCGGACGGCCTCGTCGCGGAGGAGATCCGACGGATGGACCTGGCCGGCGGCGAGGCGGGGGAGTTGGTGATCCGCCGCGTCCTGAGCCGTGCCGGAAAAGGACGAGCCACCCTTAACGGGAGTCTGGTCGCGATCGGGCAGCTTCAGCAGATCGGCAATCTTCTGGTGGACATTCACGGCCAACACGAGCACCAATCCCTCCTCAGGTCCGAACAGCAGCGGGATCTCCTGGACGCGTTCGGGACGCTGTCGGATCTCCGTCGAGAATATCAGGAATCGTATCAGGCCTATCGTAAAAGTCACGAAGAGCTGCTCGCTTTGGAGGGAACGGAGCGGGATCGTCTACAGCGCACGGACCTCCTGCAATTTCAGAGTCAAGAGCTTCAATCCGCGGACCTTCAGCCGGGCGAGGATCAACGGCTTGAGCAGGAGCGGATTGTCCTGTCGAACGCCGGGCGCCTATCGGTTCTGGCCGACGAGGCCTACCGGAGGCTTTACGCGGACGACGGCGCCATTCTGGCCCAGCTTTCCCTTGCGGAAACCGCCATCGCCGATCTCTCCCGGACGGATGAAAGGATGAAGGACCTGATCGAGATCTGTAACGGGGCAAGGGCCGAGCTTCAGGATGCCGCGGAACGACTGAGGAATTACCGTGATGGAATCGAGCATGACCCCCAGCGGCTGGCGCGCATCGAGGAGCGTTTTCACCTGATCCAATCGCTCAAGAAGAAGTACGCCCCGAGTCTTGAAGGAATCCTCCGGCGCCAACATGAAATTAACGATGAACTGGGCCGAATCTCAACCGCCGACGAGCGGCGGCAGTCGCTGGCCTCCGAGGTGGGAAAGGCGGAGGCCCGCTGTCTGGATCTGGCGGGGAGACTGACCCGGGGACGCATCGGGGCGGCGCGTCAACTCGAAAAGAAGGTTGAGCAGGAATTGAACAAGTTGAAGATGACCAAGACGCGATTTAAAATCCGTTTCGAGACGGCCGAGACGATCGAGAGACTCGGCCCGTTCGGGGCCGACGAGATCGAGTATCGGGTCGCCCCGAATCCCGGGGAAGAGCCAAAGCCGTTGGCCCGGATCGCCTCCGGGGGAGAACTTTCCCGAATCATGCTTTCGCTGAAGTCAATACTGGCCGCCGTGGATCGGGTTCCCACGCTTGTATTTGACGAGGTGGACGCCGGTATCGGGGGGGGAGTCGCCGAGGTGGTCGGCCAGCGGTTAAAAGGGCTGGCCCGGAACCGGCAGGTCCTCTGCGTCACCCATCTTCCCCAGATCGCAAGCCAAGCCCCCACCCATTTTACGGTCGAAAAGGCGGTCCTCCAGGGGAGGGCGGTCACAAGAGTGAAGCGGCTTCGCGAAGAGGAAAGGGTCGAGGAGATCGCGCGGATGTTGGGCGGACGGCAGACGACCCCGGCGGCCTTTAAGCATGCCCGGGAGATGCTGAACCTGGGAGCAACCTAGACCGGGGCGCGGTCTCCACGGGCCGAGCAGCCCTGTCCGATCTCGGCATCCGCCCAACTCCCGGAGATCCCCTTACAGGGTCATCACGATGAGGATGGCGGAAAACAGAAGGTAGAGGGATAGAAATTTTGGCGGCGTGACAAGCATCCTTTCAATCAAGAGATATCCCATCACCAGGCCGGCCATCAGAATAATCGGGGTTGTTTCCATCGGTGCACCCAAAATATGAAACGCCCCCTTCAACGGCTTTAGACCGTAAGGGGACGCGATGCGTGGAACCGTTTGGGAAGGATATCCTCCCCCTTTTCCTCGATAATTTCCAGAAGCAATTTAACCAAATAAGGATCGAACTGCGTCCCGGCGCACCGCTTGAGTTCGGCCACGATCTGTTTCATCGGAATGGCCTTTCGGTACGGTCGATCCGTGACCATGGCATCGAAGGTTTCGGATGTGGACACGACCCGCGTGAGGAGGGGAATCGATTCTCCCCTCAATCCGTCCGGGTACCCCGTGCCGTCATAAAATTCGTGATGGTGCCGGATGATCGAAACGATCCGGTGAGACAGGCCGATCGGCGCGACCAGATCCACCCCGATTTCCGGGTGTCGTCGCATCAATAACAGCTCCTGTCGGGAGAAGGCCCCCTCTTTATAAATGATCTGGCTGTCGACTCCAAGTTTTCCGATATCGTGGAGGTAGGCGCCCACCTGAAGGTCGCGCTGCTCGTCCTCGCTCAAATTGAGTTTCTGAGCCAGCAGGTTGGAGTAATAATTGACTCGGTTCGAATGGCCGTGCGTAAACGGGTCCCTGTTCTCCAGGGTCTCCGACAAGACCCGAACGAACTCCAGATAATTTCCTGAATGGATGGATTCCGCCAGCGGTTTGGACCCCTCCCGGATCGACTTGATGATTTCGAGAAGCGCGTCTCGATTTTCAACCGATTCGCATATCAGGTCCAATGTGGTGTCGGAGCCCATCCGGCTGCGAAGCTGCTCGAGGAAGGCGGTGAGCTGGTCCCGTTGCACCTTTTTGTCCAGCAGGCGGCTGATGACCGAGATGATCTCGGCCACATTAAACGGTTTGAGGAGATAATCGGCCGCGCCGAGGCGAATCGAATCCATGGCGGTCTTCAGGCTCCCGTAGCCGGTCAGGACGATCACCTCGACGTCGCCGAATTCCTTCTTGATTTCGCGAAGCACATCGGTCCCTTGGAAGCCGGGCATCTTGAGATCCAGGATGACCAGATCCACGGCCCTCTTTCTCAAAAGATCCATGGCCTGGTGTCCGTCCGTGGCGTTAAAAACCCCGTAAAAAGGCTTCAGGATCATATTCAGCGATTCTCGGGGGCCGGCCTCATCGTCAACGATCAGGATGCTGTGTGAAGATTCCATCGAACTCCCTTTCAGTGGGGGGTTGGAATGGGGTTTGCGCGGAGATCTCTGCTTAATCTACTAAGCAATTCCCGTGCCGATTTATTGCCGACGGCCGACACCGTTTGAACCACGCGGAATCGTATGCATTTCCGATGAACGCCACGATTCCGGGAAACGGGCGTTCGGCCGATTTCCGCAATATAATGTTCAAATTTGATCACAATTAGAGTGTGGTATTAAAACTAATATATTTAATCAATTAGTTATATATTATGTTTTATTGTACAAATTTGTTTATTACGTCCGGAAAAGGACCGTCAGTCGGCCCTTTTTAGATCGCGTGGTGATCTGGATGGGGGAAGGGAATTTCCTCGCGGAGCGGAAAGGCCCAACGCGTCCATTTTGTATTTAAGAATCCGGCGCGTCATTCCGAGAAGCTGGGCCGTGCGGGTCTGGCTATAGTTGGTCTTCTTGAGTGCCGAATCGATGATCTGTTTCTCAAAGGACCTCACGGCCTCCGGCAGGGAGAGGTGGCCCTCCATCGCCAGATCCTTGAGGGTGTTTGAGCGGAGAGGGGTCTGAACCGTCCCGGGGAGGTCTCCCAACTGGATGGTCTGTCGATCCGTGAGGGCCACGGTCTGCTCGATCACGTTTTCCAGCTCGCGGACGTTTCCGGGCCAGTCATACCGAATCAGGCAGGCCATCGCCTCTTTGCTGATCGACCTCATCTTGCGCCCGTCCTCCTTGGCCTTTTTGGCGAGAAAATGAATGACCAGGGAGGGAATATCCTCCTTTCGCTCGCGAAGCGGCGGGAGATGGATCGGGAGGACGTTGATCCGATAGTAGAGGTCCTCCCGAAAAGCCTTTCGGCGGATGGCCTCCTCGAGAACCTTGTTGGTGGCCGCGATCAGGCGGACGTCGACCTCGATCGTCTGCGTTCCCCCGACGCGCGTGAATTCCTTGGACTGGAGCACCCGCAGCAGCTTTGCCTGAGTGGCCGGGCTGAGTTCGGCGATCTCGTCCAGGAAGACCGTCCCGCCCTGGGCGACCTCGAACTGGCCCAATTTTCGGCTCGTCGCGTCCGTGAAGGCGCCCCTCTCGTGCCCGAACAACTCGCTTTCGATCAGCGTCTCGGGAATCGAGGCGCAATTGATCGCCACGAACGGCCGGGTCCGACGGGCGCTGTTGAAATGAAGCGCCCTCGCCACCATTTCTTTTCCCGTTCCGCTATCGCCGGTGATCAGGACGGTCGTCTTGGCGTCGGACACCTGCTGAATTTTCGAGTACACCTCGCGCATGACCCGGCTCTTGCCGACGAGATTGTCGGGGTGGTAAATCTTCTCGACCTCAAGACGAAGGTAGCGGACCTCCTGTTCGAGTTCGTGTGCCGAGATCGCCTTGTCGATCGTGATCCGGAGCTCATCCACGCCAAACGGCTTGTTGATATAATCCGTCGCCCCCATCTTCATCGCCTCGACGGCCGTCTCGACCGTCCGCGTGGCGGTTAACATGAGGATGGGAAGGGTGGATTCCACCTCCCGGAACCGCTTCAGGAGAGCGAGGCCGTCCAGACCGGGCAGGAGGATGTCCAAGAGAATTAAGTGGACCTGATTTCGATGGAAGAGTTTCAGGGCCGAGTCGCCGGTTGCGGCCCAAAGCGTGCGGTAATCCGGCTTTAGGATCATGGAGAGGGATTCGGCTACGCTGGGTTCATCATCAACGATGAGGATGGTTTTCATGAAAATACCTGGGGTTCAA
>CAYJTJ010000046.1:0-13810 GCA_964372835.1 uncultured Nitrospirota bacterium
TGGAGCACTACGTCAAACCGGAGGTTCATGACGGCGACGAGATCCGCATCACCGATGGCCGCCATCCGATGCTGGAGCGGATGCTGCCGAGAGGGGCCCGGTTCGTCCCGAACGATACGCTGATGGACGATCAGGAAAATCGACTCCTGATCATCACGGGTCCGAACATGGCCGGAAAGTCGACCTACATGCGCCAGGTCACACTGATCGTTATCCTGGCCCAGATGGGCAGTTTTGTTCCGGCACGGGAGGCCCGCATCGGCCTGGTCGACCGGATCTTCACCCGGGTGGGGGCCTCCGATGACCTGATGGGCGGACAGAGCACCTTCATGGTCGAAATGACCGAAACGGCCGCCATTCTCAACCAATCCACCCCCCGGAGCCTGATCCTTCTCGATGAGATCGGCCGTGGGACGAGCACCTTCGACGGGGTCAGCATCGCCTGGGCCGTGGCCGAGTATCTCCATGACCCGAAGCGTTCCGGGGCCCGAACGCTCTTCGCCACCCATTACCACCAACTGACCGAGCTGGCCTTGACATGCCGCGGCGTGAAGAACTACAATATTGCGGTTCGTGAATTAAACGACGAGATCATCTTTCTCCGCAAGATCATCGAAGGAGGAACAGACCGAAGTTACGGCATTCAAGTCGCCCGCCTTGCCGGCCTTCCCCAGAACGTGATCCAGCGCGCCAAGGAAGTCCTCTTAATCCTGGAAACGGGGGAGCTTAACGAGTTCGGTCAGCCCCGACTCGCCGCGACCCCGGGCCGGGTCGATAACGGCGATGCCGTTCCGCCGATGGATCCGTTCGCACGGGAATCCCACCCGGTGATATTGGAATTGAGGCGGATCGATATCTCCAACCTCACACCCCTGGAGGCGCTGAATGTCCTCCATGAATTGAAGAAGAGGGCCGGAGGGTAACCGATCCCGAATCGGAGCGGCCCGGCCAAGACGAGGGAATCCCAATGCCTGTTCAGAAAGGTCCCGTCCAGCTTGCCATCATCGGGGGAGGCGAAGGAGGCAAGGCGCTGATCGATCTCCTCTTCGATGACCCGACCGTGAAGATCGTCGGGGTGGCCGACATCGACTCCAAGGCCCCCGGGATGGTCACCGCCAAGCGGTTAAAAATTCCCCACACCACGGATTTTAGAAAACTCCTTAAGAACAACAGCGTCGAGCTGGTCATGGACGTCACCGGCGAACGCCGGATCGGCCGGGAGCTGGCCCAGATCGCCCCCAAAGCCGAGATCATCGGGGGGCACAGCGCCCGTTTCATGTGGGAGATGGTCGAGGCGCGGATCAAAAGTCGCCAGGAGATCGAACGACTTTTGTTCGGATATCAGTCCCTTTACAATCTGGGCCTTAAATTCCGATCGATCGAAAGCCTGGATAAGCTGTACCGAACGGTCATCGAGTACGCCACCAACCTTCTCAATACGGGAGCCGGAAGCCTGACGATTTTTGAGGAAAAAAAGGGCGAGATGTTCCTGGCGGCCTCGAAGGGATTTTCCAAACGGTTCACGCGCCGGTCGCGATGGAAGGTCCGGCAAGGGGGATTGACCAGCCATATCCTCAATCAGGATGAGCCCCTCGTGATCCGGGACGTCGCCGAATACCCGAAATTCGATAACCCGGTGATGCTCCGTGAGGGTATCCGTTCCTTGATGGCCTCGCCCCTGCGGGCCGAAGGAAGGATCATGGGCCTTCTGTACGTGGATGATTTTAAACCTCGGCATTTCACCTCCCACGAGATCTCGCTTCTTTCGCTGCTCTCGACCTACGCCGCCATGGCGATCGAGCAGACCCGGCTGCACGAGAACACGCGCCTCCTCGCGATCACGGACGAGCTGACCGGTCTTAACAACCACCGGCACTTCCGGCAGCAGCTCAATCTCGAACTCTCCCGCGCCGAGCGGTACCACCGGGCCATGTCTCTCATGATGATCGACATCGACCATTTCAAGCACTATAACGACACCAACGGACACTTAAAAGGCAATCAGGTGTTAAGAGAGGTGGGACAGATTCTCAAGGAGATGAGCCGGGAGGTCGATATCGTCGCCCGCTACGGGGGGGAGGAGTTTTCGATCATCATGCCCGAAACCGAACGGACCAAGGCGCGTCTCCTCTCCGAGCGGCTTCGAAAACGCATCGCGTCGCACAAATTCGAAAACGCTCAGAAACAACCCGGCCGAAAACTGACCGTCAGCATCGGCCTCGCCTCCTATCCGGAAAACGCCTCTACGACCTTCGATCTGATGGAGCAGGCCGACAAGGCCCTCTACGCGGCGAAGGGATCCGGGCGCAATACCGTCTGCACCTCCCCCCGCAAGGCTTGATCTGACCGACGGAGCGACAAGGGATGCGCGCGGTGAGGAGGCCCTAAGGCCTCAGGGCGTTCTCGACTTCGGAACTCTTCAGGGAAACGGGGCCGAGAAGGGTGAGGGAAATCTGGTCGGGATCGAGGAGCCGGTCTCCCAGCTGACGGATCTGCCGTTTCGAGATCTTCGAGACCTCCCGAAGCACCTCCTCCGGAGTGAAAAACCGACCCAAGTAGATCTCGTCTCGGGCCAAGCGGCTCATCCGGTTATTCGTGCTCTCCAGCCCCAGCAGGAGGCCTCCCTTCATCTGCTCGATGGCCCGTCCCAGTTCGTCGCGATTGACCCCGGTCTCCCGAAGCCGTTTCAGTTCGCGGACGGTCAACCGGAGTACCCGCGGAATGGCCTTCGGACCGGACGCGGCGTAGACGAGAAGCATCCCGACATCCTGAAAACCGGCCAACTGGGAATAGATCGTGTAGACCAACCCCCGCTTCTCACGGACTTCCTGGAAAAGACGCGAGCTCATCCCGCCCCCCAGGAGGATATTCAAGGCCGAGGCGGCGTAGCGGTCCCGATGAGCGATGGGAAGCCCGGGGAGCCCCAGGCAGAGATGGGCCTGTTCCAGTTTCTTGTATCGGACAAGGATCCGTTTCCCATTCATCACCGGGGCGATGCGCCTCACCGGGCGGACGGCCGGATCCGGGCGGCGATCGAGGCGACCGAAGGCGCGGCGGATTTCGCGGAGCAGGGGCCGACGCTTAAACCGACCGGCCACGGAAATCACGATTCGCTCGGGAAGGTACTGCTGCTCGATGTACCGCAGCGTCCGGGCGCGCGTGAATGCGCGAACCGTCTGGGTTCGCCCCAGGACGGGACGGCTCAAGGGATTTCCCCTCCAGACGCTCCCCGTGTGCAGCTCGTGTACCAAATCCTCGGGGTCGTCCTCGACCATCTTGATCTCTTCGAGGATGACCTGCTTTTCACGCTCGATTTCGGCGGGAGGAAATACGGAACGGCGGAAGAGGTCGGTCAACAACCGAATCGCCCGGGGCGCTTGCTCATCCGTGACCTTGGCGTAGTAGGTGGTGGTTTCCCGGGAGGTAAAGGCATTCAGCTCGCCGCCCAGTCCGTCCACTTCCTGTGCGATATCTTTCGCCGTACGGCGGGCCGTGCCCTTGAACATCATGTGCTCGACGAAGTGGGAAACCCCGGCCTCGGCGTCGGATTCATCGCGGGAACCGACGTCGACCCAAATCCCGATCGAGACCGACTTGACGGACGGCATTTCTTCGGTGACGACCCGGATCCCGTTGTCGAGCACCTCCTTGTAAAACCGGTTCTCGCCCATCCGATTCTTTGCGATCCTTTCGCCGCCGGCTAGCCTTTCTTCGGCTCCGCCCCGGCCCGGAGGGCCTCCTTCCGGCTCAGTCGGATCTTCCCCTGCTTGTCCACCTCGAGGACCTTCACCATGACCTCGTCCCCCTCATTCACCACGTCCTGGACCCGGTTGACGCGCTGATCGGCGAGCTGCGAGATATGGACGAGCCCGTCCGTCCCCGGAAGGATCTCGACAAAGGCGCCGAAATCCATCACCTTGACGACTTTACCCTTGTAGATCTTCCCGACCTCGACCTCCTCGATGATCTGGTTGATGATCTCGATCGCCCGCCGGGCCGCCTCCGCATCGGCCGAGGCGATCAAGATCGTCCCGTCGTCCTCGATATCGATTTTCACGCCGGTCTGCTCGACGATCCCGCGGATGACTTTTCCGCCCGGTCCGATCACCTCGCCGATCCGGTCGCGCTTGATGCGCATCGTGAATATTCGCGGCGCCAGCGCGGAGAGATCCGGCCGCGGCGCGGCGAGCGCCTCGGCCATCCGATCCAAAATATGGAGCCGCCCGACGCGGGCCTGTTCCATCGCCTGGCGGAGGATTTCCTCCGTGATGCCGGGGATTTTCATATCCATCTGGAGCGCCGTAACGCCCTCGCGGGTCCCGGTGACTTTAAAATCCATATCGCCCAGGTGGTCTTCGAGGCCCAGGATATCCGAGAGAATGACGGTTTGATGGCCCTCCTTGATCAAACCCATCGCGATTCCGGCGACGGGCGATTTGATCTGTACGCCCGCGTCCATGAGGGCCAGGGTTCCCCCGCAGACCGTCGCCATGGACGAGGAACCATTCGACTCGAGGATGTCCGAGACGATCCGGAGGGTATAGGGAAAGGATTCCCGATTCGGGATCACGGGTTTCAAGGCCCGTTCGGCCAGGACCCCGTGGCCGATCTCGCGTCGACCCGGCCCGCGCATCGGCCGGGCCTCCCCCACCGAGAAGGGGGGAAAGTTGTAATGCAGCATGAAGGTCTTGGTCGACTCCCCTTCCAGGGCGTCGATCCGCTGCTCGTCCTCGGCCGTCCCGAGCGTCACGACCACGAGGCTCTGCGTCTCGCCGCGGGTGAACAGGGCCGAGCCGTGCGTCCTCGGAAGGATTCCTACCTCGCAGGTGATCGGTCGGATGTCGCGATGTCCCCGTCCGTCCGCACGCACACCTTTATCGAGAATCATCTTCCGCACCGCGTTGCGCTCCAGTGCGTGAAACGCCTCGGCGACCTCGGTTGTTCGATCCGCCTCGGGCGTGTTGATCCGGATCACCGTCTCGTTCAAGATCGCCTCCAGCCTCTCCTGGCGGGCCGTCTTGTTGGAAATCAGAACCGCCTCCTCGATCTCCTTGGAGCACTGGGCCGCGACCGTTTTGACCAACGCCGCATCGATCGCCTTCGGAGGAATCACCCGCGAGGGCTTTCCCGCCATTTCCCGGAGCCGGTCGATGATCTGGACGATCTTTTTTATCTCGGAATGGGCCAGGAGGATCGCCTCGATCAGGGCCTGCTCCTTGAGCCCGTTGGCCCCGCCCTCGACCATCATGACGGCGTCCCGAGTCCCGGCCACAACCATATTCAGGTCGGAGGTTTCGGCCTGGGGAATCGTCGGATTGACCACGAAACGACCCTCGATCCGCCCGATCCGAACCGCTCCGACCGGCTCTTGGACGGGAATATCGGAAATGGAGAGCGCCGCCGAAGAGGCGATGATCCCCAGCAGGTCGGCCGCATAGCCCTGATCCGATGAAAGAACCGAGGCCACGACCTGGGTTTCGAAATAAAATCCCTTTGGAAAGAGCGGACGAAGAGGACGATCGATCTGTCGACTGGCCAGTATCTCGCGCTCGGCCGGGCGGCCTTCCCGTTTGAAGAAGCCACCCGGGATCTTTCCGGCCGCGTAGGCCTTCTCCTGAAAATCGACCGTGAGGGGAAGAAAATCGATCCCCTGCTTGGCCACCTTGGAGGCGACGGCCGTGGCCAGAACGACCGTATCGCCGTATCGGGCCAGCACGGATCCGTCGGCCAGTTTCGCAACCCGTCCGGATTCCAATACCAGACGTTTTCCGCCGATTTCTAATTCAACTTGATGAGCCATGAAATGTCCCCCTTTTGTGTTGAACCCTTGTCATTTCGGGCTCGGATTTCGCCCGGAACCCGGAGGGATGACATCCCCGGGCGGTCGCTTGGGGGCAGGAAGTAGGGAGGCAATGACCTCATCCGGTAGGCCGTTCCCTTCCTATCTCCTTTTCCCCAAGACGTCACCACCGATCGGCCGATGACCCTCTATTTTCGGATGCCGAGCTTAACGATGATTTTCTTGTACCGCTCCAAGTCTTCCCGTTGGAGGTAATCCAGCAGCTTGCGGCGCCGGCTGACCATGCGAAGGAGACCGCGTCGGGAATGGTGATCCTTCTTGTGATCCTTAAAATGATCCATTAAGGAATTGATCCGCGTGCTCAGCAGCGCGATCTGAACCTCCGGAGACCCGGTGTCCTTGGAATGGCTGCCGAACTTTTGCATCAATTCGAGTTTTTCCGGTTTCTGCAGCATACGGCCTTCCTCCTTCAGATCTGAACGGGTGTAACCTAGATCAAAACCTTGTCGACCTTAAAGACACGTTCCCGACCGATCCCGTGAACATCCTGCCGGCCCACGAGGGCCGAGGCCAAGGCGATCAAATGACCGGCGTTATTATACACCAAGACGGCCTCCCCTGTCTTGAATTCTTTGGGAAGGTGCATCACACCCTTAAGACTGATCGGCACACCATGAAGCACGCCCCGGGCCCCATCGGCCGTGACGCGAACACACGGGAATCCCGCCAGGACCACCTCCGGCGGAATCAGATGAGCGGAGATCCTTCGCTCCCGAGCGGCCAGGTCGATTTCGGTTATCGGAACGGCGTTTTCGATCCGGAACGGCCCCGAGCGTGACCGTACCAGGCGGTACAGATGCGCCCCCACCCCCAGCCGCTCGCCGATATCGGCGCAGAGCGTCCGGATGTAGGTTCCTTTGGAACAGGCCACCTCCAGACTGACGTCCCTCCCCTCCGTCCCCGTCATCTCGAGGCGGTGAATCGTCACGCGGCGTGGAGGCCTGCGGACCTCCCGCCCGGCCCGGGCGGCCCGATACAGCGGCTGCCCCCCCACTTTGACCGCCGAGAACATCGGGGGGGTCTGGAGAATCTCGCCCCGGAAGGCCTTTAAGGCCGTGCGGAGATCTGACTCCGCAACCGATTCGGAATCGCGGCGTTCGAGAATTTTCCCGGTCGCGTCCTGCGTATCGGTTGTCACGCCCAGGCGCATCACGGCCCGGTATTCCTTATCCGTCTCGGTCATCAGCTGGGCCAGCTTAGTCGCCTTCCCGATGCAGATCGGCAGGACGCCGATCGCGGCCGGATCCAGCGTGCCGGTATGGCCGATTTTCTTGACCCGAAGCAGGGACCGCAGATGCGCGACCACATCGTGCGATGTCCAACCGGACGGCTTGTCGATATTAATGAAACCGTCCACGGGTCAGCCGTCCAAGGCCGATCGCAGGCGATCGACCAGGAAATCCTGGAGGTGATTCTGGGCCTCGGGGAGTTCAAACCCCGCGGCGGCCGGATGTCCACCCCCACCGAGGCGCCGGGCCAGGTCGGCCAGGTTCAGATTGCAACCGGGCGTTCTCCTCAGGCTGATCCGCTGGTCGTCCAGATTATAGAGAAGAAACACGGCCCCGTTCGGCTCATCGGACATCCCTTGGCGAAGCGCCTCGGCCACCTCGCTCGTGTAGCCTTTGCAGAGGGCGGCCACGATCTTGACCTTGGGCCTTTCCAGAATCCGCTCGACCCGGGTCCGATTGGCCAGCGCCACGCTGTCCCCCAACTCCCGTACGGCCTTCTTTAGGGCCGAACTCATTTTGGGCGTGTAGGTCATTCCTCGGCCGAGCTTCATCAGCTCCCGATACGCCACCATCCCCCCCAAAGCCGCCACCGTCATCGCCAGGTCCCGCGATCCCGGCCGATGGTGGAGCCACCGATCGTTGTCGTCCGCAAGGAGGACCGCCTCTTCAAATTCAAGGAGATCCCGCGGCGGGGAACCCAGGCGGTCACCGGCCGACACAAGATAATCGTAGAGCAGCCGGGCCGCCGAGTACCGATCGCTGGCGACCCATCCCGCCAGGCCCATGGCCCGGACCGTCGCCTCGTCTTTCTCCAAAGCGATGACATGATGATCGACCCAAAAAACCCTCCACCCCTTCCCGGTCAGGTCCGAAAAATATTTCTCGGTTCCGGTCTCCTTCCAGGTAATATCGGTAATCCAGAGATCTTTGGGGGGGCCGGAAACCCGCGCGATTTCTGCGATCGCTCGATCCACTTCCGATGGGTGGGTGAAAAACGGGGTAACCCGCGCCTCGCCGTAAAACCGGCCGATGCAGACGGCCGCGGCCATTCCATCGAGGCAGAACGGGCCGTGCGACACCACGACCGCCTCGCGGCCGGCGTCCCGGGCCGTTTCGGGAGCGCTCCGGAACTCCTTCGATCCGGACCCCGGGACCCGCGCCTCGCTCATTCTCATGGGATGCCGCCTCATACCGGATCCGCCGGCGGCGCCCCCTCCCGGTCTCCCGGTTTTTTCATCTCATCCATTATTCGGTCAAGTCGGGAAGCCTCTTCCGCGGCGCGATCCTCGGAAAAGCTCAATTCGGGCGTAAATCGGAGCTTCAAGCGGCGGCCGAGTTCACCCCGCATGAATCCACGGGCCTTCTTCAGCCCCTCAAGGGTCGCTTGGGCGTCCGCTCCAAAGGCACTCACATAGATGTTCGCCGATCTTAAGTCCTCCGTCACCTTCACGGCCGTCACCGTCACGAATCCGATCCTCGGATCCTTCACCTTGTGCATGAGAATATCCGCGATTTCCATTCGGATTTGATCCCCCACCCGTTCTGATCGTTTGAACCGGAGCATGACGTTTTGTGGACCTCGACCCCGATCAGATCATTTCCAGCCGGGAGTTCATGACCTCGACCTCCGGCGTTCCGCGGATCGCCCGGAGCACCTTGTCGAGGACTTCATTCACGTGGGCCTTCTGGTTGCCGACACAGGCGATCCCAAGGACGGCCTTCTGCCAGAGGTCCTGATCCTCCACTTCCGCGATGGAGACATTGAAACGGTGTTGGATACGGTCCTTAATGCTCTTCAGGGTCCGCCGCTTTTCCTTTAGGGAACCGTTGCCAGGCAGGAAGAGCTCGATCGTGCAGGTCCCGACGATCATGGGGCGCCCCCGGAGGAGATCACAACTTGGCCGCGATCTTCTCCATCACGAAGGCCTCGATTGCATCCCCGACCTTGATATCGTTGAAGTTCTCCACGCCCACGCCGCACTCGTATCCGGCCTGGACCTCTCGGACATCATCCTTGAACCGTTTTAGGGATGAGATCTTCCCCTCGTAGACCACGACGCTGTCGCGCAGGACACGGACACCGGTGTTGGCCCGTGAGAACGTTCCTTCCGTGACGTAGACGCCGGCGATCGTTCCGATTTTCGAAATGCCGAATACCTGGCGGACCTCGCACCGACCGATCACTTTTTCCTTCAACGTGGGCTCGAGCAGCCCTTCCATGGCCGCGCGAATATCATTGATGGCGTCGTAGATGACGTTATACGTCCGGATATCCACCTTCTCCCGCTCGGCGACCGCCGCCGCCTTGGGTTCCGGCCGAATGTTGAAACCGAGGACGATGGCATTCGAGGCGCTGGCGAGGAGGACGTCGTTCTCGGTGATCCCCCCGACACCGCTGTGCAGCACGTTTAATTGGACCGCCGACGTGCTGAGCTTTTCAAGCGACTCCTTCAGCGCTTCGGCGGAACCCTGCACATCGGCCTTCAGGACGAGGTTCAACTCCTTGACCGCGCCCTCCTTGATCTGTGCGTAGAGGTCTTCCAGCGTCACCCGGCGGGCCTGCGCGAGTTCGGCCGTCCGCTGCCTTTGTGTTCGTTGCATCGCGATCTCGCGGGCCAGGCGTTCATCGTCGACGACCACGAACGTGTCGCCCGCCTGGGGCACCCCCGGCAGGCCGATCACCTCGACCGGCAGGGACGGGCCGACGGTGGAAACCTTTCGCCCCTCATCATCGATCAGGGCCCGGACACGGCCGTGGAAGGTCCCCGTCACGAAGGAATCTCCCAGCTTTAAAGTTCCGGTCTGAACCAGCACGGTCGCCACCGGACCCCGTCCCTTGTCCATCTTGGCCTCGATCACCGTGCCCTGGGCGGGTCGGTTCGGGTTGGCCTTTAGCTCGAGCACGTCGGCCTGAAGGAGAATCATCTCCAGGAGCGATTCCAGATTCCGGCGTTTCTTCGCCGAAACCTCCACGAAGATCGACTGCCCTCCCCAGCTTTCCGAAAGGAGGTTTTGTTCCGCGAGGGCGTTCCTTACCCGATCGGGATTCGCCTCCGGCTTATCGATCTTGTTGATCGCAACGATGATCGGAACTTTGGCCGCGCCGGCGTGATTGATGGCCTCGATCGTCTGCGGCATGACACCGTCATCCGCCGCGACGACCAGAACGACGATGTCGGTCACCTTGGCCCCGCGGGCCCGCATCGCCGTGAAGGCCTCATGCCCAGGGGTGTCCAGGAAAACAACCTTGCGCTCTCCGACCTTCAGGGTGTAGGCGCCGATGTGCTGCGTGATTCCCCCGGCCTCGCCCGCCGCGACCTTGGTGGATCGGATCGCATCGAGCAGCGAGGTTTTCCCGTGATCCACGTGCCCCATGATGGTGACCACGGGCGGCCTCGGCTTCCGGTCGGCCTCGTCTTCGGACTCCCCCGGGCGAAGCAACTCCTCTTCCGTCTGCTGCGCGATCACCTCGATCTTTAGATCGTAACTTTCCGCGATCATTCCGGCGGCCGACAGGTCCATGGGCTGATTGACGGATGCCATGATGCCCATCTCAACCAGCTTTCGCATGATCTCGTTCACCTTCTGCCCGATTTGTTCGGCGAACTCCTTGATCGTCAGGCCTTCCGATATCTTGATCACCTTCCGGCGGGGTTTCGTAATCTCGGCCAGACTGGTTGATCCGGCGGCCCTTCTCGGAGCCGCCTCCCGACGCGTCCCCGGCCGGAGATCGCGCCAGCTGCTCAACTCGTACTGGAATTCTTGGAGGGGATTTTCGCGGGTCTTCTTGGTCCGTCGAACTTTCTTGCCCCGCTGTTTCATCCGGTCCGACAGTTCCTGCTTCGCCAGCTCGAAAAGATCCGTCTTAAGCAGTTTGCGATTATCGGTCGGCGCGGCCGGTGACGGATGGAGGGCGGCCGGACTGCCGGCGAGCGGTGCCGTCGGGGCCGGTGGTTCGGGCGCGGCTTGAGGCCCAACCGCCGCCACCGACGGCGCCTCCTCGGCAAGCGGCGTCGTCTCGCTCGCCGAGCCCTCAACCTGCAGGGCGCCTTCTGCGGCGGGGGCCGCGGCCGCGGGTTCTTCCACGGGGGGCGTCTCCACCCTCTTTTTCTTGATCAGGACCTGCGTCTTCTTGGGACGGGCCGGCGGCGGCGGTTCGGCCTCTTTCATCTTTGCCGCTTTCGTCGCGACCTTCGTCGGAGTTCTGGAGGCTTGGGGAACGGTCTTTCCGGTTTTTGCGGCGGTTGTCTTGGTCGCCGTCTTGGGCTTCGCGGTCGCCTCCTTCTTGGAAGGCTTCGCGGGCTTGGAGGGTCTTTTGTATTTCTCAATAATCTGCTTGACGGCCGACTCTTCCAACACGGACGAGGGGCTGGCCGACCGGCTCCCGATCGCCTTTAGCTCGGCCAAAAGATCCTTCGTCCCGATTCCAACTTTTTTGGCCAGTTCAGATACTTTCATCGTTTCCCGGATTACGAGTTCTCGGATTCGGGTTCACCCTTCGGGTTTTCGTTCGAAGGCTCGGAGTGGGTGGGGGTCTCGACCTCGGCCGGTGGCAGATCGGCCGCAGGATTCTCCAAGGCCTCTCGGGCCGCGGCCAGAATCTTATCCGCGGTTTTCTCCCCGATCTTCGGTATGGCCATTAACTCTTCTCGGGTCGCCGAGGCGATTTTCTCCACCGAGATGTATCCGGCGGCCGCAAGAGCCTCGCCGAGTTTTTCTCCCACCCCGGAAAGTCGAAGAGCCCCGACCGGTGCGGGAGTAACGGACGCCGGGGCTTCTCTTGCTTTCTGTTTCGCCTCGGCTTCGGCCTGAGCGCGGTGTTCCTGTGCGATCGCCTCCTCGATTTCCTCGGCCCGTTCCTGGGCCCTTTCCTTCTCATACTCGCTTTCACCCATGATGTCAATCTTCCACCCGGACAGCTTCGCGGCAAGCCGGACGTTCTGGCCGTTTTTTCCGATCGCCAGTGAGAGTTGGTGGTCCGATACGACGACCAGGGCGGACTTCTTTTCCTGATCGATCCCCACTTTCTCAACCACGGCCGGATTGAGGGCTTCCCCGATCAGTACCCGGGGGTCCGAGTTCCAGGCAATAATATCGATTTTTTCTCCCCGCAGTTCGCGGACGACGGCCTGGACGCGAGATCCCTTTACCCCCACGCATGCCCCGACCGGATCAACGGCCGAATCCTTCGAGGCGACGGCGATCTTCGTGCGGTCGCCCGGTTCCCGGACGATCCCCTTGATCTCGACGATCTTCTCAGCCACCTCGGGAACCTCCAGCTTGAAAAGCTCAGTCACGAAGTTCGGATGGGTCCGCGACAGAATGATCTGGGGTCCTTTGGCGGATTTTTTCGTTTCCAGGAGCAGGGCCCGGATCCGATCGCCCCTCCTGTAATTCTCCCGCGGCGCCTGTTCCGAGACCGGAAGCAACGCCTCGGTTTTTCCGACCTCCACAATGTAATTTCGCCGCTCGTGGCCCAGGACGATTCCCGTCACGAGTTCCCCGGCCCGACCGGAGTACTCCTTATAGACGACCTCCCACTCGGCCTCGCGAACCCGCTGAAAGATGATCTGCTTGGCGGTCTGGGCCGCGATTCGACCAAAATCGCCCGTTTCCAGAACCAGACCGATTTCATCGCCCACCTCGGCGTCGCTGTCCACCTTTTGGGCCTCTTCGAACGAGATTTCAGTCCGGGAATTGCTCACGGTCTCGACGACCATCCGCAGCGAGACCACCTCGATTTCTCCCGTTTCGGGATCGAGGCGGACCTGCACGTTCTCTTGAGCGCCGTACCGTTTCTTCGCCGCCGTTTGAACCGCCATCTCGACCGCGCTGATGATTTTCCGGCTTTCGATTCCCTTTTCGCGGCCGATCTGTTCGATCACGGCCAATAGTTCACGATTCACGGATACTCATCCTCCCTTTCGTCCTACCATTCGACCTCAAGCCTCGCCTGGGCGACATCGACCAGGGCCACCTCGAAAGGGTCTTCTCCGTTCGGCTGAATTCTCAGCCGGCCCTCCTCCACGCCCTGAAGCCTTCCGATCAGTGTCCAGACCCCTTCACGGGGACGGGCCAACTTGACCCGAATCAACCTTCCCCGATATCGCTGGTAATCCTCGGGATGACGCAGCGGACGGTCGAGTCCCGGGGAAGAAACCTCGAGCGTGTACGCGTTCGGGAACGGATCCGCGACATCCAGCGCATGGCCGATGAAGCGATTGGCGTGCTCGCAATCCGCAAGCGTAACCCCGCCGGCCTTGTCGATAAAGATCCGCAACTGGCTTCGCCGGCCCTGGCCGGAAACTTCCACCTCGACCAGTTCCAGCCCCATCGAATTTAAGATGGGGGTCACGACCTCCCGTATCCTCTCATAAATTTCGTCCGCCATGTCGGCAACCGCAAATGAAAAAAGTGGGCATCACCTCACCCACTTTGACCGCGTTTTTTATATCACACTTGCCCGATCCATTGCAAGGATAAACTGAGACACCTTCTGGCCGCCCCCCTGGGAAAAAAGGAGGGTGAGGACCGCCTGAAACCCTTGAAAACAAGCACAGAAAACCGCTTGAGGTCTACGCCCTCTCCCCTTCTCATCCCCGCGTGGTTTTGAGAAACTGGTGATATAACCGGAGGGTGATGCGTCCGGGCCTCCCGATCCCCACCGTCTTCCCGTCGATACGAGCCACCGGGAGGACCTCGACGGTCGTTCCCGTCAGAA
>CAYJTJ010000047.1:0-9320 GCA_964372835.1 uncultured Nitrospirota bacterium
AGCTGGGGGGGATCGAACCCCCGACCTCCAGACTGCCAGTCTGGCACTCTCCCAACTGAGCTACAGCCCCATTTCTTCCCCCTTGATCCAACGGCTCGCACGGCCGGATGAACGGCCCTCCCGAGAATGAGGATCAAGAGGGGTGATGCGTGCCCATCGTATCATTCCCATCCGTCGCTGTCAAGGCGGCCTATGAATCAAAAAAAACGGCCGCACCGGGAAGCCGATGCGACCGTTTTCAATTCCGGAGGATACCCGTTCGATACCCCTCCGAACCTCTAGTTTCCCGCAAACGAAAAATCGGCCGTGGCCTTCCCTTTTGCCGCCACCGTCACCTTGGCCTCCTGCGATCCCAGAATTGGATGGAAGGCATGGAGTTCGTAGTTACCGGGTGGGACTCCATCGATCGTGAAGCTCCCATCCTCACCGACAACCGCGTAATACGGATTATCAACCGGCTGGAAGAAAACCTGCATATAGTTGTGCTGATCGCACTCGATCAACATGAAGCTCTCTTTCTTGCGGAGGACGACCGGTTTCTTAATGGACTGGCCTTTCTCGGGCAGCGGCAGGTTGAACAGGGTGGTGCTGCTCGTCCCGAATTTTTCGTACCCATGGGGGTTGTGCAGAACCCCGGTGGCCGCCTTGGGATCGTTCGGGTCGGCATCCGTGTTCAGAACACGGAGCTCGGCTTTTCTAACGACCACGCCGGTCAGCTTGGACGGGCCTCCTATGACGTGGAACCGGCAGATGTTGCTTTCGACATCCGTCCCATTAAACTTGAAGGGTTTGCCCTTCTCGATACCCTCAATATAAACCACCACATCGGCCAGTGCGCCGCCCTTCACGCTCACCTGCTGGACAATCCGATTACCCTTGCCATCCGAATCGGCCTTGGCACAGAATTCCGAATTGGGAAACTTCGCAAATTCGAAGAGTTTGGGTTCGGGCGCTTTCCCCTTGAAATTCACCTTCCCCGTAATGGTGCCGCCATCAGTTACCGGAGCCTCTTCGTAGGCGGAAGCGACCGGGGAACCGATTAATCCGACGGCCCCCGCTAAAACGATTGCTGCGACTAATCCTCTCATGCGTATCTCCTTTCCTGATTTAGGATGCGAGGACGGACCCCGCGATGCCTCAGATACCCTTGCGTCTAACTTTACCTGCCATTCATCATAAAAAAACTTTGCGGATCTCCCGCGGAGGCCCGGACCGGAAATCCCATCGATCTCATGAAATCTTATAGCGAGCAGCGCGAGAACGGGATGCGAGTTTAGCGCCTTCGATGAACTCTCCTAATCAAGGACAAAACCGTGTTGAGAAAACCGGAGGATTCTACAGAAACAGTCGGAACCTGTCAAGGAAGAATTTTACGCCCACTCGATCGGGGTGTCAAGCCCCCCTTCGCTCTCACCCTTCTCTTGCAATGGCGAGCCGATTCATCTATATAGGTATCATCATTATGAGGGTGACGCCGGAATGTTCATGGATTCCATTTTTCCTTTCTTTGTGACGGCCTTCGTATCCATCTTCGCGATTGTGGATGCCATCGGAAACGCCCCCCTCTTTCTCTCGATCACGCCCCGGAGCGGCGCGGCCGAGCGCGCGGCCATGGCCCGGAAAACCTCCCTGGCCGTTTTCGTCATCTTGACTTCCTTCGCGTTCCTCGGGAACTATCTATTCGGGTTCTTCGGAATCACGATCGATGCCTTCCGAGTCGCGGGGGGGGTGCTTCTCTTTAAGATCGCGTTGGATATGCTGGAGATCAAGAGTCCCCGGACGCGGCACACGCCGGAGGAAAACCAGGAAGGCATGGCCAAAGAAGACATTGCGATCATCCCCATGGCGATCCCCATGCTGAGCGGACCCGGGGCGATCTCCGCGGTGATCGTCTTAACCTCGCAGGCCACATCGACCGGCCTCAAGGGAGCGCTCGTCCTCGCCGTCGCCCTGAACGCCCTCGTCGTCTATCTCGTGCTCCGGAGCTCGACTCGGGTGGTCGCACTCCTGAAAGAGACCGGAATGAGGATCTTCACACGGATCCTGGGGATCATCCTGGCCTCGATCTCGGTCCAGTTCATCCTGACCGGGCTTGGGAGCTTTTTCCACCTGGCTCCGTGATTTAAGGACCCGCTGATCCGAGCGGCCCCGCCGGCCTCACGGGGCGTTCTTTCGGTGGCGGAACACGTCCCGAATTTTTCCCATCACCTGAAGGGGGGAGGTGGTCGCCTTGATCATATAATCGGCGGCGCCCATTTGGATCGCCCGGTTCACCTCCTCCGCGGCCCCTCTCACGGAGAAAACCACGACCGGAATGTCCCGGAGTTCGGGCTCGGATTTGATGATCTGAAGGACTTTAAAACCATCCATCCCCTCCATGATAAGATCCAAAAGAATCAGATCCGGGCGCTCTTTCATCAATGTCTTAAGCCCTTCCAAGCCGTTTCGGGCGACGAGAACCGAATACCCCTCCGAGAGGAGTCGGTGCTGATAGACCGTCTGGTAGAAGTTCGTGTCGTCAATCACCAAGATCTGTTTCCGGTCGGTCCGGCGCGGGGTCTGCGGGGATGCGGATTGTTTCTCAATGTAGGCCTTGATCTTTGCCGAATGCGCGGGTTTTACAGAAACAAATCGGACTCCCATCCCGATCCCCTCGTGCCGGTACAACACCCGGGCACGGACCTCGATCGGGTGTTTCTCAAGACTGAATTGGAGGGTGATGATCCGATCTTTGCGAAAGGGGGTTCGGGTGGTAATATACATCCCCTCAGCACTCAAATCAATGGCCTGCCCCTCACGTTTCCCATCGATCGCCAAGTCCTCGAGGATGAGGACACGCCGATGCTTCCGTTTCTTGGCTTCTTCGGCGGCGTCCATCAGTCGTCGAAATTATGATGCGCGACCGGTGTTCCACCCGAAAGGGACGGGCGACGGACCAGTTGGAGGAACTCTTCCCTCGTTTCGCGCCGGGAACGGAATACCCCCAGCATGGCGCTCGTCACCGCCGTCGCATTTTGCTTCTCGACCCCGCGCATCATCATGCAGAGGTGCTGGGCTTCCATCACCACCGCCACACCCTGCGGCCGGACCTTCTCCTGGAAGGTCTCGGCAATCTGTCGCGTCAGGCGCTCCTGGACCTGCAGACGCCGACTAAAAACCTCAACCAGTCGGGGAATTTTGCTCAGTCCCAGAATCTGTTTATCCGGGAGGTAGGCCACGTGGCATTTTCCGAAAAAGGGCACGAGATGATGTTCACAGAGGCTGTAGAAATCGATATCCTTCACAATGACCATTTCATCGTACTTGATTGGAAACAAAGCCCCATTCAACACCTGGTCGATATCCTCGGTGTATCCCTTGGTCAGGAAGGTCAGTGCTCGGGCCACTCGATCGGGGGTTTTCAACAGACCGTCCCGTGATGGGTCCTCGCCCAACAGGATCAACAACTGCTGGATCACCTCCCGAAGCGGCTTCACCCCTGGCTGGGTCTTGGCGTTCCGTTCATTCATCCGCATGTCATTCCCCTATTCCGAAACCAACAGGACCCACCCAAAAAACTCCGAACCCGGCTTTCCTTTCAGGATACCACGACCGGCGACCCTCTCCTTCAGGCTTTCGGAGGCGGGTCGGATTCTCCGGGGATGCGGACCACGACATCCCCCAAGATCCTGGCCTGACAGGAGAGTCGATGGGGGGGCAGTAGCACCGCGACTTCCAACATATTTTCTTCGTCAAATCCAATCTCAGTCAGACGATCCGGCCCTTCTTCCACGATGACTCGACAGGTGCTGCATGTGGCGAACCCGCCGCACTCGTGAGCCAGATCCACGCCCAGACGCTCGGCCGCCTCGAGAAGCGATGTCTTTTCGGGAACCTCCCCGCTCTTCCCGGAAGGATTGAAGGTCACCTTGGGCATCACAGGTCCTTTGGGATTTCGCCGTCCGGATTATCCGGCCACTTTCATGGTGCAGCGGCCCTCCCGGATATGGGCCTCGAATTCCGGCATAAAATGTCGGAGACTGGATTCCACCGTCACCGAGGCCCCGGTTATCAGTGTGCAGTCACCCCGCCCCTTTACGAAGCCGCTAAGCTGCTTTAACGTCTGCAGGTCCTCGGGCTTGCCCCGGCCGGACTCGATCTTATCGAGAATTTGGTGGAGATAATGGGTTCCCATCTTGCAGGGGGGGCATTGGCCGCAGCTCTCGACCTCGAAAAAACCGGAGAATTTCATCGTCTGCTCGACCATGCAGTTCGTCTCATCCAGGACAATCACGCCGGCCGATCCCAGGCCTGAGCCGAGCGCTCTCAGGGAATCGAAATCAAGCGGAACGTCGATTTCTTTCGCCGTCAGGAAGGCGTGGGATGGGCCGCCGGGATAAACGGCCTTCAGCTCATGATTTCCTCTGAGGCCTCCCCCGTGCTCATCGATTAATCGGCGCAATGGAATTCCCAGGGGAAGTTCGTACACCCCGGGTCGATTCACATCCCCGCTGATCGAAAACAACATCGTCCCGGGACTGGCCGGGGTCCCGAAGGACTTAAACCAGTCCGCGCCGCGAAGGAGAATATGCGGGACGTTCGAGAGCGTCTCTACATTATTAACGACCGTGGGCTTCCCGTAGAGCCCGTAGGCGGTGGGGTAATAGGGAGGCTTGTGTTTGGGCATGGCCGGTCGTCCCTGCATCGATTCGATCATTGCGGTTTCTTCGCCCGAGACATACGTATCCGGACCGAGAAAGACCTGGATATCGCATGAAAAATCGCCGCCGAGGATTTTCTCGCCCAACATACCATTTTTCCGGGCTTCATGGATCGCGTCTTCCACGATCCCGATCTCCTCCTGGAAAGAACGGTTTATGAAGAGATGAGACTCCTTGGCACCGACCGCGTAGGCGGCGATGGCGATGCCTTCCAGCAGTTGGTGGGGGTTGACGCGGAGTAGATACCGGTCTTTAAAGGTACCCGGCTCATGCTCACCCGCATTGCAGACGAGGTAGCGATCGGGGAGCGGGTGTGTCGCCACCATCTCCCACTTTTTCCCGGTAGGAAATCCGGCCCCACCCCGTCCGCGAAGCCCGGACCGCTTTATTTCGTTGACCACGTCCTGCGGTTTATATTCACGCAGGACCTTTTCCAACGCCCGGTAGCCCTCCGCCTTTCGGTATGCTTTAAAACTTACCGGTCCGGCCTCGGAATTTTTTAAAAGGATGGTCTGTGTCAAAAAATCTTCCTCCAGACTCAAGAGCGAATCGGGGATTTCCTGTTCTCCGGCGAGTTTCCCCCGGGATCGGGGGAGAATATGCGGGCGGAATCCCTTGTTTTGGAAACAACCGCCGGAATCGATCAAAACCACTGAAAATGGCTTGCGGAGGCCATGAAAAAGAGCATGGGAAAGGAGAGATAAAAATTGGTTCGGGACGCCAGATAGGCCTTTCGAGCCATGGCCGCCATTTCGGGAGGGGGAGACTGCTGTTTGGCGGCCGCCTCCGCCGTCATCCGGATGATTCGCTTCTGATTCGGCCAGATGATAAGCCAGACATTCAAGAACATGATAATTCCCAGTGTTCCCCCGATCCCGATCGAAAGCTGCCACGATCCGGTCCCGGGTGAGTTCAGCATCATCAGAACCAGGCCCGCCAGCACCGTCACCAGCGCACTCCACCGAAACCACCAGAGGGACGGCGGCATCAGCTGAGGGACCACCTTCCCCTTCGTTCCGGCATCGAGACTCTTCATAAAATTAACATTGATGAGATTAAAGAAATACAGTATTCCGATCCAGGTGATTCCGGCGAGAAAATGGATCCACCGAATCACAAGCTCGAGGAAATCTGCACCAGCCATAAGGCCTCCTTTTTCATGGGTTTCACGAGCCGAACCCCCAAAAATTACTCCCGTTTTCTTTGGATGGTCATCCAAAATCTTAATAAAAACCTCTTTAAATTACACTAGTTCAGGTAATGAAGTCAACTCTATCCGGCCCGCCGGTCGGGTTACCAAACCTATTCACCGACCTACGGGATCCGATCTCGTGTTGAACGGTTAGTGGCGATGCAAGCCTCTACAATAGAGATGATGTTCTCCGTTACCCCAACATCTGACTCGAATGGCAAAACGAATGAGACGGAACGGTTCCGAAAAGATGCGGTTATTCGCGAGCCTTCAGCGAAAAACTAACCGCTTTCGGGTTTTGCTCTCTAGAGGGGACGGACGGTTTTTTCGGTTGGCCAGAATGATGGGATCAATGATATCCCCGCAGAAAGGGCATCTCCACCCGGGAAATCGAATGAGGCCGGTGTCATCCCGGATGTCTTCAAAAAGCTCCTGTATCATAAACCCTGAGCAACGCGGACATTTCATTGAGTTAGAATCCAAATTCAATTTATGCAACATAATGTTCCATATATGGATTCTACTATCTGTGGTTCATCTTGTCAAGAACCGATATCGGTAAGCCCCGTGAAACGGGTGGATTTTCCTATTAGAAAGCAAGGGGGTCGGAATCTAGGTATGGGACAACGGAAGGGGAAGACTAAGTGTGATGGGAGGTTGGCTTTGGAGACGGGCGTCTAATTTCGAATTCTCGCATCTTTCTCCAGAGAGTGGTTCGGCTGATTTTAAGTTGTTCGGCGGCCTTTTTATAATTCCACCCCGCGTTCGTCAGCGTCCTCAAAACGAGTTGGCGTTCCACCGTTTTGATGGGGTTGTCGCGACGTATCGCCCGGTCCAGGAATTCCGCATTGATCCGAAAAAGATCCTTCGGAAGGTGACCGGGCTGAAGAGTCTCTTCCTGGCAAATCACCGTCGCGTGGGCGATGATATTCTCGAGCTCCCTCACGTTGCCGGGAAAATCATAATTGAGCAGGACCTCCAGCGCCTTTGGGGCGATCGTCGGGGGCTTCTTCCCGACCTCGAGGGCGGATTTATTCAGAAAATAGGGGATCAACAGAGTGAGATCCTCACGCCGGTTCCGCAGCGGGGGAAGAATGACTGAAGTTGCGGCGAGTTGATCGAGGAGATCCGACCGGAAGTCTCCCGAATCAACCGCCTCCCGAAGGTCCGACCGGGTCGAGGCGATCACGCGAACGTTCACATCCCTTTTGCGATTTTCCCCCACCCGTTCGACCCGCCCCGTCCGGAGGGCGGTGATCAATCGGGACTGAACCGGGGAACCCAACTTTCCGATCTCATCGAGGTAGAGCGTTCCCCCATCCGCTTCCTCAAACCGACCGATTTTGTCCGAGAGCGCGCCCGCGAATGCCCCTCGAATATGACCGAAGAGTTCGCTCTCGAGGTACCGATCGCTCAGGCCCTCACACGAGACCTTCTGAAAAGGTCCCAGTGCTCGAGCACTACGCCTGTGTATCGCCAATGCAAGCCGGTCCTTACCGGAGCCCGGCCCACCTTGAATCAGGACGCCCGAATCCGTCTGGGCAATAACCGGCAGACGAGCAAAAATATCCTGCATGGGGTCGCTCTTCCCGATCATGCCTTCAAAGGCATAATTTTCTTCCGAGCGCTCTGGAAAGCCGGGATTCCGCACTCGGTTCCGGATAATCTCGATCCCCCCGGTTACCCGGCCTGCCGCATCCCTGAGGAGAATGGCATTCGAGCTGACCGGAATGACGCGTCCCAGGCGGTTGGTGAGTACGGTCTTAAAATGGGTGATGTTCCGGCCGGAGGCGAGGGTTTGGTCCAGGAGGCAGTTGTTTTCGCAAGCCATGCATCGGACGACCGAAGCGCAGGACATCTCCCGGGCTTCCTCGAGAGTGTAACCCAAGAGATCCTCGGCCGCTCGATTGAGATACTTGACCCGCTTGTCCAATCCGATCTTGACCACCCCGTCGTTTAGAGAATCGAGAAGGGTGTCGGAATCGAACTGGCTGAGGTGATGAATTGCCATTCCAGTTTTTATTCTAATCCCCCACCCCCCCTTAGTCAATAACGATCATCCGGGCGTCGGGGATACCTTGGACGGATAATGGGCGTTTGAACTCAATTGACCGGACAAACGGCAAAGCCTCTTGGACGAGGAAAGAGAAGCGGGGGGACACGCGGGGGGATTTTTCAGATCATGCGATCAACCGCCTGACAGAGTTCCTTGATCGCTTCGGCCGATTTCATCAGCCCGGCCTTCTCTGCGGGGGTCAGGTCATACTCAAGAATCGCCTCCACTCCGGAGGCCCCCAATTTCGCCGGCACCCCCACGAAAAGATTTTTGATCCCGTATTCGCCCTGACAGAGGACCGAACAGGGAATGATCTTTCTTCGGTCTCCAAGGATCGAATCCGCCATGTCCGCGATCGCGGCCGACGGGGCGTAAAACGCGCTTCCGGTTTTCAGCAGCTTGACGATTTCGGAACCCCCATCCCGCGTTCGCCGGACGATCGATTCAAGCCTCTCTTTGGAGATTCGATCCGCCACGGGGACTCCGCCCACGGTCGTGTGCCGGGACAACGGAACCATACTGTCGCCGTGGCTCCCCAATACGATCGCGCGAACCGTTTCGGCCGATACCTGAAGTTCCTCCGCGATGAAGGCCGCCATCCGCGCCGAATCCAAAGCGCCGGCCATCCCCATCACCCTTTTCGCCGGAAACCGGGTCACCTTGTGGGTTACGTAAGTCATTGCGTCAAGGGGATTCGAGACCACGATGACCACGGCCTCGGGGGATCCGGCCGCAATCTGCTCGGCCACCCCCTTTACGATCTTCACGTTCGTGGAGAGCAGGTCGTCCCGACTCATCCCGGGCTTTCTCGGCACGCCCGAGGTAATGATGACAAGATCCGAGCCGGCCGTGGCGGCATAATCCCCCGTTCCCGACACCCGCGTATCGTAGCCCAGAATGGGAGCCGCCTGGGCGAGATCCATGGCCTTGCCCCGGGCCAGGTCGGAATCAATATCGAGGAGGACCAATTCCTCGGCCAGTCCCCGTTCGACAAGCCGCTGGGCGGTTGTTCCGCCGACGCTGCCCGTCCCGATCACGGTAATTTTTCTTCGCTTCATGCCGCCTGTTCCCCGGTCGTCCGCATTGTAAGTCCACGCCGAATCCGAAGCGGGCCTACGATACCACACGAGGGAAATGAGGTCAAGGAAGGGAAGGGGTGTTTTGTAAAACGATGTCGTCGTAGAAGGCCACGGCCGATTCGCCGGTATTGTCCGTATCCGTCATGATCGCGATCCCCTGAATATTCGGAGGTTCCTCTCCAAAGAAGTTGCGGTAATCTTCCAGAACATTTTGCTCTTCCGAGATCCATTCCCCGCGGCGGGCCTCGCCGCTTTCGACCGCGATCATCATGGAGCGATCGGAGTACAGACTG
>CAYJTJ010000047.1:9420-10838 GCA_964372835.1 uncultured Nitrospirota bacterium
GCGTTTTGAACATGAACCATCCCGAGGAGGGGAAAAAGCGTCAGACCCACAAACATCCATGTCCGTGGGGGTGGAATCATGTTTAGCTTATGGCCGTAAGCACAAGATAGGATCCCGCGGAGAGAAATCCCGCGACCGGGATGGTGACGACCCACGCCAGGACCATCTCGCCCACCGTCCGCCAGTCCACCTGGCCGGCCCCCTTTTGAAGACCCGTGGCGATGATCGCGCTTGTACTTAAATGCGTCGTCGAGACCGGGAGGCCCAGGCGGGAGGCGAAGGTAACCAGGAGGGCCGTGCTCAGATTCGCCGCGAGGCCCTCAAGGTGATCCATCCGGGTCACCCGTTCGGCCAGGACCTCGGTCACTCTTCGGCCGGCCAGGTAACCGCCGAGACCCATTCCAAGGGCGACCAGCCCGAATCCCAGCACGAACAGCGAGGGCCGGCTGATCGGGGTCAGGAGGCTCAGGCCCACCAGAAGCGCCACCATCTTGGGGGCGTCGTTCAATCCCCGGGCGAGGCTGGTCAGGCCGCTCGTGATCCAGTGAAACGTGTCCGGGCCGATCCGGATCGCGAGGACCTGCGGCCTCTCGCATTCCGGGCCGTCAATCACCGTGGTCAGCTCGGCGGTGGCCGGAATCATCCGGACGAGACCGGTCGGCTCCATGGCCAGGCGGGCTCTTCGGACCGGCAGAACGCAGAGACAATGTCCTTTCCAGCGCGTAAGCGACCGCCGGACGGCCGGGGCGATCAAGAAGGTCAGACCGAACGCAAGCAACGGGCTCAACGCGAGCGGGAGAAAAACCTTTTGAGACAGCGAGATCCACTGGACGCCGCCCCATCCCCAGGCGGCCAGCCCCGCCCCGCAAAGAGCCCCCGTGATCGCATGCGTCGTCGAGACCGGGAGACCCAGCCTGGAAGCCAGGAGAACCCAGCCCATGGATCCCAGAATCACGGCGATCGGGACGGCGGGGGGCATTAGGCCGGTCGGCTCGATCAGTATCCCATTCGTGAAGGTCCTCACCATCGCCATTGAAAAAAAGAGCCCGAGGAGTCCCCCGGCGACGGTCCAGAGCGTTCCCCACCCGATCGCCCGGCGGTAGTCCGTCACACCGCTTCCGACCAGTGTCGCGATCCCCTTCGAGACATCGTTGGAGCCGTTGGCAAAGGCCAGCGCCCCCACCAAGAGGATCCCGACGAGCAGTATCGGCTCAAGCATCGAGGTCCCTCCTCACGCCCTAACAACAACCCGGCCCGCACGCCCCGGAATCGGCGGAGGCGGGCACGGCCTCCCGGGCCTCTACGATCTTCTGATCCGGCTCGATCAGCGTAAAGTGGGACGCGTAAGGCGCCGAACGCAATTTGGCCGCCGTATCGGTGCAGACTTCGACCGCCTCATCCCGGACGAAGAGATGCCC
>CAYJTJ010000047.1:10938-13491 GCA_964372835.1 uncultured Nitrospirota bacterium
GCCCGGATGAAGGGAGGCACCGGCTCCTCGGTGACGATGTCCGATACGACGATTCGGCCGTGGTCCTTCAAGACCCGCCACATCTCGGAGAAAACGGCCTGCTTGTCCGGTGAAAGATTGATCACGCAGTTGGACGTGATGAGGTCCGCGGACCGATCCTCCACTGGAATCTTTTCGAGAAAGCCTTTTCGAAACTCAACCACATCGAAGCCCAGGTTTTCCGCAACCCGCTCCCTGTTCCGGTTGGCGACTTCCAGCATGGGATCAGTCATATCCACGCCGATGATGCGACCCTCCGGTCCGGTCTTCCTCGCCGCGATGAAGCAGTCGATCCCGCCGCCCGAGCCCAGATCGACCACCACCTCCCCGGCCTTAATCCCGGCCAGAGAAACGGGGGAGCCGCAGCCGTAAAACCGCTCGAGCACCTCCTTCGGAATATGCCGGGTTTCCTCGGCGTCGTAATCGAACGGGCAGCACAACTTCGGCTGGGGCTTCTCCGCCGCTTTGCCGTAAAATTCCTGGACGATCTTGTGAGGCTTTTCGATGTCGAACGAGAGGACGCAGTTTGAATGGAGCGTGCTGACGACCTGATCGCTGATCAGTTCCTCGCGCGTTCCGCAGACGATCCCCCCATCGCCCATCGCGTGATAAATGACCGGGGCCGAGAATCCCGTGCGGGAATTTAACCGGGCTCGTTTTTGTCGGGCCAGTTCCACCATAATATCCTGGACCAGTTCCCGGTAAAGGGGGTAATACGGGTCCTGGCCGAGAATCGGGCCGGCCCCGTTGCCATTCCCGTGTCCCGAGCGGCTTTGGTTGTAAAAGTAGCTGTGCTCCATATCGCCCCCGCCCGTGATGAACCGGAACGGATCGCCACCCACGCCGTCCTTGTTGACAACGGACGCCGACCGAAATTGGCGCGCCACCGGACTTTCCAGCCAGATCTCCCGCACGGGGCGTGCGGCGGCGTCCCCCAGGGCGAGCGGGGCGTAGCCCGCAAAGGAAGCCGAGGGATAGAGACGGCCGTCCGAGTAGAGGCAGAGGCTGTCCCAGCAGGCGTTGCCGAGGTCGAATTTAACGCCCGGCTGGCCGTTCACGCGCAGCTTAAGGGACTCATAATTGTCGAATCCGACCCCCAGCGCGTCGGCGCGCCGTTTGACTTCGCGGCTCAATTCCAGCAGCTCATCATGCGCCGGGAAAAGATCCCGGAACTCATCGAGCGCCCTTCCCCGTCGGTGGAGCCACATGAGATGGATCGATTTGGCCCCGTGGTTTTTCGCGAACTCGGGGAGGTGAATCATGTCCCGGAGGTTCGTCCCGGTGACGGCCGCGGTGAGGGAAATATCGAAGCCGAGCGCGCCGGCCGTTTTTAAGCCTTCGGTGATCTGCCGGAAGGTGCCTTTTCCCCGGATCGGATCGTTGATCTCGGCCGTGGTTCCGTCCAGGCTGACCTGGAGTTTGAGCCGTTCGCGATCCTGATTATCCAGCCGCTCGAGGCGTCCGTCGCGGAACAACGTGGCGTTGGTCAGGATGATCAGTTCGGCCTTTTTCTCCCGGGTGATATACTCGATCAGATCAAAAATATCCTTCCGGAGAAAAGGCTCCCCCCCGGTAAAGTAATACCGATAGACCCCCAGGGCCGAGGCCTGGTCGATCAGGGATAGCAGTCGGTCCGTGGAGAGGCCTGGGTCCCCGCCGGGATGGGACTCCACAAGGCAGTGGGTGCAGGTGAGGTTGCAGGAGTTATTCGTGTGAAGCCAGAATTCTCGAAGTCGGCGGGGTTTTAGATAATCGGCCCGACCCGTGTAGGGGGCCCGCCGGATCGGGGCGGTCGCGGCGATCCCGTGCCGAAGGGCCTCGCGGATGAAGCTATGGACCTGAAGCCAGGCCTTCGCGGCCTCGACGGGCTGGAGGGCGGAATACTCTCGGACGATCTCCCCGAAGCCGCGCCGCCCGTCGATGAGATCGAGAATCGCGGCCCCGCGCCCGTCCGTTGAGATCCAGTTGGGCGAATCCCCGTCCACGAAAAAATAGATCCCGTCCCGGATGAAGCGGGAAAGCGGGGGAAGGTGCAGCACGGTCCTATCGGTGATTTCAAGCATGAAATCCTCCTCTGGCTTTAATCATCCCGCGGCCGGGATGAGGAAAAACGAAACCCCGGGGCGACGGCTCGAAACGCCTTATCGTCGCCGTTCCGGGGAAAAATCGCATCACCGGAATCATGATGATATCTCATTAGATGGCCGAGGGACTGTAATCCGGCTTACAACCGCCGCCCTTACCGCCCTTCGCCCGTCACGGCAGGACGACAATCTTACCCGTCATGCGATGAAAAGGGAGATGGCAGGTGTAGGGATACTCACCGGGCTCCGTAAAGGTCATCTCGAACCGTTGCCGATAGGAAATCTGCCCCGCGTCGATTTTACGGTCCTCGGGCGGCAGTTCCGGTGGGTTACAGGGATCGCTCTCATCGCTGCTGACGATTGTGTGGGTTTCCCGATCCTCATTAATCCAGACCACGGTGGTTCCGGCCTTGATCCGGATGACGGCCGG
>CAYJTJ010000048.1:0-13436 GCA_964372835.1 uncultured Nitrospirota bacterium
GGCCTCTCGCTTCCCGATGCCCCGAAGCCGGTCGCGAATTATATCCCGGCCGTTCGTGCGGGCCGGCTCTTGTTCACGAGCGGCCTGCTCCCGCTGATGGGAGCCCGGATGGCCTTTGAGGGGAAGCTCGGTCGAGATCTCTCGGTGGAACAGGGGCGGGAGGCCGCGGCGATCGCGATCCTCAATGCCCTTGCGGTCATCCATCAGGAGACGGGAGATCTGGACGCGATCGACCGCATCATCCGGCTGACCGGGTATGTCGCCTCGGCGCCGGGCTTCACGCAGCAACCCGCCGTGCTCAACGGGGCGTCGGATCTTCTGGTATCCCTCTTCGGGGAATCCGGACGACATACCCGTGTGGCCCTGGGGGCGGCCGAGCTTCCGCTCAATAGCCCCGTCGAGCTGGATCTGATCGTTCAGCTGAAAACGGCCTCTAAGGAGGCAGGGGGCGATTGATCCGGATGGTCGCCCTCGCACGAAGACGGGCGATGTAATCTCTCAATTTCGACTCGGTTTTTTCGGCGACCCTCCGCTCATGGATCGCCTTTCGCGCCTCCTCCGGGGTCAGGTCCTTGAACGAATCCGGGGTCGCGAGATAGACGGACTCGACCTCCTCGGGTGTAACGAAGACGAAAAAGAGGATCCGTTGCTCAATCAGCTTTTCGATCTGAAGACGCTGGGCGACCTGCTGTTCGATCTCCGCGTCCGTCAGCAAGAGACGCTGCTTCACGGCCTCAAAGACCTCCGGCCTTCCGAATTGCCGCTTAAGATCTAAGGCGGCCCGTGCCGTTTCCTTGGGTTCGGGGGCCGGGATTTCGAGCTTCCGGGCCTCGACCAGGAGAAGCTTATCGTCGATTATCTTTTCCAGCGCGGCGGCATCGTCCAGGCGACGGCCTTCTTCGAAAATCTCCCGGTAGATCCGGACGTCGCTCAGTGAAATAACCTCGTTGTTCACGACGGCCATGATTCGATCGGTCACGACGGATGCGGCGGGTTTTGCGGGAAGGATGGCGAAGAGAAGCATCCCCAGCGGGATCATTCGACTCACGGGCATGGTGAACCCACGGTATCATAAAATGATCCCGGGATCAATGCGGCCCGACTCGCCCCCGCGATGAATCCGCGAGGCCGGGCGGAGCTTCTTCTTTTCGGGACCACCTTCCTCTGGGCCGGGACCTTCGTCGTGGTGAAGCTGGGCCTTTCGGAGGTCTCCCCCGTTCTCCTCGTGGCGCTTCGGTTCACGCTTGCGGGCGCTCTCCTCTTCCTCCTCTTTCCAAAAGAGATTCTTACGATCCGGGCGGACCAAGTCGGACCGGGCGTCATCCTCGGGGGCCTCCTCTTTATCGGGTTTGCGCTTCAGACGATCGGTCTGAAGGACACCACGGCTTCCAAATCGGCCTTTATCACCGGACTCATGGTGATCTTTACGCCCTTCTTCCAGCTCGGGATCGAGAAACGGCCGCCAAAACGGGGGAACCTCGGGGGTATTCTAATTGTCACCGCCGGGCTGTGGCTTCTGACGAGACCGACGGGCGCGGCCGAGCCGGGGTCCGGTTTTAATATCGGCGACGCCCTCACGCTGGGCTGCGCGGCCGTCTTCGGACTCTACCTGGTCATGCTGGATGTCATTTCGAAAAGGCAGGATCCCCTCCCCCTGACCTTTCTGCAGATGATCGGCTCGGCCGCGTTCGCTTGGGCGATCCTTCCCTTCCTTGAGACGCCTGTCTGGCATCCGACCCTTTGGGGGATCGGAATGCTGCTCTATCTGTCCATTCTCGCCAATCTGGTTTCGGGATATATCCAGACGCGGTACCAGCGGGATACCACGCCGACCCGCGCCGCCCTCATCTTCACGATCGAGCCGGTCTGGGCGTCGATCCTGGGGGCCGTGATACTTGGAGAGACGCTGGGGCCGGCCGGAATCCTCGGCGGGATACTCATCATCGCGGGGGTTTTGGTCTCCCAGCTATCGGATCGGCAGGCGGAAGGGCGAAGCGGCCCGGATTAAGGGCGGGTTTCGGCCAGACGTAGAATAGTCGCCCATTCGCTTGGTGAAACCGGTTGGACGGATAGGCGGCCGTTTCGAAAGAGGATCATCTTTCTGAGGCCCGGCGTTGCGCGGAGCGTCTGTACGGGGAGCAGGGAGGGGAAGGCCTTCACAAACCGGACGTCCACGCGATACCAGATCGGACGATCGGGGCGACTTCGGGGATCGTAGTGAGCGTCGAGGGAATCAAACGCCGTGTCATCGGGGTAGCCCGGCTTCACCACACGGGCGATGCCGGCGATCCCGCTCGGCCGGCTCCGACTGTGGTAAATGAGGACGCGGTCGCCCACCCGCATTCCGTCCCGGAGATAGTTTCGGGCCTGATAGTTACGGACGCCGTCCCAGCCGGTCACGCCGCAGGCGCGGAGGTCCTGGATCGAGAACACCTCCGGTTCGGTTTTCATCAACCAGTAGCGGGGTCGAACGGCCATCTATTTATAGGGGCTTGCGTCGCCGACTATTTTATCTGGGGGCCCGTGCGGTGCGTGGCTCCTCCGATGCCCCCAGACCCCGCGCTCGGACTGGCCAAGCCAGATCCTCGCTTGTTTCACCGGCGCAGCCGGGTCAAGCTGCGGTTCACCCGTAGCGCGAAGCAAACTCGAAGAGTTTGCGGAGTACGATAGTCGCCTCCCCTTCTCGCTCGCTTTGCTCGCTGGGCCGATTCGCCCAACCGCCCCGGCAGGGCATCGTGCCGTTCCAGTGGGACCTACTCCTTTTGCAGCGTGGCTTCCTCCAGGATGACCTTGTAACTGTAGCCGGCCCCGAAATTCTTATCCGTGCCGAGCGTTCCGGAGACGACGACGCGGTCGCCCACCTGCACCGCCTCCTGCGTGGTAACCGTCAGGTCGTTGTTTCCATCCTGGCCGCTCCCGTCCTGAATATGCACAAAATTCTTTCCCATGATTCCCGGGCTGAATTTGATCACCCGGCCGCGGACCTGCACCTGCTGACCTTTAAGCGAGTCCCGATTGGCGTAGAGTTCGGCCACGGTCCGGATCCCCTTTCCGGCGGAATCGGACTTGGCCGGCGGCGCCGGGGCGGACGGGGTCTTCTCCTTGTCGGGGGACCCGGTCTTGCCGATGACCTTAACAGAGGAAGTGAAAATGATCGATTCAAAGGACCGCTTGAGTGAGGAACTGGAGAAGTTTCTCATCTCATTGCCGGGCGCCACGTCCACCCGGTCTCCGGCCGAAAGATTCATCTCAGGGACGGCGGCCCAGTATCGGCCGCGGGAGGTCTGGACCTCCAGATAAGTGTAGCCCCCGCCCCTCAGCGTCGATAGGACGACGCCGGTCCGTTCAAAGGCCCCGCTCTGCGCCGAGGCCGATTCCATCCCGGCCGCCGCAACGGCCAGGATCAAGAACAAAGAAAACATCCAACGGCTCATTGGCACCCCCGATCACATCCCCATGATGTGGTAACCGCCATCGACATAAATCACCTCCCCCGTAACGCCGCTGGCCAGATCGCTCGCCAGATACAGGGCCGTCCGGGCGACGTCGTCGGCCGTGACGTTTCGCCGGAGGGGCGATTTGGCCTCGACATGGTGTAGCATTTCGAGAAATCCCGATATTCCCGCCGAGGCCAACGTACGGATCGGGCCGGCCGAGATGGCATTGACCCGAATCCCCTTCGGGCCGAGATCGGCCGCGAGGTAACGGACACTCGCTTCGAGGGCCGCCTTGGCCACCCCCATCACATTGTACCGGGGAACGACCTTTTCGGCGCCGTAATAGGAAAGCGTGATGATGCTGCCCGGGTGGCCCTCCATCAACGGGGCCGCATGCCGGGCCAGGGCGGTGAGCGAATAGGCGCTGACCTCCTGCGCCAGCCGAAAGCCGTCGCGGGAGGTGCTCAGAAAGTCGGCCTTCAAATCCTCCTTGTTGGCGAAGGCGACCGCATGGATCAGGATGTCCAGGCGGCCGAAATGAGTCCGGATCTGCTCGAAGACGGCCTGGATCTGGTCGTCTTTCGTGACGTCGCAGTGAAGGATGAGCTTGGCGCCCAGGCTTTCGGCCAGCGGCCGGACCCGCTTCTCAAGCGCCTCGCCGGCGAAGGTGAAGGCCAGTTCGGCCCCTTCCTTGTGAAGGGCGTTCGCGATCGCCCAGGCGATGCTTTTCTCATTGGCAACGCCGAAGATGATCCCTTTCCGCCCCTCCAGCAAACCCATCCGCCTTCCTCCATTCCGTCAACAGACGAAGGCATGATACCTGAATTAAGGCCGGTTTTCAACTGTCACGCACTCACTGTGTTCATACAGCGTGTGTCTGATCCAAACCTGCAATAAAAACAGAGTTGACTCTCTGTTTTCATTATTATATTATTTCGATAATAGCGTATCTCCTTATTTTCACCGCTGAAAACAGAGACGCCCGTGGTAGAATCCGTAAAATCATCCGGGAAAAAAATCCTGTCCCCGGGCGGCTATCTGTCTTTTATTCCCAATACACTGCCTCCAAGGCTGGCTTGGGAGCCGGGGTTGGTGCGCGCGCTTTCCGATGCCGACCGTCTTGTTGGTCGTCTGGCAGGTGAGGGGGGGCGTCTGCCCAACCCGCATTTGCTGATGCGTCCATTCGTGCGGCGCGAGGCTGTTTTATCAAGCCGGATCGAGGGCACGCAGGCCACCTTGGGCGAGTTGTTGGCGGCCGAGGCGGGCGCAGTGGTTGAACGCAGCCCTGAGGACCTGAGGGAGGTCGGCAATTATGTCGTCGCTTTGGAGTACGGGTTAAAGCGGCTGAAAACTCTTCCCCTTTCCTTGAGATTGATTCGCGAGCTCCACGAAAAGCTCATGAAAGGTGTGCGCGGAGATCATGCCCCGCCCGGAGAATTTCGTCGCTCGCAAAATTGGATCGGCCCGCCGGGATGCACGCTGACTAATGCAACCTATGTCCCGCCGTCTCCAACGGAGTTGATGGCCTGCTTGGGTGATTGGGAAAAATTTCTGCATGAGTCTACTCTTCCGCCGTTAGTTCAGGCAGCGATGGCACATTATCAGTTCGAGGCGATTCACCCATTCCTGGATGGAAACGGTCGTGTTGGACGCCTGTTTATCACGCTGTTCCTTGTCGAGCGATCCATTCTTCCTACCCCGCTGTTGTATCTAAGCGCATTCTTCGAGGCCACACGACGGGATTACTATGAACGGCTGCGGGGCGTGAGCGAGCGTGGCGAATGGGAGGCGTGGCTGCACTATTTCCTTAACGGCGTGGCGAGGCAATCGGAAGATGCCTTAAGCCGCGCCGAACGGATCAACGGTTTGCTTGTGAATTGGCGCGTGACTGTAGCCGCGGTCACCGCTAAATTTCCCTTGGCGCTGTTAGACATGCTCGCGGCCAATCCGTTCCTGACGGTCAAAAAGGCTTCGGAACGATTGGGCGTCGCATTTACCACGGCTCAGCGCGCAGTACAGAAACTGGAAAAGCTGTCCATCGTTACAGAGATCAGCAAGGCCAAACGCGACCGCGTCTACTGCGCCAAGGCGATACTGGACATTCTCGAGGAACCGGCAAAAGTTCGGGCATCGCATACGTGAAGCCGGCCTCGTCCGGCGGATCGGGACGAAGAAATCGGGGAAGTATATTCTGGCGTGAACTGGTTTTACCGGCGGGAGGTTTCAGGTTCCAGATGGATCACAATCCGTTGCTTTAGTGCCTCGGCGATCCGTTCCAACATCTTCAGAGTGTGTCCCTCATAATCAGCATCCTCCAACCTTGAAATGACGGACTGCGTTGTCCCGATCTTCTTTGCGAGCTGGGCCTGGGTCAATCCCGCGGCCTCCCGGGCCTCGCGGATCGCCAGCGCCGACTGATAATTGATTTTTTCTTCCTCGTAGGGCTCCTGCAGTTTTGAGTCTTTCAGCGCCCGCCGCTTAAGAATTTCTACCGCATCGGTAGTTTTGCTTTTCATGGTTTACTCCTCTGCATACGTGAAGTCGGCCGGATCAGCTTCAAACAGAACTTTTCGGCGAACAGCCGACTCCATTTCCTGTGAGGGAACGCGGTCCTCCTTGGTTAGCCCGTTTGATAAAACGGCCACCTCTTTCCCATGAAAGAAATATAAGATACGATAGTTTACCGACTGGAATCGCCATCTCAACTCGTAAATCCCGTCTCGAAGGTAGTCCGCTTCCGGCCGACGGAGCGCATGTCCCAATTCAGCCAAGCGTTCGATACGAACACGTGCCTTTGCTTGAATCTTTTTGGGAAGGCCATCCAGCCAATCGAGAATCGGGCAACCGTCGCGATCCGCAAAAAACACAACCCGCGTGGTCGGCATAAACTAACATAGCATATTTGCGATATACGGTCAAGGGGCCCAGTAAGGAGCAAAACGCCAGACGGGCTTCCCCGCGCGGCCGGTGTCAAATCTCATTTCGGCGGAACCTTCGCCACGACCGTCCCGCTCAGTCGGTCATGCAGCGCGCGCTTTGACGGGGGAATGGCCGCCATCAGGAATCCGAACCCAAGCGTGAGGAAATCCAGATAGTAGGCCAACGTCCGGAGCGCCGCGCGATGCCAGGGAATGGTCCGGCTGTCAAGCCCCATGACGCGGATCCGGAGGGCCATCTTCCCGGGGGTCTGGCCCCCGTAGAACGTGAAGAAGGAAAAGTAGATGACGAAGAGGAGATTCGACAGCGGCGTATAAACGGAGGTCCATTCCTCGATGGGATCCGACAGCAACCCACCCAATAGATGGGCCTGGGCCATGTCTTCGGCGGCGCTTCCGATCCATAGGAAGAGGAGCGTGATCCATTCCAACAGAATCAAGTCGATCAGGAAGGCCAGGGTCCGCCGCCAGAACCCCGCCCCAAGGCCCGGCCCGGCGCCCACCTCCAGCGGCGAGGCCTGGACCGTCTGATTTGGGAAAAGGGGCCAGGGATTCTCAGGTTCGGGTGTCACGACTTCCATACGATTAGCCCCCGCCTTCCGACGGATCGCCCCATTCGTACTGGAGCATCGCGAGGGCGGCCAAGGCGGCCGTTTCAGAACGTAGCGTCGGCGTGCCCATCGAGATCGGAATAAAACCGGCCCGTCGGGCGGCCTCGATCTCGCCCGGGGCGAATCCCCCCTCGGGCCCGACCAAGACATAGACCCGGTCCGGCCTGGGCCAGCGAGAAAGCAGACGCTTCGGGGATCGCCGCTCTTCTTGCTCCCATAGGACGAGTTTGACGGCCCCCGGGGGCGGCGTCGTTATCCAATCCTTCAGATTGACCGGGGCGTCCACCGCTGGGATCTCGACTCGGCCGCACTGTTGGGCCGCCTCTTTCGCGACCTTACGCCAGCGAAGAATTTGATGCGGCTCCCGGGCGGAGCGGGGGCGGGGAATGGTTCGTTCGGTGACGACGGGAACGAGGGCCGTCACGCCCAACTCCGTGGCCTTCTGAATGATCCAGTCCATCTTCTTGCCCTTGAGGAGGGCCTGGGCGAGCGTGATGGCGACGGAGGTCAGGGCGGGGGTTTCCTCTTTTTTCAGTATGCGGGCCCGGATTTGGGTCCGGTCCAAGCGAGCCAGCGAGGCCCGGTAGCGGATTTTATTTTCATCCACGAGATCGATGATCTTCCCGGGTGGATAGCGCAGGACGTCCCGCAGGTGGTGGGCCAGATCGCCGGAGAGGGCGATCTCATTGTCCCGAATGGACCGGGACTGAATAAAAAAGAGGGGCATCCGGTCTCGTTCAGAAGATATTCTTGACCCTCTCGAACAGTCCCTCGCTGCTCGGGACGGAGTCGCCGCTGAGTTTGGAAAATTCCTCGAGCAGTTCACGTTGGCGGGCGGTCAGTTTGGTCGGGATCTGGACATGGACGCTCACCACTTGATCCCCCACACGGTGGCCCTTGAGATTGGCGACCCCATGACCTTTGAGGCGGAAGGTCCGACCGTTCTGCGTCCCGGCCGGGATTTTGAGCGATTCCTTTCCCTTGCCGAGCGTGGGGACCTCGATCCGGGCTCCCAGCGCGGCCTGGCCGATCGTGAGGGGAATATCGCAGAGCAGATCATCCCCGTCGCGCCGGAAGAAGGGATGGTCTTTGACGGTGAGCACCACATACAGGTCGCCCGGAGGTCCGCCTTGAAGACCGGGTTCTCCTTCGCCGTTTAAGCGGAGACGGATGCCGGTCTCGACCCCGGCCGGGATTTTGGCCGTCAGAGTCTTTTCCCGGTGGACCCGTTTCTCACCCCGGCAGCGTGGACAGGGTTCCGAGATGATCCGGCCTTCTCCGCGGCAGTGGCTGCAGGTCCGGCTGACCACGAAGAAGCCTTGTTGGAAACGGACGGAACCGGATCCATTGCAGGTTGTACAGGACCGGACACCGGCGGCCGATTTTGCCCCGGTTCCCCGACAGTCCGAGCAGACCTCCCACTTGGGGATGCGGATCTTGGCTTCGGTCCCAAAGACGGCCTCCTCAAACTCGATCTTGAGGTCATACTGCAGATCGCTTCCCCGTTGGACCCTCGTCCGGGCCCGGCCGGCCGGGCCGCCGAAAAAGTCCTCGAAGATGTCGCCGAAGATATCGCCGAACCCGCCCCGTCCGAAATCAAAGCCCGCGGCGGCCTCAGGGCCGACCCCCGCGTGGCCGAAGGCGTTATAGCGTTTTCGCTTGTCCGGGTCGCTTAAGACCTCGTAGGCCTCGTTGATCTCCTTAAACTGTTCCTCGGCCCGCTTGTCCCCGGGATTCCGGTCCGGGTGGTATTTGAGCGCGAGCTGTCGATAGGCCCGCTTGAGCTCCTGCTCGGAGGCGCTTCGCCCAAGGCCGAGCAGTTCGTAGTAGTCGCGTTTGGCCAATGATCTCCTCCCGGATCCTACCGGCGGGCCCGTCCCGGTTTAGTAACCCCAGTCTCGCTTTTCGGTTCCACCCTTATCGTCCTTCTTCGTTTCCTCGAACTCGGCGTCCACCGTGGGTTCCTCCGGCTTGCCGCTGCCCGGGCCTTCCGCTGGGCCCGTGGGTCCGCCCGTCTGCGGGCCGGATCCGCCCGGCGGGGACTGGGTGTGCTTGTACATCTCCTCGGCCATCTTGTGCGAGACCTTCGTGAGCTCGGCAAGCGCGTTTCGGATGGCCGAGGATTCGTTCCCTTCGAGGGCCTTTTTCAACGCCGAGACCTTTTCGCGAATCGCGTTCCGATCGGAGGAGGCAATTTTATCCCCAAGTTCATTGAGATTTTTTTCCACGGAATAGATCATGCTGTCGGCCTCGTTCCGAGCCTCGGCCAGTTCCCGCTTCTTCTTGTCTTCCTCGCCCCGGGACTGGGCCTCTTTCACCATCCGATCGATCTCCTCTTTGGAAAGGCCGCTGGAGGCGGTGATCCGAATGGACTGCTCCTTTCCCGTGGCCATGTCTTTGGCGGATACGTGCACGATCCCGTTTGCGTCGATGTCGAAGCCCACCTCGATCTGGGGAACGCCCCGGGGGGCCGGGGGTATGCCGACGAGATCGAACCGGCCGAGCGTCTTGTTGTCGCCCGCCATCTCCCGTTCGCCTTGAAGGACATGGATGCTGACGGCCGTTTGGCTGTCGGAGGCCGTCGAGAAAACCTGGCTCTTGCGCGTCGGAATGGTGGTGTTGCGCTCGATCAGCCGGGTGAAGACGCCTCCCAGGGTTTCGATCCCCAGGGAAAGCGGCGTCACGTCCAGGAGAAGGACGTCCTTCACGTCGCCTTTGAGGACGGCTCCCTGGATCGCGGCCCCGATCGCGACCACTTCATCCGGATTGACCCCTTTGTGAGGTTCCTTTGCATAAAAGCCTTGAACGACCTGCTGGATCTTCGGCATGCGGGTCATGCCGCCGACCAGCACAATCTGGTTAATGTCACTGTTGGTCAGTCCGGCATCCGACATCGCCTTGCGGCAGGGCTCGATCGTCTTCTGGATCAGGGGGTCCACCAGTTGCTCCAGCCGCGATCGGGTCAGTTTCACGACCAGGTGCTTGGGGCCGCCCGCATCGGCCGTGATGAAGGGGAGGTTAATCTCGGTGTCCTGCGCCGAGGACAGCTCGATCTTGGCCTTCTCGGCCGCCTCTTTCAGACGCTGAAGAGCCATCTTGTCCTTTCGAAGGTCGATCCCCTGATCCCGGTTAAACTCTTGGATCAGCCAGTCCATGATCCGGAGGTCGAAATCGTCGCCGCCCAGATAGGTGTCGCCGTTGGTCGCCTTCACTTCGAAGACGCCCTCTCCCATCTCAAGGATGGAGATGTCAAACGTCCCGCCTCCGAGGTCGTAAACCGCAATCCGCTCATCCTTTTTCCTCTCGAGCCCGTAGGCCAAAGAAGCGGCGGTGGGCTCGTTGATGATACGGAGCACGTTCAGCCCGGCGACCGTACCGGCGTCCTTGGTGGCCTGCCGCTGGCTATCGTCAAAATAGGCCGGCACCGTAACGACCGCATCGGTGACCGGTTCACCCAGGTAGTCCTCCGCCGTTCGCCTCATCTTCTGGAGGATCATGGCCGAGATTTCGGCCGGGCTGAACGTCTTGCCCCGCACCTCCACGTGGGCGTCTCCATTCGAGGCCTCGACGATCTTGTAGGGAAGACGCTTCATGGCCGCCTGAACTTCGGGTGAATTAAATTTCCGGCCGATCAACCGCTTGATCGAGAAGATCGTGTTCTCCGGATTCGTGACGGCCTGTCGACGCGCGACCTGCCCCACGAGCTGCTCGCCCTTGTCCGTAAAGCCCACCACCGAAGGGGTAATCCGGCTCCCCTCGGCGTTCGGGATGACGACCGGGTCTCCTCCCGAAAGGACGGCCACACACGAAAATGTGGTCCCCAGATCGATTCCAATAACCTTGCCCATGGCGTAACCTCCTCGCTAATTCCCGATAAGATAACGACGATTCATGACGTTTACGACGGGTCCTCCGGCCCGGCTTCCTCCCTTTCCTCCCTTTCCTCCCGGGCCTGGGACGGGCGGCGGGCCACGGCCACCATGGAGGGGCGGAGAACCCGGTCGTGAAAAAGATAGCCCCTCTGCAGCTCCTCCGCCACATGATTCTCAGGGTGCTCCAGAGTGTCCAGATAGGTGACGGCTTGGTGATGGCCTGGATCAAACGGTTCCCCGACGCACGGGATCGGAGAAACCCCGAATTTCTTGAGGACCTCGAGACACTGGCGGTATGTCAACTCGACGCCATCGATCCACCGGGCCAGCTCCGGCGAGCCCTTCATATGTCCGATCGCCCGCTCCAGATTGTCCAGCACCGGAAGGAGTTCTCTTAAGACGGATTCGTTGGCGTATCGGAGATGTTCTCCGAGGTCCCGGGCGACCCGTTTTTTATAGTTGTCCATCTCGGCATAGGCCCGGAGAACCTTTTCCTGCGAGGCCTTGAGTTCTTTCTCCTTCCCTTCGAGCGCGACCTTCATCGCGGTCACCTCGTCGGGGAAGGGCGTTTCCGGTTCGGGGGCCTCGACCCGATGGCCGTCCCCCTCGGCGGCCTCCGTTGGGGGCGAAGTCTCGGCATCGAACTGCGCCTCGCGGTTGGGATCATCCACGGTCGAGTTCCCCTTCGGACTCGTATCGGTCCAGAAGGCGGCCCAGGAGTTTGGCCGCCTGATCCACGAGCGGAATCACCCGCGCGTACTCCATACGGGCCGGCCCGAGCACGCCCAGCGACCCCATCGCCCCGGATTCCCCCCGGTAGCGGGACACCACCAGGCTGCAGTCCTGGATCCCGAGGCGGTCCAGTTCGGACCCGATGAGGATCTGAACGCCTTCCGTTCCAATACAGTTGTTCAGGAGTTCGAGAATCGCCGCTTTTTCTTCAAACGTTCGATAAAGCTCCTTCATTTTCTCGGCATTCGAAAAGTCCGGGAGATCCAGAACGTTTGAGGCTCCCTCGACGTAGAGGTCCTCTCGAGACCCGGCCGCCAGGGCCCGCCGACCCAGGAGGTGGGCCGTTTTCATCAGCCGGTTGATCTCTTCCCTTTCCGCGTTGAGCTCCAGCTCGAGCTGGTTTCTGACTTCCTCGAGGGTCCGGCCGGAAAACCGCTCGTTGAGGTAGTGGCCGATCCGGCTCAGGTCCGAAGGTGTGAGGGAGGCGTCCGCCTCGATCATCCGGTGCTTCATCACGCCGTCCCGCGAGACCAAGACCGCCAGGACCACTGATTTTCTAATCAAGATAAACTCGAATCGGTCCAGCCGGGTCTTCGAAACCTGAGGGGGCGTGACCACGCCGGCGTAATGGGAGATTAGAGAGAGCATCCGCGTCGTTTCCTTCATCAGTGTTGGAAGATCTTCCCAGTCCGCACGGAGGTAATGCTCTTCCAAAAAGTCCTCCTCAAACAGTGTCGGAAGATCCCCCTCCTTAAGGTCCTCGATGTAGATATGGTAGGCCTTGGCTGTAGGAATGCGTCCGGCCGAGGTATGCGGCTGTGTGAGGTATCCCATCTCATCCAATTCGCCCATGATGTTCCGTATGGTGGCGGGGGAAAGACCGAAGGAAAAGTTCTTTGTCACGGTCTGGGACGCCACCGGGAAGGCCATCTCAATGTAGGACATTACGACCGCTTTTAATATATTTCGATTTCTTTCTGTCAAATCCATCGGACCACCGTTTAGCACTCAAAAGGTATGAGTGCTAATAGATTATCAAGAACCCGGGCTTTTGTCAATGATGGAATTATCCCTCGGGCTATTTCTTGTTTCTTTCATAGAGGATCTGGAGCCCCTCCAGCGTAAGATAGGCGCGGACCTCATCGATTGTTTTTGTTTCGGAGAGGATCAGACGGGCCTGGCCCCCGGTCGCAATTACCTTCGCCTTCGGCCCCAGCTCCCGTTTCATTCGAATAACCATGGCATCTACCAGGCCGGCGTAACCGTACACCATCCCGGCCTGAAGACTGCTGATGGTGTCGCGGCCGATCACGGATCTCGGTTTAATCAGTTCGACCTTCGGGAGCTTCGATGCCCGTTGGAAAAGCGCCTCGGCCGAGATCGTGATCCCGGGCGTGATCGCGCCGCCCAAGTACTCCCCCTTTTTTGTGATGGCGCAGAAGGTCGTCGCGGTTCCGAAATCGACAATGATCACCGGACCCCCGTACCGCTCGAAAGCCGCCACGGCGTTTACGATCCGATCGGCCCCCACGTCCCTCGGGGGCTCATACCGATTGACCAGGCCGGTGTCCATTGCGCCGTCGACCATGAGGGGCCCGGAGCCGAAGTACCGATGGGCCATTTCGATGAAAATGGGCGAGAGGGGCGGGACGACATTGGACAGGATCATCCCATCAATTTGGTCCGGCCGAATCCGTTTGGCCCCGAAAAGATCCGAGATCAGTATCCCGTATTCATCGGCGGTTTTTCCCGGATTCGTCGCGATCCGCCAGTCTCCCCTCAGGCGGTTACCTTTAAAAACACCCAGTACAATATTTGTGTTTCCGATATCAATCGCCAGAAGCATGG
>CAYJTJ010000049.1:0-9605 GCA_964372835.1 uncultured Nitrospirota bacterium
GTGGGGCGTGAGAAACTGGACGTCCAAAAGAACGAATCCCCGTTCCTTCAGCCGATCCACCAGAACATCCAGACAGACTTTCGAGGCGTCCCTCTTAATCGTGAACATCGACTCGGCCATGAACGCCCCGCCCAGGCTCACGCCGTACAGCCCGCCCGCCAAGCGCCCGTCATAATAGGCCTCGACCGAATGGGCCGATCCCGACCGGAATAGGGCGGTGTAGGCCAAAATGATCCACTCGCTGATCCAGGTCTCCGGGCGTGCCGCGCAGCCCCGCATCACCCCCTCGAAGTCCCGGTCGATCCGGACCTCAAACTTCCCCTGGCGGATCGTGCGAGACAAACGCCGGGGGCGGTGGAACCGATCAAGCGGAATGATCGTCCGCGGGTCGGGCGAGTACCACCGGATCTCGCCCTCCCGGTCGGCCATCGGAAAAATTCCCTCCCGGTAGGCCTGAAGGAGGAGGTCGGTCGGGATGCGCTTTGGCATGGCTGACCCGGCAGAGGGGGGCGGTGATTCCGAGAGCGGGTCGGGGCGGGTTTGCCGTCAGCCCGCCTTGATGGCGCTTATCAGCTCGAGGACCGCCTTCTTGCCGTCGTTGAAGAACATCAGTGCGTTGTCGGCCGCGAAGAGCGGGTTGGGGATGCCGGCGAAACCGGGGCTCAAGCTCCGCTTGATGATCACGACCGTTCGGGCCTTGTCCACGTCCAGAATCGGCATGCCCGCGATGGGGCTCTTGGGGTCGGTTCGGGCGACCGGGTTGACGACATCGTTCGCGCCGATCACGATCGCCACGTCGGTCTGGGGAAATGTCGGGTTGACCTCGTCCATCTCCTTGAGCTTATCGTAGGGAATGTCGGCCTCGGCCAAAAGCACGTTCATGTGTCCAGGCATCCGCCCGGCCACCGGATGGATCGCATACTCCACCTGAATTCCCCGATCCTCCAGGAGATTCGCCAGATCCCGGACGGCGTGCTGGGCCTGGGAGACGGCCATCCCGTAGCCCGGAACGATCACGACGCGGCGGGCGGCATCGAACAGCATCGCGATCTCCTCGGCCGTCGCCGATTTGACCTTGCCCCCGTAGACCTGATCCGCGCTGGGAGCGTCCGCAGGCACGCCGCCCACGCCGCCAAACAGGACGTTTGCCAGCGACCGGTTCATCGCCTTGCACATGATCTGGGACAGGATGATCCCGGACGCCCCGACGAGCGATCCCGTGATGATCAGGCCGTTGTTGTTTAAGACGAACCCGGTGGCGGCGGCCGCCAGGCCCGAATAGGAGTTGAGCAGCGCAATCGCGACCGGCATGTCGGCTCCGCCGATCGGCATGACCAACAAAAGACCCAGTACGGACGATACCCCGACCAGGACCCAGTAGGCATACGGCGACGCCGGTTCATAGACGACCCAGAAGCCGAGCGCCAGCGAGATCACGCCGAAGACGCCGGCGGCGGCTTTTTGCCCCGCGAACCGGCTGGCCTGGTCCGAGAGAAGATCCTGTAGCTTTGTGAAGGCGACGAGGCTTCCCCAAAACGTGACCGACCCGATGATCCCGGTGACCACGGTCGCGATCAGGATCTGAAGCGTGGGGTCCGGCGTATCGTGAAGAACCGCTCCGGCCACGAGAAGAGAGGCGCCGCCTCCGAATCCGTTTAAGAGCGCGACCATCTCGGGCATCGCGGTCATCTTCACCTTCAGGGCGAGAACCGCGCCGATGCCGGCCCCCACGGCCAGCCCGGCCGCGATAACCGCGAATCCGGCCGTTCCCGAGGCGATGAGGTTCCGGTCCGCCAGGGTCGCGACGATCGCGATCAGCATCCCGAGCGCCCCCAGTTTATTTCCCCGCACCGCCGTTCGAGGATGGGCAAGGTAGATCATGCCGAAAATAAAAAGAACGGCCGCGACGAGATAGGCTACATCGATGAGCGCGCCGGACAAGGACTACTCCTTTCGCTTGAACATGCCGAGCATCCGGTGGGTTACGAGGAACCCTCCGACGACGTTGATCATGGCAAAGACGATCGCGATGAAGCCCAGGATCGTTGAGAACCGGCTGGGCGTCGCGACCGAAAGCATCGCCCCGATGATCGTGATTCCCGAGATGGCGTTGGAGCCGGACATCAAGGGAGTGTGAAGCAGCGGGGGCACCTTCGTGATCACTTCAAAGCCCACAAAGATCGCGAGGACGAATATGGTAAACGACGTGATGAATAGATCCATCAGGATTCCTTTCTTTCTGTGGCGCCGGGGGACGGCATACCCAAGAGGGTTCGAATCTGGGGGTGGACCACCTCTCCCCCACGGGAGACGAGCGTGCTTCGTGTGATCTCGTCTTCCAGATCGACCTGGAGTCGGCCCTCCTTGACCAGGTGGAGGAGCAACACGCTGATGTTCTTGGCGTACATCTGGCTGGCGTGATACGGCACCGTGGAGGGGAGATCGAGCGGTCCCAGGATCGTCACGCCGTGCTCGACGACCGTTTTCCCGGGCTGGGTCAGCTCGCAGTTCCCGCCCCGTTCGGCCGCCAGGTCCACGATGACCGAGCCGGGCGCCATTCCCGAGACCATCGGGGCCGTGATCAGTATAGGCGCCTTCTTTCCCGGGACGGCCGCGGTCGTGATTACGACGTGGCTTTCGGCCACGACCCGGGTCATCATCTCCCGCTGGCGCCGATAAAAAGCCTCGTCCATCGCCTTGGCATAGCCTCCCTCGCCCTCGGCCTTGGTCGCGTCGATGGGAAGCTCCACGAATTTCGCCCCGACGCTTAAAACCTGCTCCTTGACGGCGGGCCGGACGTCGTAGGCCTGTACGACCGCGCCCATCCGCCGGGCGGTCGCGATCGCCTGAAGGCCGGCCACACCCGCCCCGATCACGAACACATGAGCCGGCGAGACGGTACCGGCCGCCGTCATGAGCATCGGGAAGATCCGGGGAAGCGCTTCGGCCGCGAGAAGAACCGACTTGTATCCGGCCAACGTCGCCATCGACGAGAGCGCGTCCATCGACTGGGCGCGTGTGGTCCGCGGCAGAAGCTCAAGCGCAAAAGCGGTTGCTCCCCGCTGTGCGAGCTCGGCCACGGCCTTGGGGGCACCCAGCGGATCCAGCAGGCCGATGACCGCCTGTTCCCGCCGGATCCGATCGAGGTCGGCCCGGCCGGTTTGGGCATTCACCCCCGGGCCGCGGACAACAAGAATCAGATCGGCCGATCCGAACAGCTCGGTTCTCTGCGACACGACCCGGGCGCCTTTTTCCTCGTAGGCGGCGTCGGTAAAACCGGCCGCAACCCCCGCGCCGGCCTCGATCCGGACCTCAAGCTTAGCCTTCGTCAGCGAGGGGATGACGGCCGGGACAAGCGCGACGCGCCGTTCACCGGGAAAGGTCTCTTTGGGCACTCCGATAATCATTTATCGCGATCCTCGAGTTTGATTTCGGGGGATGAAATCCGCGTCCAATAACCAAAAGCCCCCCGTCGCGCATCCGGGGGGCCTGATGGCAATGGAATAATATACCTATGCCAAGTGCCCGACGTCAATAAGGGATTAAATGGTATTTTCCGCGGCAGGCGATCCACGGCCGTCTCCTTGAGGCCTTTTTGGAGGAATGATACAATCCCGGCGTGGATCCCGTGACGCATACGCTGGTCGGCCTGGGGGTGGCGAACGCGTTCTTTCGGCGCCGGGTCGGTCCGGAGGCCGTGCCGATTCTGGCCCTGGCTTCCAATCTCCCCGATATCGACGCGCTCGTCCATCTGACGGGAGATCCGACGGCGATCTTGATGCGCCGGACATTCGGCCATTCGCTGATCCTCCTCCCGTTCTCGGCCCTGGCACTGGCCCTTCTGCTCCATCGGTTCTATCCTCATCACCGGATTCGAACCCTTTTCGGCCTCACGATGCTCGGAGCGGGCCTCCATCTTTTCTTTGATCTCGTCAATTCCTTCGGCGTGGTGCTGCTCTGGCCGCTTTCGGACTGGCGGCCGGAATTGGCGACCGTTTTTATCATTGATCTGACGCTGACCGGGCTTCTGGCCGTACCGCTGTTGCTTTCAATTTCCCGCAGGATCCGTCCGCATCTTGTGATGCTTTCCCGGGTTGCAGTCGCCGGCGTTGCAGCTTATGTCCTGTTCTGCGGCGCCAGCCGCATGCTGGCCGAGCGGGCCCTCACGGCCGAGTCGGAGCGTCTCGGTCTTCGGCCGGATTTCAGCTACGTCTTTCCCGAACCGCTGGGCCCTCACCGCTGGAAGGGGGTGACGCGGGGGGGTGAGATTTACCGCGTCTACCGGATTTTCCCGCTTGAGGGACGATTGGAGTTCGTCGAGTCTGTTCGGACGGAACTCTCCAGCCCGTCGGTCGAGCGAGCCCGGAAGATGCCCCTTGCCCGTAAAATAGAGTGGTTCTTCAGAGCCCCGGTCTGGAACCTAACGAGGAGTCGGGCCCAGGAGCCTCCAGGGGGTGAGGAGGTTGACCTAACGGTGTATGACCTGCGGTTCCGATCGATCGTGATCGACCGTATGATCCCGTTCATGTACCGCCTCCGTTTATATAAAGACAAACGGCTGGATCTGTACCGGGATAATCAGATTTAAGGGATTGACAGCCCTCGGCATGCGGGAGTAGTATAATGAGTGAGCGGTCACTCATTAAAATTTCCGACAATGTCCCAGCCACCCTCCGACAAAAAACTCATTATATTAAGTGCCGCCGTGAAAGTCTTCGCACGCCACGGCTTTTCACGTGCGCGAACGGCCCAGATCGCCAAGGAGGCGCACGTCGCCGAAGGCACGATTTACAACTATTTCAAGAGCAAAGATGACCTCATACTGACCATTTTCGAAGAGACCTGGCGGGAATTGATCGGGGCCTTAAGAAAGGCCTTCATTCCCGGCCAAAATCCTATCGAAAAGCTTTCTACCGTGCTCTCTACCGTCCTTGATCTGTTCAAGGCGGATCCCAATCTCGCCGAGGTCTTCCTCGTGGAGCTCCGACAGAGCGGGAAATGCTTTTCCTCCCAGCCGATGTCGGTCATCTTGGAGTTTCTGGACCTGATCGAGGGAATACTGAAAGAGGGGATGGACCAAGGGGTGATCCGGAACGACATTAACCCCAAGGTGGCCCGGGGTCTCCTCTTCGGGGCGGTCGAGAACATCCTGTTGGGATGGCTGTTGCGCCACACGCACCCGGAATTCTTTGGGGACGAAACCCCCTACAGCCTGGATGAGGCCAAGGAAACCTTGATGAGACTGTTTGCAACGGGCTTTTTGGCGCGCGCGTGATTTATGCCTTCCATCGCGCGCAAGAATCTATTTCACGACCGGACCCGGTTTGCGATCACCGTGATCGGGATCACGTTTTCGGTCGTCCTGATCTTCAGCACCACCGGAGTTTATCTCGGCTTCATGCAGGACGCGGCGTTCATCGTCGAGTCGGTTCCGGCCGACATCTGGGTCACCTCCAAGAATCTCCAGAACTTCAATTTCGCCTGGCCGATCTCCGAGCGCAGGGTGGATCAGATCCGCGAGGTGAAGGGCGTCGGCCGCGTAGAACGGATGATTCATTCCTGGGGGGTGATGAAGCTCCAGAGCGGGGGGACCGAGCAGGTCGAGATCATCGGGGTCGAACCGCGGGGATGGATCGGCTTTCCCTGGCGGCTGGCGGAAGGACGCCCGGCCGATATTCTCGGCGGGGATTACATCTTCGTGGATCAGTCCTCGGTCAAACGGCTCGGCCGGCTCAAAGTGGGCGATGTCCGTGAGATCAACGATTCCCGCGTCAAGATCGTCGGCCTGACACGGGGGCTCAAGTCGATCACGACCGCCCCCTACGTCATCACCTCCTACGATACCGCCGCGATTTTCAATCCTTATTTCCGCGAGCCGGTCTTTGTGCTGGTCCGGGTCGAACCGGGGGAGAAGGCCGAGACGGTGGCCGGGCGGATCCGGGAACACGTCCGGGATGTGGATGTCTACACCCAGTCCGGACTTTCGGCCAAGACCCGCCGATACTGGACCGTCGCGACCGGGATGGGAATGGGATTCCTCCTGACGGCCTTCGTCGGGTTCGTGATCGGGATGGTCGTTGTGAGCCAGACGATCTACTCCTCCACCGTGGAGCATATCCGCGAGTTCGGGACGCTGAAAGCGATCGGGGCGACCCACTGGACGATCACGAAGATCATCCTGGAGCAGGCCGCATTAAACGGTGCGCTGGGCTTCGGGATCGGCTGGATCTTCGTGCTCATCATCAAGCGGGGGTACGACGCCCTGGGAATCGCGATGGTCCTCACGCCGCCGCTGACCGGACTCGTGGCCGCGCTGACGCTGCTCATGTGCCTACTCGCGTCCGTGATTTCAATTCGGAAGGTCCGTAAGTTGGATCCCGTCATGGTGTTTAGGGCATGAAGCCGTTCCTCCTAGAAGCGTCCGGCCTGAAGAAGGTTTATCAGGAAGGGACGGTCCCGGTCGAAGCGGTCCGAAACGTGTCGCTTGGGGTCCGGCCGGGAGAGACCGTCGCGATCGTCGGCCCGTCGGGCAGCGGGAAGACGACGCTGCTTTCGATGCTGGGCTGCATCCTTCGCCCGACGGAGGGGGCGGTCGCGATCCAGGGCCGGCCGATTGAATGGAATGAGGAGACGTTGCCCCGCGTCCGGTTGGAGTCGATCGGGTTTGTCTTCCAGACCTTCAATCTTTTCTCGGCACTGACGGCGGCCGAGAACGTCGAGGTGGCGCTCAATCTCCGGGGGATCAAGGGCCGGGTGGCGCGGGACCGATCCCGTGCGATGTTGGAGGCGGTGGATCTGACGGACCGGGCCGATTTTCTTCCCCGGGACTTGTCCGGCGGGCAGAAGCAACGCGTCTCGATCGCGCGGGCGCTGGTCAACCGGCCGCCGATCGTTCTGGCGGATGAGCCGACCGGCAATCTCGATTCGCGAACCGGCCGCCGGATCATCGAGCTTCTCCGGGACCTGGTCATTCGCGAAGAACGGTCGGTCGTCGTCGTGACGCACGATACACGGATGATCGACCTGGTGGATCGTGTCCATTATTTAGAAGACGGGATGTTCCGGTCATGAAGCGTTCGAAATGGTCCCTCATGATACTCCTGGCCCTCGTTTTGACGATGGGAGGGGTTTGGTTTCTCAAAACCCCGTCCTCCCCGGTGAAGACCGTGACCGTGACCTATGGCCGGATCCTCGACCGGATCGCGGCCCAGGGCAAGATCGAGGCCCGGACAACGGTGGATCTGGCGAGCAAGCTGGACGGACGGATCCGGACGATCGCGGTTGGGGAAGGCGCCGCCGTGACGAAAAACCGGGCGGTCGTGATCCTCGAGGATGAATACGCGCGCGCGCATCTTTCGCTCGCCCGGGCCGAGGTGAGAGACGCCGAGCTGAAACTGGAGCGGCGCCGGCAGCTGTACCTCTCCCGGGCGATCTCCAAGGCGGAGATCGACGAGGCCGAGATCGCGCTCGACCTGGCCCGCGCACGGCGGGATCAGGCCCAGGCCCTTCTCAGTGATACGGTCATCGCGACGCCCATCCCGGGCCGGGTGATCGAAAAGCACCGGGAGGAAGGGGAATCGGTCGTGGCGGGCGTGCCGATCGTGACGATTGCGGACGTCTCAAAGCTGCGCGTCCGGGCCGAGGTCGATGAGGAGGACGTCGGGTCGCTCGCGGTCGGGCTTTTGGCCCAGATCACGTCCGACGCCTTCCCGGGCCGCATCTTCACCGGGCGGGTGTCCGAGATCGGCGAGCGCGTCGGGAAGCGAGGCATTAAGCCGGAGGACCCCTCCCGCATCATGGACACGAAGGTTCTGGAGGCAAAGATCGATCTTGAGGATCCGGCCGATTTCAAACTGGGAATGACCGTCGACGTGATGATCGAGCTGGCCCGGCGCGACCGCGTCCTGATTATTCCCCGGCGCGCGATCCGGCGGGACGAGCGGGGTGATTACGTCCAGGTTCTATCGGACGGCGGTTCGGAGATCCGGCGGATCGTTCTGGGGGTGGGGGATCGTTGGGACGCGGAGGTTCTGGAGGGGCTCAAACCGAACGATCCGGTGGTGATTCCATGATCGGGCAGTGCACAGACCGGCCGGCCCGGCCCGGGCATTTTCGCGGGATTTGGCTCGCGGCGACGGTTCTACTGACCGCCGCGTCGGGCGGCTGGGCCCAATCCCCGGCCGGTCACGATTCGGCGCCGCTTTCCCTTATCGACCTGAAGCGCGCCGCGCTGGAACGGAATCTGGGCTTGCGGTCATCCGAGACCGAGCTCAAGGGGGCGGATCTGGATGTGCGGGCGCGCTATGCCGAGTTTTTCCCGAAGCTCTCGGCCGAGGCCCGATTAAGCCGCCTCGGAGAGATCCAGAGGATACAGATCCCGGCCGGCGGCTTTGCCCCCTCTCCGCTTCTTCCGCCCGTGGATACCGAAATCGAAACGGGGGATCGTACGAACTATCAACTCCGATTTTCACTGGAGCAGCCCCTCTTCATGGGCGGGGCGATTCGCTACCGTTACGAGGATGCCGAGCGGGGCCGGCGGCTGGCCGAGCTCGGGCACGAACAGACCGTGCGGGACCTTCTCCTTGACGTGGAGCTGGCCTACTGGGACATTCTTAAAACCGACCGACTCCGGTTGGTGGCCCAGCAACAGGTGGCGGATCTGGCCGAGCATCTCCGGGTCGTGAAGGCCTCGTACGAGGCCGGGAGCGTTCCGTTCAATGAGGTCCTAAAGACCACGGTCAGTCTGGCCGAGGCCGAGCAGCGGCTCTTGACGGCGCGGAACAACGCCGACCTGGCCGTCATGGCCATGAATCATCTTCTCCGGCAGGATCTGGCGACGCCGCTCGCCGTCGCGCCGCTCGCGGAGGAGGCGGCCCCCGAGGTCCCGGCCTTTGAAGAAGCGCTCCGGGGGGCGCGCGAACACCGCACCGAGCTTGCGTCGGCCCGGACCCGGACCGAATCGATGCGGCTGCGGCAACACCTCGCCCGCAGCGAATTCCTGCCCAAACTCAGCGCCGTTGCGCATTACGACCTCGCCAAAGAAACGGCGGCGGTGCTTCCGGAAAACTGGGAGGTGTTGGGAATTCTCCGTTGGACCTTCTGGGAATGGGGAAAAACACGGCACGAGGTCGAGCGGGCGGGAGTCCTGATCCGACGGAGCGAGCTGGACCGGCTGGCCATCGAGGATGGGATCGCGCTTGAGGTTCGGGAGCAACACCTGCGCTCGCTGGAGGCGAAGGGGAAGATCGCCGTGGCCCGGACGGCGGTCGAACAGGCCGAGGAGAATTACCGGATCACGCGCGAGCGATTTGCGGCCGGGGTGACGACGAATACCGAGGTTCTCGATGCCGAGAGCCTCCTGGTTTCGGCCCGGGCCAATCACACGAACGCGGTCTATGACTTTTTCGCGGCCATGGCCCGGCTGAATCGGGCGATGGGCCGGCCGGCCGGTCCCGGGGAGGATGAGTCGCCGTGAAAAAAACAACACGGATGGCCGTCGCCTCGGCCGTCGTCGTCCTGGTTCTCTCGATGGCCTGGATCCGGTACTGGAACGGGGCCGCGGGCGGCGGCCGGATTACGGCGAGCGGGACGATCGAGGCGACCGA
>CAYJTJ010000049.1:9705-13375 GCA_964372835.1 uncultured Nitrospirota bacterium
GCGGGCCGAGGCGGGGCGAGATCTGGCCCTTGCCCAGCGGGATCAGGCGATTCTCGTCTCGCCCCTTTCCGCGACGATTCTTTTGCGCCACCGCGAGCCCGGCGAGCTGGCCACGGTCGGGGGTCCGATTCTGACGCTGGGGGATCTCGCGAACCTCTGGGTGATGATTTACGTGAAGGAAACGGATCTGGGCCGTGTGCGGCTGGGCCAGCCCGCCCGGATTTCGGTCGACAGCCATCCGGGAAAGCGCTTTGCCGGAAAAGTGATTCAGATCTCGGATAAAGCCGAGTTCACGCCCAAGACGATCCAGACGAAGGAAGAGCGGGTCAAGCTGGTCTTCGCCGTCAAGGTGGCCGTGGCCGATCCGACGGGCGGACTCAAACCCGGTATGCCCGCGGACGTCGAGCTGGAGAAGGGCGAGGAGGCGCAATGAGCGGAACGGGAACGGACGCGATCGTGTCCGACCGGCTGGTGAAACATTTCGGAACGGTCGCGGCGGTGGACGGCGTGAGCCTACAGATCAGGAAAGGGGAGGTGTTCGGGCTTCTCGGTCCCAACGGGGCCGGCAAATCGACGATGATCCGGATGCTCTGCGGGATCCTCGATCCCACGTCGGGATCCGCCCGGATCCTGGGCCTGGATGTCCGGCGGGAGACCGAGCGGGTGAAGCCCCGGATCGGCTATATGTCCCAGGCTTTCGGGCTCTACTCGGATCTGACCGTCGAGGAAAACGTCCTTTTTTATTCCAGCCTCTACCTTCCGGCCGGGGCGGTCCGGCGCAAGACCGATGAGGTGATCGAATCGCTGGCGTTGGCGGCCTACCGGACCACTTTGGCGGCCCATCTCTCGGGAGGGTGGCGTCAGCGGCTCGCCTTGGCCTGCGCGCTGGCGCATGACCCCGATGTGATTTTCCTGGACGAGCCGACGGCCGGGATCGATCCGGTCTCCCGGAGACGGTTGTGGGACGCGTTCTACGAGCTGGCCGACCGGGGGAAGACGCTCTTCGTGACGACCCATTATATGGAGGAGGCCGAGCGCTGCCACCGGATCGGCTTCATCTGGAAGGGGAAGATGGCCGCGATGGACACTCCCCAGCGGATCCGCAGCCGGTTCGACGCGCACGAGATCGTCGCGATTCGGACGGAGCGTCTTAACGAGGCCTTCCGGCGGATTCGGGATCTGCCCGGGGTGATCGATCTGAATATTTACGGCGAAGAGATTCACGTGGCGGTGCCCCGTGCGAGTGAGGCCATCCCGCGGCTTCGGGAGGCGCTGGAGGTTGAGGGATTTGCGGTCGAGCGGCTGGAGCGGATCCCGCCCTCGATCGAGGATGTTTTTGTGGCGATATCGCGAGAGTCAGGGGCGGAAGGGGGAAGGGGTAAGGCGTGAGGGGAAAAAGGGATGATTCGTCCAGACTCCCCCTCACGCTCTCACGCCTGACCCCTCACGAGGGAAAGTAAATGCGCATTCAGCGGCTCCGGGCGGTGGCTTGGAAAGAGTTCATCGAGATCCGGCGCGATCCGAGGACGCTGGCCCTGGCCGTCCTTATGCCGATCCTCCTCCTGATCATTTTCGGGTACGCCATCACATTGGACATTCGCGAGATTCCGGTCGCCCTCTGCGACCGCGACCGCACGGCCGGCTCCCGCGAATTGGCGCGGGCCTTCTTCGCCTCCGGCTACTTTCGTCTCGTGGAGGCCGACGCCTGCGGGCGCGGGGACGAAATCCTCTCGCGCGGAACGGCGCGCCTTTTCCTTGAGATCCCGCGCCGCTTCGAGGCCGATTTCCAAGCCGGCCGCCGCCCGAGCGTCCAGGTCCTGATCGACGGGGCGGACAACAACACGGCCAGCGTCGCAGCCGGCTATGTGGAGCCGATCCTGCGGGATTTCCGGCGCGATCCGCCGCGCGGTCGCGAAACGCCGGCGGAGGTGCGGCTGGCGAGCCGGATCTGGTTCAACCCCGACATGGAAAGCACCGTCTTCATCACGCCGGGCGTGATCGGGATGCTGATCATGATCATCGGGGTCGCGCTTCCGGCGATGGCGATCGTCCGGGAGCGGGAGCTGGGAAACCTGGAGCGGCTTTCCGTCACGCCGGTCCGGCCGGCCGAGCTGATTCTCGGAAAGATGCTGCCCTACGGAGCGATCAGCTTCGGCGTGATCGTTCTGATCCTGATCGCGAGCGTCGCGATCTTGGGCGTTCCGTACCGCGGCAGCACGGTTCACCTCTTCGGCCAGACCGTGGTTTTTCTGGTCGCGACGCTCGGCATGGGGCTTCTGATCTCGACCCTCGCGAAAACCCGTTCGGTCGCCTACTTCATCAGTCTCCTCACGACGCTCCTCCCGACCTTCATACTGTCCGGCTTCATCTTTCCGGTCGAGAGCATGCCGGTCCCCCTTCAGGCGGTCAGCCAGCTGATTCCGACAACCCACTTCCTCGTGATTCTGCGGGCAATCCTCCTAAAAGGCGTCGGTCCCGGTGCGGTCTGGGCGCATACGGCCGCCCTGACGGGCTTCGGTCTCGTCGTGATCTCGATCAGCATCCGGCGATTTCGGGGGAGGATCGCGTGATCCGGCGGATCCGCATCCTGGCCTGGAAGGAGTTCCTCCAGCTTCGGCGCGACCCGAGGCTCTTCCCGATACTGTTCATCGCCCCGGTCTTTCAATTGATTCTTTTAGGGTATGGGGCGACGCTGGACGTGAAGCGGCTGGCGATCGCGGTCTGGGACCAGGACAAGACCGCACGGAGCCGGGAGTATGTCCGGGCCTTCACTCCGACGGACTATTTCGTCGTCAAGGAATACGTGGAGGGCTATCGGGAGGGGATCGACAGGATCGACCGCGGCGAGGCCCGGATTCTTCTGGTGATCCCGCCCGATTTCGGGCGACGGATCCAGGCCGAAAAAACCGCCCCGGTTCAGGCGATCCTAGACGGCAGCGACTCGAATTCGGCCTTAATCGGGCTCGGATATATCCGGCAGATCAGCGAAGCCTTCTCGACGAAGGTTCGGCTTACGGCCTCCGAGCCGGCTTCCGGAATCGATTCGCGCCCCCGGATCCGGTACAACCCGGAGCTTCTGAGCAAAAACTATATGGTCCCCGGCGTCATCGCGATCATCCTCGTCGTGATCACGAGCATGATGACGGCTCTGGGGATCGTCAAAGAAAAAGAGATCGGAACGATCGAGCAGCTTCTGGTGACGCCGCTTCGGAAAACCGAGCTGATGATCGGGAAGCTGATTCCCTTCGTCGGGATCGGCTTCATCGACATCGGGGTGGTTCTTCTGGCCGGGATCTTCTGGTTTGGGGTGCCGGTCCGGGGGAGCATCCTCCTGCTGTTTTCGCTCTCCGCCGTCTACATCCTGACGACGCTCGGCATCGGGCTCTTCGTCTCGACGATCTCGAAAACACAGAACCAGGCCCAGATCACGGTCTTCTTCCTGACCTTTCCGATGATGATCCTATCCGGCTTCGCCTTCCCGGTCGCCAACATGCCGCCTTTTTTCCAGGACCTCTCGTACCTCTCACCCGTCCGGTACTTTCTCATCATCATTCGAGGGATTTTCCTGAAAGGGAACGGGATCGAGACGCTTTGGCCGCAGGTCCTGCCGCTGGCCGCCTTGGGGGCCGGAATCTTCGCCTTGAGCGTCTGGCGATTCCGCCGGACGCTG
>CAYJTJ010000050.1:0-12719 GCA_964372835.1 uncultured Nitrospirota bacterium
GACCGCTTCGCGTCCGGCTCCATTCAGGGACCCGGGAGTTCGTTCGCCTTACCAGCGGTAGTGGGCAAACGCCTTGTTGGCGTCGGCCATTCGATGCGTATCCTCTCTCTTTTTGATGGCCGCCCCCGTATTGTTGGCGGCATCCAGGATCTCCGCGGCGAGTTTCTCCTGCATGCTCCTTCCGGAACGCTGCGATGCGTACTGTCGGATCCAACGGAGCGCCAACGCGATTCTCCGGGTCGATCGAATTTCCACGGGAACCTGGTAGGACGCTCCCCCGACTCTCCTGGACTTTACCTCCAACATGGGTTTAACGTTATCGACGGCCGCCTTAAAAATCTTCAGGGGATCGTCCCCGGCTTTATTCTTTACGATATCGAGGGCCTGGTAACAGATCTTCTCGGCGATGCTCTTCTTCCCCTTCCGCATGAGGACATTGATCATCCGGGTTATCAATCGATCGTTATACCGCGCATCGGTGCTGATCTCCCGCGGTGTGACCATTCCTCTTCTAGGCATGCATCCTCTCTTCTCGGCCGCACCCGATCCTATTTCGGTCTTTTGGCTCCGTACTTCGATCGGCCCTGTTTCCGGTTTTGCACCCCGACGGTGTCCAGGGCTCCTCTCACGATATGATATCGTACGCCGGGGAGATCCTTCACGCGCCCCCCCCGGACGAGCACGATAGAGTGCTCCTGCAGGTTGTGGCCGACTCCCGGAATATAGGTGGTGACTTCCATCCCATTCGTCAATCGCACGCGGGCGACCTTCCGGAGGGCGGAGTTCGGCTTCTTAGGGGTCGTCGTATAAACGCGGACGCACACACCCCGCTTCTGCGGGGAACCCCTGAGGGCCGGACTCTTTGTCTTCCCCCGGGATAACTTCCTCCCGTACCTCACGAGCTGATTGATGGTCGGCACCTAAAAACCCTTTCATCCGGGTCGGGTCGCGGGACTTTGGCTTCCCGGCCCGGAACTTTTATTAAAACCTTGGAATCTTACTGAATTACGGCCTATATTGTCAAGGTGTTTTTATTCCCTGAGGATTGTTTTGCGGTGGTCCAGACGGTGAGGACTCCGATCCCTAAGGCAGGTTTTCCTTGAGGGCCAAATCCTTCCCTTCTTCTCCTTCCTCGATTAATTCCACGGGGAGATCTTCCACCGGTTCGGGCGGAAGCTTCACAAAGGTCTCCCGATAACCGCTCAATCCCGTTCCGGCCGGAATCAGCCGTCCCACGATCACGTTTTCTTTAAGACCCGACAGCTCGTCCCTCCTCCCATTGATCGCGGCCTCCGTCAACACGCGGGTGGTTTCCTGGAACGAGGCGGCCGAGATGAAGCTGTCGGTTGAGAGGGCCGCCTTCGTAATTCCAAGGAGGATCGGCCGTCCGGTGGCCGGATTTCCCCCCTTGGCCTGTGCTTTCTCGTTTTCAGCGGCAAAAACCATTTTATCGACCTGATTGCCCACCAAAAATTCGGTGTCGCCCGAATCCTCGATCTTTACCTTACGGAGCATCTGCCGCACGATGATCTCGATATGCTTATCGTTGATCGCCACGCCCTGGAGGCGGTACACCTCCTGGACCTCATCGACCAGATATTTCTGAAGCTCCTTGGGGCCCAGAACGTCCAGAATATCATGGGGGTTGGCCGAGCCGTCCATGAGGGCCTCTCCGGCATGGATCCAGTCTCCTTCGTGGACGCTGACGTGCTTCCCCTTCGGAATGTAATACTCCCGGGTGTCGCCCATCTCGTTTTTCACGACCACCTTCCGCATCCCCTTGACGAATCCGCCGAACTCGATCGTTCCATCGATTTCGGTGATGACGGCCTGCTCCTTTGGGCGGCGGGCCTCGAAGAGCTCGGCGACACGGGGAAGTCCTCCGGTGATATCCTTCGTCTTCGTCGTCTCCCTTGGGATTTTGGCGAGCACGTCCCCCGAGAAGACATGGGCGCCCTTTTCTACAAGAATATGGGCCCCGGCCGGAAGCAGATATCGGGCCACCGAGCTTCCCGAACTCTTCGCGGTTTTTCCCGATTCATCTTTGATTGAGATTCTTGGACGAAAGTCGGAGCCCGGATAGTCGATGATCACCTTCCGCGACAGTCCTGTAATCTCATCCACTTCTTCCTTCATGGTGACGTTCTCGAGGATATCTCCAAACGCCACCTTCCCGCCGACCTCCGTGAGGATGGTCAACGAGTACGGATCCCACTCGACCAATTTCTGGCCCGATTCGACGTGGCCTCCGTCTTTCACCTTGATTTTCGCGCCGTAGACGACCGAGTACTTCTCCTTTTCCCGCCCCCGGTCATCGAAGATCACGATTTTCCCGTTCCGGTTTACAACGACCCACTCCCCATCCTTATTCCGGATGGCGATTCCGGGGTTATGGACGTCGGAGGCCTTCTTGGAGTCATAACTGAGATACTTGAGCATGCCCTGATTCTTGGCTTCAAGGATGGTCTGCTCCACCACTTTACTGGCCGTTCCGCCGATGTGGAACGTCCTCATGGTCAACTGCGTGCCCGGTTCTCCGATGGACTGGGCCGCGATGATCCCGACGGCTTCGCCTTTTTCGACCAGTTTTCCCCTCCCCAGATCCCGGCCGTAGCATTTGACGCAGACGCCCCGACGGGATTGGCAGGTTAAAACGGATCGGATCTTAACTTTATCGACCCCGGCATCCACAATTTCCTTGATCCGATCCTCGTCGATCTCCCGGCCCGCTTCTACGATCACCTCATGGGTCAGGGGATCTTTCAGGTCCTCCGCCCCGATTCGGCCCAGAATTCTCTCCTCAAGGGGTTGGACGATCTCCCCCCCTTCCACCAGTGCCGTGATTTCGATCCCGTCCACCGTCCCGCAGTCATCCTCGCTTACGATCATATCCTGAGCAACGTCAACGAGCCGCCGTGTCAAATAACCCGAATTGGCGGTCTTTAACGCCGTATCGGCCAGTCCCTTACGGGCGCCGTGGGTGGAAATAAAGTACTGGAGTACGGTCAACCCTTCCCGGAAATTGGCCGTAATGGGCGTTTCAATAATCTCACCGGAAGGTTTGGCCATCAGGCCCCGCATGCCTCCGAGCTGGCGGATCTGTTGTGCGCTCCCGCGAGCCCCCGAATCGGCCATCATGAAAATCGAGTTGAATTCGCCCCGCTCCCTTTCGGCATCGCTTCCGTTGCTCCCCCCCAACTCCTTCATCATCTCGCTGGCGACTAATTCCGTGACATGGGCCCAGATGTCGATCACTTTGTTATACCGTTCACCGTTCGTGATCAGCCCATCGGCATATTGCTTCTCGATCTCGAACACTTCCCGATGGGCTCGTTGAATCAGCTCCCCCTTCTTCACCGGAATATGCATGTCGTCAATGCAGATCGAAATCCCCGCTTTCGTGGCAAAGGCGAACCCCAGATCCTTGATTCGGTCAAGGAGGACGACCGTGTCCCGGTGTCCGCACTCCCGGTAGCAGGCGTCAATCAACTTCATGAGTTCCTTCTTGGCCATCACATGATTGACCGAGCTAAACGAAAGGCCCTCGGGCAGGATTTCCGCGAAGAGCACCCGACCCACGGTTGTCTCGACTAAGTGGCCGTCGATGCGAACTTTGACCTTGGCATGCTCCTCGACCTCTTTGGCATCGTAGGCGATCCGGACTTCATCGGGCGAGGAAAAAATCTTTCCCTCGCCGCGGACTCCCGCTCGTTCCTTCGTCAACCAGTAGCAACCCAGGACCATGTCCTGTGACGGGACCATAATGGGCTTTCCGTTGGCGGGCGAGAGCACATTGTTCACCGACATCATCAGCACCCGGGACTCGATCTGGGCCTCGACCGAGAGCGGCACATGAACGGCCATTTGGTCCCCATCGAAGTCCGCATTGAAAGCGGCGCACACGAGGGGGTGGAGCTGAATCGCTTTCCCCTCCACCAGAATCGGATCGAATGCCTGGATCCCGAGTCGGTGCAACGTCGGCGCGCGGTTGAGAAGGACCGGATGCTCCCGGATCACGCCTTCCAGGACGTCCCAGACCTCGGGTTTTTCCTTCTCCACCATCTTCTTGGCGCTTTTGATCGTTGTGACGTAATTCTTTTCTTCCAGCTTATGGAAAATGAACGGCTTGAAGAGCTCGAGGGCCATCTTCTTGGGAAGCCCGCACTGATTCAGCTTCAGGTCCGGACCCACCACGATCACCGAACGACCCGAATAGTCCACCCGTTTTCCGAGAAGATTCTGACGGAACCGCCCCTGTTTGCCCTTGAGCATATCCGAGAGCGACTTCAACGGCCGTTTATTGGGACCCTTGATCGCCCGCCCCCGTCGTCCGTTATCGAACAGGGCATCCACCGCCTCCTGGAGCATCCGTTTCTCATTCCGAATGATGACGCCGGGCGCCTTCAGCTCGATCAGTCGTTTCAAGCGGTTGTTTCGATTGATCACCCGGCGGTATAGATCGTTGAGGTCCGAGGTGGCGAAACGCCCCCCGTCCAGAGGGACCAGCGGCCGCAGTTCCGGGGGAAGGACCGGGATGACGTCCATAATCATCCAATCCGGCTTGTTGCCCGATCTTCGGAAGGCCTCCACGACCTTCAGTCGCTTCGTGTATTTCTTCTTGATCGCGGAAGAGCTCGCCTCTTTTACTTTTTGATGAAGCTCGGTCCAAAGGGCCTCCACGTTCAGCCGTTTGAGTATCTCCCGAATCGCTTCGGCTCCCATCTCGGCCTTAAAGGCCTGGCCGTGTTCCTGAACCAGTTGACGGTATTTTTCTTCGGAAAGGACCTCCTTTTCCTTGAGATCCGACGGCCCCGGATCGATCACCACGTAGGCCTCAAAGTACAGAATACGCTCCAGTTGCTTGAGGCTCATATCCAAAAGATTCCCGATCCGGCTCGGAACACCCTTCAGAAACCAAATATGGGCCACCGGAGCGGCCAAAGTGATATGCCCCATGCGCTCGCGGCGGACCTTGGACTGAATCACCTCAACGCCGCACTTATCGCAAACAATCCCGCGGTGCTTCATCCGTTTGTATTTACCGCAATTGCATTCCCAGTCCTTCGTCGGCCCGAAGATTTTCGCGCAGAACAAACCGTCGCGTTCAGGCTTAAAGGATCGGTAATTGATCGTCTCTGGCTTTTTCACCTCCCCATAAGACCACGACAGGATCTTATCGGGTGACGCCAAGCGAATGCGAATCGCGTCAAAGGAGATCGGTTCCTTTTGTTTTTCGAACAGGGATCGCACTCCGTCCAAGGTTTTCCTCCTTCGGGTTTGGCGAGACTACTCTTTGCTCTTCATTAATTCCACGTCAAGACCCAGGCTCTGCAGTTCCTTGACCAGCACGTTGAAGGATTCGGGCAGACCCGGATCCAGAAAGTTTTCACCCTTCACAATGGCCTCGTACATTCGCGAGCGACCGGGGACATCGTCGGATTTGACCGTCAGGAACTCCTGCAGGGTGGAGGCCGCTCCGTACGCCTGGAGTGCCCAGACCTCCATCTCCCCGAGACGCTGTCCCCCGAACTGGGCTTTTCCGCCCAGGGGCTGCTGGGTGACCAGCGAATAGGGTCCTATCGATCGCGCGTGAATCTTATCATCCACGAGGTGATGCAGCTTCATAATGTACATGTTCCCGACCGTGACCGGGCGATTAAAGGCTTCCCCGGACCGCCCATCGCAGAGGATCGTTTGACCGCTCAACGGAAGTCCCGCTTTCTTGAGAAGATCCTTGATTTCCTCCTCGCTGGCCCCGTCAAAAACCGGGGTGGATATTTTCAGACCCAGCGTCTTGACGGCCCAACCGAGGTGGGTTTCCAGAATCTGACCGACGTTCATTCGGGACGGCACGCCCAGCGGGTTGAGAACGACCTCGACCGGGGTCCCGTCCGGAAGAAAAGGCATATCCTCCTCTCGGAGAATTCGGGCAACGACTCCCTTGTTTCCGTGCCGCCCGGCCACCTTATCGCCTACCGAGACCTTTCGTTTCATGGCGATGTAGACCTTCACGAGCTTGATCACGCCCGGCGGGAGCTCGTCGCCGCCTTTGAGCCGCCCCATCCGCTTGTCGTAGATCTCCTGAAGGATTTCCATCTGCTCCTTGGTCATCCGTTCCATCTCGGCCAGCTTCTCTTGATCCTCGGCGTTGTTCAACAGGATGTCCCGCAGTTTGTCATCGGATAGTTTCTTTAGGACTTCGTGCGTTAATTTCCGTTTTCGCTTGAGAATAATTTCGCCGGTTTCCCCATCCACGATATCGCGACCGATCACTGCTCCGGCAAGAAACTTCCGCATCTTGCGGCTCTTTTCGTCCTCGATAATCCGGAGCTCATCCTGGTGATCCCTCTGCAGCCGGCCGATGTCATCGCTCTCATAGGACCGCAGCCGTTCGTCGCGATCGCCTCCCTTTCGGGAGAAAATATTGACATCCACCACGATGCCTTCCACGCCCGGCGGAACGAACAAGGAGGTGTCCTTTACATCGCCCGCCTTTTCTCCAAATATCGCTCGGAGCAGTTTCTCTTCGGGGGTTAACTGCGTCTCCCCTTTCGGGGTTACCTTCCCGACCAAGATATCCCCGGCTTTCACCTCCGCCCCGACTCGGATAATTCCGCCTTCGTCCAGATTTCCCAAGGCGTCCTCGCCGACATTCGGGATGTCTCGGGTAATGTCTTCCTTGCCCAGCTTGGTATCCCGGGCCTCCACCTCGAACTCCTCGATATGGATCGAGGTCAGCATGTCCTCTTTCACCAGCTTCTCGCTGATCAGGATGGCATCCTCGAAGTTGTACCCGCCCCAGGGCATGAAGGCCACGAGAACGTTCCGGCCCAGGGCCAGCTCCCCTTGGTCGATCGCGGGACCATCGGCAAGGACCTGTCCTTTCTTGATCCGCATTCCGGGACTGACAACCGGCTTCTGATTGATGCAGGTGTTCTGGTTTGAACGCTGGAACTTAATCAGCTGGAACGCATCCACGGATTTTTCCTTGTCCCGGACCGGCTTCGATTGGTCGGCCTTCACCACGATTCTCGTGGCATCCACCGCCTGAACGACCCCGTTCCGCTTCGCGAAGATCACATAACCCGAATCCCGGGCGACCACCCCTTCCATGCCGGTTCCCACCAACGGGGCCTCCGTCTTGATGAGGGGCACCGCCTGCCGCTGCATGTTCGATCCCATGAGGGCCCGATTGGCGTCGTCATTTTCCAGAAAAGGAATCAGGGCCGTCGCCACACTGACGATCTGCTTGGGCGAAACGTCCATGTATTCCACCTTGTCCGGAGAAACCATGATGAACTCGCCTGCCGATCGCGCCGAGACGCTCTCCGAGGTCAGCCTCCCCCGGCCATCCACCTTCGAATTCGCCTGTGCAATGACATACCGCTCCCCATCGATCGCGGACAGATATTCAATCTCGTCCGTCACGCGTCCATCCCGCACCTTACGATAGGGGGCCTCGATAAATCCGAATTCATTCACCCGCCCGTAGGTGGCCAAGGAGGTGATCAAACCGATATTGGGGCCCTCCGGTGTCTCGATCGGGCAGATTCTTCCGTAGTGTGAGGGATGAACGTCTCGAACCTCAAAGCCGGCCCGCTCCCGTGTAAGTCCTCCCGGCCCCAACGCGGAGAGCCGCCGTTTGTGGGTAATCTCGGCGAGGGGATTGGTCTGATCCATGAACTGGGAAAGCTGGCTGCTTCCGAAAAATTCCTTAATCGCGGCCATGACGGGTTTGGCGTTGATCAGGTCGTGCGGAAGCGTGTTTTCCATATCCAGCAGATTCATTCGCTCCTTGATGGTCCGCTCCATCCGGACCAGCCCGATCCGGAACTGGTTCTCGAGCAACTCCCCGACGGATCTCACCCGTCGGTTCCCCAGGTGATCGATATCGTCGATCTCCCCCTTGCCCACTTTAAGATTGATGAGATATCGGACAACCTCTACAATGTCCTCCGCGGTAAGCGTTCTCGTTTCCAGGGGGACACTGAGTCCCAATTTTTTGTTGAGTTTGAGTCGACCGACGGGCGAGAGATCGTATCGTTTTGCATTGAAAAACAGTCCATCGAACAGGGTCTTGGCGGTCTCGACGGTGGGGGTCTCCCCCGGCCTCAGACGCTTGTAAATCTCGACCATGGCCTCTTCCTTGGATCCCACGTCCTCCAACGCCAGGGTGTCGCGGATCACGGGCGGCATGCTCGCCGGATCGATAAAAATCACCTTGAAACTTCCCAGCGGGCTCCGGAGAATCTTCTTCAGGGATTCCTCGGTGATCTCGTTGTTGCGGGCCAAAACCACCTCCCCCGACTTTCGATCGGTCAGATCACTCAAAGAAAGGCGACCGATCAATTCTTCGTTGGGGATCGGGATTTCCTTGACACCGGATTTCCGTATCCGATTGAGATGGAGCTTGCTGATCCGATGGCCTTCTTTCACGATCAGCTCCTTATTTTTCTTATCGTGGATGTCCATCGGAGCCTTCATGCCCACATGGATGTCCGGATCCAGCTTTCGGAAAAATTTTCCCTTCTCAATGAGAATTTCCTCCACCGGATAGTACATGGAGTAGAGTTTTTCGGTCGAGTATCCGAAAGCCTTCAGCAGAATCGTGACCGGCATTTTTCGGCGACGATCGATTCGGACATAGAGGATATCCCTCGCATCAAACTCGAAGTCCAACCAGGAACCCCGGTACGGAATGATCCGGGCCGAGAAAAGGACCTTTCCGCTCGCGTGGGTCCGTCCCTTGTCGTGGGTGAAGGCCACTCCCGGAGATCGGTGGAGCTGGCTGACGACCACCCGTTCGGTCCCGTTGATGATGAACGTTCCCGTTTCCGTCATCAGGGGGAGTTCCCCGAGATAAACCTCGGACTCTTTGCTTTCGCGGATTTTACGGCTCTTGCCCTCCTTTTCGAAAAGGTGCAGGCGAACGCGGATCTTCAGCGGCGCCGCGTAATTCATCCCCCTTTCCAGACATTCCCGAACGCCCCATTTCGGCGCCCCGAGGGAGTAATCGACCATCTCGATCTCGGCCGTTCCGTTGTAGTCGGCAATGGGAAGCACACTGCTAAAGGCGGCCTGCAGCCCGACGTCTTGCCGCCGCTGAGGTGGAAGCGACGTCTGGAGGAAGCGTTCATACGAGCTCTTCTGAATATCAATCAGATCGGGCGTTTCAATCCGACTCCGGATCTTCGAGAAATCGTGCCTCTTCCCCGTCGTTTGAATACTGCGTGACGAATCAGCCATCCTTACCCTACCCCCTTTTCTGAAAGATTCCGCCGGGACTCCCGACCGAGGCCCTGTGATGAGGCGATCTTCCCTTAACGAATCTCGACCGTCGCGCCTACCTCTTCCAGTTTTTTCTTAATGGCGGCCGATTCTTCCTTGCTTACACCGGTCTTAACCGGCTTCGGAGCACCCTCGACCAAATCCTTGGCCTCTTTCAGTCCCAGGCTGGTCACCTCTCTGACGACCTTAATGATCTGGATCTTCTTGTCGGCCGGCCCGGAGTTCAGGATCACGTCAAAACTCGTCTTCTCCTCGACCGCCGCGGCGCCTCCCCCCGCCCCGGGAGCCGCTGCCATAGCCATCGCCGGAACGGCTGCCGTAACCCCGAATTTCTCCTCCAGCGCCTTCACCAGTTCGGCCAGTTCGAGCACGGTCATTTCCTCGATGGCCTTGAGCAAATCGTTCTTGTTGAGTTTCGTATCCGTCGCTGCTTTTGTCATGTTAGGCTCCTTGTTGATTTTTTCCACCGTTTTAGGGGGATGAGGATTTTCCGCTTGATTTTTTCTCCCCAACCGCGTCCAGGACCACGACAAGATTCCGCAGGAGTCCGTTTAGACCCCAGATAAGACCCGTCATCGGACCCTTAAGTCTCCCGATGAGATTCGAGATGAGAATCTCTTTCTTGGGCAGTGAGGCCAGCACCTTGAGCGTCCCCGCGTCCATCACCCGACCCTCCACGATCCCCAGCTTGACCTTCACCTTTTCCGCGCGCTTATCGATAAACTCGCCGAGGACCTTCATCGGGGAAACCGGATCGTCAAAACCAAATGTTACGGCGATCGGTCCCTTGAAAGCTTCCCGGGATCCGGCCATACCGGTCCCTTCCGCGGCCCGCCGGGCCAACGTATTTTTTACGACTCGCAATTCACCTTTCACGGAGCGCAGCTTCCGGCGGAGTTCCGTCATCTCGGTCATGTCGAGTCCGCGAAACTCCATTAGAATGGCAACCGTGGATCTGGAAAACTTTTCGTGAAGGTCCGCTACGGCCTGCTTCTTTTCTTCCCGTTTCATTCCCATCGCATCCCCGGCTATCCGATCGTTTTGGTTACTTGGCTCGAGTCGATGCGGACCGAAGGCCCCATCGTTGAGGATACCGTAATGTCCTGGAGGTAGACACCCTTCGCGGTCGAGGGCCTGGCCTTGATAATGGTTTCCAAAACAGCATTGGCGTTGTCCGCGAGCTTCTCCGGTTCAAAAGAGACCTTCCCTACCGGAACGTGAATGATCCCGGCCTTTTCCACCTTGAACTCCACCCTCCCCTGACGCACCTCACGGATCGCCTTCGCCAGATCGAAGGTCACGGTTCCCGTCTTCGGATTGGGCATCAACCCGCGGGGACCCAAGATCTTTCCCAGCTTCCCCACCATTCCCATCAGATCGGGGGTCGCGATCACCCGGTCAAACTCAAGCCACCCCTTGGATATTTTTTCAATAAGATCTTCGGCGCCCACCACGTCGGCCCCGGCCTCTCGCGCTTCCTTTTCTTTTTCCCCCCGTGCGAAGACGGCGACGCGGACCGACTTTCCGCTGCCATGGGGAAGCAGCACAGACCCCCTCACCATCTGATCGGAATGCTTCGGATCCACGCCTAATCGAACCGCAAGATCCACCGTCTCATCAAATTTCGCAAAGGCCGTCCTTTTAACCTTCTCCATGGCTTCCAGAATCGAGTAGGGCCGGGCTCCGATCTGGGCCTGGGCCGCAATATACTTCTTTCCCATGGTCTCTCCTTAAGGAGGCTAATTCTTGACGACTTGAATCCCCATGCTGCGGGCCGTTCCCTCGATGATCCGAACGGCGCCCGGGAGATCCGCCGCGTTCAGGTCCGGCATCTTCAACCTGGCGATCTCATCGATCTGACTGGATGTAACCTGGCCGACCTTATCCTTATTGGGAACGGCCGATCCTTTGATGATCCCGGCCGCCTTTTTGAGCAGATCGGAAGCCGGCGGGGTCTTCAGGATGAACGTAAAGGTTCGATCGGAAAAAATCGTAACGACGACCGGAATTATCGTGCCTTCCTGTTGCTGGGTTTTGGCATTAAACGCCTTACAGAACTCCATGATATTGACCCCATGCTGACCCAGGGCGGGCCCGACCGGAGGGGCGGGATTCGCCTTCCCCCCCGGTATCTGAAGTTTCACCATCGCTGCGATTTCCTTGGCCACCGCTTTCCCCCTCCCGATTATATTTTGGCTGGATTCCCGGACGGCCGCCCAATTCCCATCCGGCTACAGCCGCTCCACCTGTAAAAACCCGAGTTCCACCGGCGTTGAGCGACCGAAGATGCTGACGAGGACCTTTAACTTGTTCTGATCGGTATGAACATCATCCACGGCCCCATTGAATCCCAGAAACGGTCCATCGATGATACGCACCGCGTCGCCTTTCTGGAAATGATGTTTTTCACGCGGGATGGCGGTCCCGGTGTCCATCTGCTTCAGAAGGATCTCGACCTCGGTCTCCGAAAGAGCCTCCGGGCGCGCTTCCCCTCCCAAGAATCCGGTTACCTTCGGGGTGTTCTTCACCAGCTGTAGGGTCTGGTCGTTCATTTCCATCTCGACCAGGACATATCCAGGGAAAAACTTCTTCGTGGAGGTTCTTTTCTTCCCCCCCTTAATTTCGATCACTTCTTCAGTCGGAACCAGTACCCGGCTGATTTTATCCTGGATCTTCAGATTCGCGATCGCATCCTCGATTGTATCCTTAACTCGATTCTCGAATCCTGAAAAAGTATGAATCACGTACCATTGCTTCGCCATCGGATCGTCCAAGAGATGTTTTTGATTTAGTGGATGATGTTCCGAATCGCCTTCATTAAGACAACATCGGCTACCGACAAGAAGAGGCCGACAATCAGGACCAGAATTAGGACCACGGTTGTGGACCCGATTGTTTCAGCCTTGGTCGGATAGGAAACCTTTTTCAACTCGGCTTTTACGTCCCCGAAAAATTCCACCACCCTTTGCAGAACTCCCTTCATGTCGTCTCCTCCCCCTCCCGAACCCTGTCCCGGATCAAAGACCCTCAATCTGGCAGGCCAGGAGGGATTCGAACCCCCAACCCGCGGTTTTGGAGACCGCTGCTCTAGCCGTTGGAGCTACTGGCCTGCAATTTGCTTTGCAAATTGCATAGATAATGAAGCATTAGAGCATTGGAGATCTCGTGCCGCGTCGCGGTCCAATCTCTATTCTCCAATGCTCACTTTACCTCTTTATGGACCGTGTGCTTTCGGCACCTTCGGCAATATTTTCTCCGCTCCAGACGATCCGGATCGTTTTTCTTATTCTTAACGGTTGAGTAGTTCCGCTCTCGGCAATCGTTACAGGCCAGCGTAATGATCTCGCGCATCGTCGTTTCTCTTTCGGCTTATCTTTACTGTACGATCTCGCTAATCACGCCCGCGCCCACGGTCCGGCCGCCTTCCCGTA
>CAYJTJ010000051.1:0-7422 GCA_964372835.1 uncultured Nitrospirota bacterium
AGTAAAATAGCATAAATCGGCGCAATTTGATATTGAGCAGGAGTCCCAGGCCGGCCATGGTGGTCAGCAGCGAGTTTCCGCCGTAACTCATCAGCGGCAGCGGAACGCCCACGACCGGAACGAGGCCGAGCGTCATCCCGATATTCACAGCAATATAAAAAACGAGCATCGAGACCACGCCCGCCGCCAGGAGAACCCCCAGCCGGTCTTTGGCCTTGAAGGCGGCATCGATTCCCCACCAGAGAAGAACCAGATAGAGCGAAAACAGGACGAGGACTCCTGCGAATCCCCATTCCTCCGCGAAGACGGCGAAGACGAAATCGGTGTGGCCTTCGGGAAGAAAACGGAGCTGGCTTTGCGTTCCGCCGAAAAGTCCCTTGCCGAACCACCCTCCCGATCCGATCGCGATTTTGGATTGAAGGGCATGGTATCCGCGGCCCATGGGGTCCAGGGTCGGATTCGAAAAGGCGATCAGGCGGTTGCGTTGATAGGGTTTGAGCGTGTTCCAGAAAATTTCCCAGAGGAAGGGAAAGGCCATCACCGAAATGAGGAGGGAGAAGCCCAGTGTCTTGGAACGCAGCCCCACCAGGAAGACCAGGACCACCAAGATAAAGACCAAAACGAGGCCGGTTCCGAGGTCCGGTTGTTTTAGAACCAAGGCGAGCGGGACGGCGACCAAGACCGCCGGCGCCGCCAGATCCCGGAGGCCCAGGCCTTGGGACTGGCCGCGGCTGGAAAGATATCGGGCGAGGACGATCATCAGTGCGATCTTTATCCATTCGGAGGGCTGCAGATCGAAAAGCCCCAGGGAAAGCCACCGTCGGGCGCCCATCCCGCTCCGTCCTGCAAAAAGAACGAGAATGAGGAGTGCGACACAGCCGAGGTAGAGAAAGGGGCTGTAGCGGGCGATCTCGTGGTAATCCAAAAACGCGGCCATCAAAAAGACGGCCCATCCCATGAGGATCCAGATGATCTGGCGCATGTAGATCGCCTGCTGCGCCTCGGAGGAGGAGACCGATGTGACGCTGTAAATCGATAGGACCCCCAGTGCCGAGATCGCCAGGACGATCAGGAAGAATCCGGCGTCAAAGCGGCTTAGATGTTTCGGGGCGATCATTCTGTATGTACTCCTCGATGACGCGTTTCGCGAGAGGAGCGGCCGTTTCCCCGCCGCCCCCCCCGTTTTCGACCAGGACCACCACCGCGATACGGGGGCTCTCCACCGGTGCGAAGGCGATGAACCAGGCGTGATCTTGAAGGTGCTTTGGGAGGCTCTTGGTTTCCACGCCGGGTTTGAGGCCCACCACCTGGGCGGTTCCCGTTTTGCCCCCGATGCGGGTCAGACCGGACTGGGCCCGGCGGCCGGTTCCGTTCGGCTCCGAAACGACCCCATCCAGGGCCCGGCGGAGAAAAGCAAAAGTCTCTTTCTCCACCTCCACCTTTTCAACCTCGACCGGGGGGAATTCGTAAAGGCGGCCCGTGGCCCGATCTCGGATCGCCTTGATCAGATGGGGCTGGTATCGATCCCCGAAGGCGGCGACGGTAGCGATCAGATTGGCCAGCTGGAGAGGGGTCACGGTGAGAAAGCCCTGACCGATCGAGGCCGACAGTGTCTCCCCGGGGAACCAAGGTTCCCGCTTGGTCCGGATTTTCCATTGCGGGGTGGGGACCACGCCGCTCTTTTCGGAGGTCAGCTCGATCCCGGTCGGGCGGCCAAGGCCGAATCGGGAGGAGTAGTCCGCCATCCGTTCGATGCCGAGCCGCCTTCCGAGCTCATAGAAGTAAACATCGCAGGACTGGACGATCGCGCTGGTCATGTTCATGGGACCGTGGCCGCCTTTCTTCCAGTCACTGTAGGTCCGATTGCCGAAGACCATTTTTCCGGCACACTGAACCTGCTGCTCCGGGGTGATCTCACGGGATTCCAGCCCGGCCGCCGTGACCACCAGCTTGAAGGTCGAACCGGGAGGGTACTGCCCCTGCGTCGCCCGGTTGGTCAAGGGCCGGCGGGGATCCTTAATCAATGCCTCCCAGGTGGCGGGCGAAAGGGTTCTGGAGAGAAGATTGGGATCAAACGGCGGATGGCTGACCAGGGCGAGGATCTCGCCGTTTCGGACGTCGAGGGCGACGATCGACCCAGCCTCCGACCCCAGAGCCTGCTCGGCCGCGCGCTGGAGGCGATAATCGATGGTCAGGTAGACGTCGTTTCCGGGCACGGCGTGAGTGATCCGGAGGGTTTTCTTCTCGTGTCCCATCGCATCCACTTCGATCACTTTCTCCCCCACCCCGCCGCGGATGTAGGGATCGTAGGTTTTCTCCACGCCGTTTTGGCCCACGGTTGTGCCCGAAAAGAGACCCTGGTTCTCCGGTTCCTGGAGCTGGGATGGAGAAACCTCTCCCACGTAGCCGAGCAGGTGGGCCGCCAGCGGGCCGTAAATATAGTTCCGCTGGGGCTCCGCCTCCATCTGCACGCCGGCCAGATCCAAACGGTGGGACTCGATCAGCGCGACTTCCTTCAGGGACATCCCTTCCTTGATCTTAATCGGCACGTAGGGGACCTTCTGACGGCGGGAACGGATCCGGCGGTCCAGTTCGGCCGGGTCGATCTCGATAAGGCTCATCAGCCGCTCGGTCAGGAGCTTTAAGTCCTGCACGTCCTCGAGCACCAGATAGAGATTAAAGCTGGGAACATTATTCGCCAGCAGTTCCCCCCGGCGGTCGAAAATCAGGCCGCGCGGCGGCTGGAGATAGACCACACGAATCCGGTTGCTCTCGGACTGCTCCTTGTAATAGCTTCCCTTGATGACCTGAAGGAACCATACACGGGAGAGAAAGAAGCCGAAAATCATAACGACCGCCGCGGCCAGATAGACGACGCGGTTCTGAATATCCCGGGGATGATCTGGAAATGAGAATAGTGTCATGGGCGGCTACGCGGAGGCGGGGTCCTTCCATCGGATCCGGCCCAGCCAGACCCAATAAAGAATCCCCCCCAGAATGCCATTGTACAACGCCTCGGGCAGGATCGTCCACTGCAGCACCTCGGCCAGTGGAACCCCTTCGAGGGCGATCTCATGAATGAAGGCCAGCGTCATTCCCGAGAAAAGCGATAGGACAAAGACGAGTACGGTCGTCACGGGCGCGGTGACGTTCAGGAAGAATCGACCCAGAACCCCCGATAAAGTCCCCACAAGCGCCTTCGTCACGAAGTTCAACCCCATCGGACCGGCCGAGAAGAGGTCCTCGAGGCTCCCCGCGATCATTCCCGCGGCCGCGCCCCTGAACTCGCCTGCGAAAAATCCGACGAAGTAAACCAGTAGGACTCCGAGGTCGGGTTTGACCGTGTCCAGTCGGAGGGCATCCGCCCAGGTGGTCTGGACCGGAATCAGAAATAGCAGGAAGATCGGAACGATCCATCGCTTCATGGTTTCGCTTCGGCCCCTTTGAGGGAGGTGATCACCAGAACCTCCTCCAGTTTGGAAAAGTCGACGCTGGGAGTCACCTCCGCCTGCTGGAACAGGTCCGGCTCCCTCTTCGTCAGCGGGCCCAACGTTCCGATCGGGATTCCCTTTGGAAAGATCCCCGTCAGCCCCGATGTGATCAGGAAGTCACCCTCCGTTGCGGTCGCGAGGAGCGACAGGTACTTGATTCGCGCCAGGCCCCGTTCGGTGCCTTCAACGACGCCCTCATCGCGGGTGCGCTGGACGAGACCGGCGACGGCGCTGTTGCGGTCGGTGAGTAGGAGGACCTGGGAGAAAGACGGGCCGGTCTTAATCACTCTCCCGACCACGCCGGAGGGATTGATGACGCCCATCTCGGCCTTCACACCGTCCCGTTCACCCTTATCGATCATCAGGCTGTGGTACCAGTTGGAGGGATCCCGGCCGATGACGGCGGCGACCCGGACGGAGTATGTGCGCTGGGTCTTCAGATCCAACGCCTCCTTGAGCCGCTCGTTCGCCAGCGCGGCCTCCCGGAGACGGACGTTTTCGTTGAGGACCCGGGCCAGTTCGCCCTGGAGGCGCCGGTTTTCCTCCTCGACCGAGGTGAGATGGATGTACCGGTCCCAGAACCGTTCCAGGCCGCCGCCGATTCCCACCAGGCCCTTCTGCATTCCGGAAAGCAGGATCACCACCGGACGGGAAAGAAAATAGACCGGCCGCTCCTGCATCTCGGGGAAGAGAAACAGGATCAAAATGAAAAGCCCCAGAAGGCCGACCAGAACGCCCGGGCGTTTTTGAATCTGTCGAAACATCGTGACTTGGAAGGTGCCCTTTCGGGGGAGTCGCGGCCGGGCGTCGCCCAGAATGAAAAAACGACCGGCCGGAAGCTACTGGGACATGATGGTCACTTTCTTGAGCAGCTCGATCTCATCCAAGACCTTCCCCGTTCCCAAGACGACGGTGGTGAGGGGATTCTCGACCGTAATCACGGGAAGGTTCGTCTCTTCCCGGAGACGGATGTCCATTCCACGGAGGAGCGATCCGCCGCCGGTCAGCACGATCCCCCGATCGATGATGTCGCCGGCCAATTCGGGAGGCGTATTCTCGAGGGCCACCTTGATGGCGTTGACGATGGCGGCGATCGGTTCGGACATGGCCTCCCGGATCTCGCTGTCGTCCATCACGAGGGTCTTCGGGATGCCCGAAATGAGATCCCGACCCTTGATCGCGATCGTCTTGCGCTCTTCCAGCGGATAAGCCGAGCCGACCTCGAGTTTGATCAGTTCCGCCATCGGCTCGCCGATCAGGAGGTTGTATTTCCGCTTGATGTAATGCATGATGGCCTCGTCCATTTTATCCCCGGCCACCTTGACCGACTCGCTGTACACGATCCCGGCCAGGGAGATGACGGCCACGTCCGTGGTCCCCCCCCCGATGTCGACGACCATGTTCCCCGACGGCTCGGCGATGGGCAACCCGGCACCGATCGCGGCCGCGATCGGCTCCTCGATCAGATAGACCATTCGGGCCCCCGCCAGCTGGGCCGAGTCCCGAACGGCGCGCTGTTCCACCTGGGTGATCCGGGAGGGGACGCAGATCACGATCCGCGGCCGGACGAAGGTGCTCCGATTGTGCGATTTGGCGATGAAGTGGCTGAGCATTTTCTCGGCAATCTCGAAGTCGGCGATCACGCCGTCCTTCATCGGACGGATCGCCGTGATATTCCCCGGCGTCCTCCCCAGCATTTTCTTGGCCTCGGCCCCGACCGCCAGAACCTTTCCGGTCTTCTTGTCGATCGCCACGACCGACGGCTCGTTGATGACGATTCCCTTTCCTTTCAGATAGACCAAGGTGTTCGCGGTTCCTAGATCAATCGCCAAATCGCTGGAGAACCACCCAAAAAAATCGTCTAAAAAGCCCACGCGTATCTCCTCGTTTATGCAAAGGCGGTCCGGCCGAGGGCCGGGCCCCGCCCGTTATCCTAGGACGCGCCCAAGGATTCCTTGGGTTTCATGACCTGCGGGATCGGTTTTCCATCGATCACCTGGGTGCGGGCGACCTCATCGCCGAGGCGATGGCCGTGGAGATTTCCGATGATCAACAGCGCCTCGATCACGAGAATCGCCGCCGAGAGCAGCCAGCCGATATAGGGCATGATCAACAAAAAAAGCGCCGCGGCCAGCGGGATGTTCCGAAGGATCGATTCGCGGAAGGTGGCCGCGACCCCCTTTTCGGGCAGAACGGTCTGCAGACCGATCAAACGCTTCCCGAGACTCATGCCTTGAAAGAATCCGTCGGCGATCAAGAGGTAGGTCATTCCGGCCAGAAATCCGACCCGGGGAAGCAACTGGATTAGGGTGGCGATGATCAGAAAATCGATGAACTTCGCGATGAAACGATGAATCACATCGGCCTTCGGGAATTGGTCCGAAGGGTCGGGTCGGGGTTCTTCCGCTGGGCTCTGATCCATCTGGGACTCCCGAAAGGTCGGACCGGGTGATTAAAAACGACTCATTATAACAAATTCCGGCGTTTTTTCAAGGAGGCCGGTTGCATTTTTCCTCCGGAGCCGATAAGATGGCTCCGGTTCTTTAAGGCATCGGGATTCATGCTGAAGCTGCTTCGCAAAGGCGCGATCGATAATCCATGGATGTTCCGGACGATCATGTTTTTGATCGCCCTCACGTTCGTGATCAGCATGGGCTGGTTCGGTATTTCGGGCCGGCGCGATCCCTACGTGGCCCAGGTGGATCAGACCCGGATCTCCAGGATCAAGTACGAACGCTACCGTGAAAATGCCTACCGCCTCTATCGCGACCTCTTCAAGGAGAATTTTAAGGAAGACCTCGTCAAACAGTTCGTGATCAACAACCTGGTCGATCGGGAACTCTGGTTGAAGCTGGCGCGCGGGATGCACCTGGCGGTGGGCGACGGAGAGTTGCGGGAGTCCATCATGAACGACTCCACCTTCCACGATACCAAAGGCCGCTTTGATCCCGAACGATACGAGGTCTTCCTCAGCCGAAGCCGCCTGACGGCTCCGGATTTCGAAGAATCGGTCCGGGAGGATCTGCTGATTGAAAAGACGAGGCGGATCCTCCTCGACGGCATCGTCCTTACGCCGCAAGAAATCGCCGAGGCCGTCGCCACCGTGACGGACCCGCAACCGAACGCCGAGGCCCGCGGGCAGGAAGAGAGCAAGGCCATCCGGGACGCCCTTCTCCGAAAGCAGGAACGGGTCGTGGCCTCGGCCCTGGGCCAGGTTCGGTCGTCCGCCAAGATCGAGATCAACCACCCTTTGTTGTAGAGTCTTTGCGGAACGATTCCATAAATTGCTTATACTCCTCATTGGTCTCGGTAATCCGAATCCCGATTCCACTTTTTTTCGTGTATCGGATCAGACTGGGGGGGACCTGCTTGGACCACATCACGCGTCCGACCAGACGGATGATGCGTTGATCGGGGAGGGTGAGTTCGATCCGAAGGATCGTTCCCGGAGGAAACACCCCGTTCGATTTGATAAAGAGCCCATCGCTGGAAATATCATCCGTAAACCCCACCCGTTCGGCCTTTTCAGTGCCAAATCGTACAAAAAGACGCTTCCCAATACGGCCTTTATTCCGTTTTTCCATGAGATCCCTTAGGGAATAGACCTGAGCCCGGCGTTGCATTATACACGACACGGATGGCCGACACAAGACGGTTCGCGGCGGATTTGACGGCCCCGGCCCGTTGCGGTAAGGTTAAAACTATCCGGCCCCGGCAGCCGGGTCGATTTCGCGGAGGATCGAGCATGGGGGAAGTTCAGATACGCGGGAAAAGCATCGGGGCCGTGGCCCGGGACATTGCCGAGGGTTTCTTCAGCATCAATCCGCTGGTGTTGAAAAAATTCGATCCCGAAGGGTACAAGGCCCTCCACCAGAGGTTGAGAAAACTCCAGACCGAGGTCCGGGGCGAAAAGTTTCCCCTCCACGACGCG
>CAYJTJ010000051.1:7522-12640 GCA_964372835.1 uncultured Nitrospirota bacterium
GGCAATTCGGATTTCGCGACGGATCGGGAAGGCGCGGCTTCTTCCGGCCTCGCGGGCGCCGGCCGGTCGGTTTCATCGGAAGCGGCCCCCTGAACCCGCGCCCGCTGCTCGATGGAAAGGAGCGCGACCACCAGCATAAAGGCCGTCAGCATCCCGCCGGCCAGAAGAAGGAGGACTCGGCCCGTTGCGAGAGATCGGCCTCGGCTGGTTCGGGAATTCCTCCGCATGTCCTACAGTATAAGCATCGCGTCTCCAAAACTCAAGAAGCGATAGCCGCGGGTCGCCGCCTCGGCGTAGGCCCGGCGAATGACCTCCCGGCCCGCCAGGGCCGTCACAAGGATGATCAACGTCGATTTAGGATAATGGAAGTTGGTCACCAGGGCATCCACGTTTTCGAACCGATGACCGGGAAGAATGTATAAATCGGTCCAGCCGGAACGGGCGTTCGTTTCCGGTTGGAGCGGGCCGGAGGACTCCAAGACCCGGGTCACGGTCGTGCCGACCGCCACGATCCGGCCGTGTCGGGCCCGGGTCCGAGCGATCGCCTCCGCCGTGTCGGGCGGGATCTCATACCACTCCCTTTCCATCCGATGAGTGCGGATGTCCTCGGACCGGACGGGCTGAAAGGTCCCCCGCCCGACATGAAGCGTTAATCGCACAACCGCGACCCCGAGGGCCCGGATCCGATCGAGAAGTTTCTCGGTGAAGTGCATCCCGGCCGTGGGGGCCGCGACCGAGCCGTCCCGCTTCGCGTAGACCGTCTGGTATCGCGTTCGGTCCTCGGGCTCCGGCTCCCGGCGGATGTAAGGCGGCAGGGGCGCCTGGCCCGACGCTTCCAGAAGGCCCTCCAGAGCGGTCTCGCCGTCCATGCCGAGAATCTTTCGTCCACCGCCCAGGTCCGACCGGACGGAGGCCTCAAAGCGTTCACCGAAGCGGATTCGGCCTCCCACGGCCACCGGGCCACGGACAAAGGCCTCCCAGCAGAAAGGATCGGCGGTCCTGCGCAGGAACAGTACGGTCGTTTTGCCTCCGCCCGGGAGCTTTCGGCCGACCAGCCGTGCCGGAATCACCCGGGTCTCGTTTAACACGAGGAGGTCGGAGGGAGTGAGATACTGGGGGAGGTCCGAGAACGTCCGGTGTTCGATCCGGCCGGTTTTCCTCTCAAGCACCAAGAGACGGGCGCGATCCCTGGGCTCGATGGGAAACTGGGCGATGTGGGATTCCGGGAGAGGATAATCGTAGGATGAAAGCCGGTAGGATTCCGGAATCCCCTCGATCGGGACGGCGTCTTTCATTATCGGATTTCCACCGCCTCGGCGCGTTCCAGACGAACCCCCGGATAGTAGTGGCCCAGGATGTCCTCGGCGCGGTATCCCATTTCAGCCATCTCCTTCGCCCCCCATTGACAAAGCCCGACGGCGTGTCCGGATCCCATGCCCCGAAGCATGAGGTCACGGCTCATTTTCTCGATCTCGAACTGGGTGCTGCGCAGTTCCGTATATCCCAGTATCCGACGGAGCTCCGGGGCCTTCAAAATCAGCTGGCCCCGCGAGTGGAGAATCCGGACCTGATCGACACGGCCGGCCGGGGTTTTGCGGAAGGGCGTGATCGTCGCGATGGTTCCCACCGAATAGCCGGCCTGGGCGAGATTGTCCTGGACCGTCTCCATCGGGAGCGACCGGGTCCAACGGTAATACGGGGAGCCCTGGTCGAACGGGCAACTGGCGCCTTTCAGGTAGGGAATATCCAGACCCCAGACGGCCGAGGCGCTCTCGGTCGAACCGGCCGATGTGGAATGAAAGGCGGCCAGTATCACCTGCCCTTCGTAGGTCAGCACCCATCCCGCCGTCTCGGCGATCGCAAGGTTGGCGGCCGGATCCTCTTTGGAACGGCCGGCGTAGACCTGGTCGCCCGTGGTCGCCAGAAGATCAAACTCCTTGTCGGGGTTGGCCCGCTTCCGATTCAGTGCGTAGGTTCGGGAAATGATCGCCTGCACCTTCAGAAGCTCCGGGTGCCATTTGGGCGACACCTCGACCGGGACGACCCCTTTGAGATAGTCTTCTATATCGAGGATATTGATCACGCGGAGCCGGCCTTGTGTCAGTCGGATTTGAAGGATCCCTCCGACCGAAAAGTCGCCGACCTTAAGCACCCCATCGGGAGCGGAGAAGGTCAATTCGTCAAAGGACGTGGCCCTGCCGTTAAGTATGAGGCCCTTCGGGCTTGCCGAGATCTGAATCAGGTTCGGGAGTTTCTCCGCCACGGAGGGATTTCCCGGCGCGGAGAGCCTCGCCGCCGGCGGGCCTGATAGGATCACGGTCTCAACGTCGATAGACAGCCCCACGCGGATGAGCTCTCCGGCCCAAGCCGGGGGGGGGCCGGCCAGTCCGACGAGGATGACCGCCAGCCCGATCATGCGGCGGAGGCGGCCGTGTCGTGTGGGGAGCTCTCGCGGGCGCTCTGGAGAAGGGTTCATTCGCTCACCGGCGACCCAAAAAATAGAAGAGGGCGGAAAGGATCAGGCTGATGAGAAGGCCGGTGGTCAGCGGGAAGTAGAATCGGAAGTTCCTCCGCTCGATCGCGATATCCCCCGGGAGGCGTCCCAGCCAACCCAGCCCGGGCCACTTCCCCAGCCCCACGAGAGCCACCCCGGCCAACAAGACGACGGCCCCGATGAAGATCAGCAGTCGGCCCAGGGAGCTCGGTTCCATCATGGATTACCGGATGAGTCCTTCGGCGATCTGAACCGCGTTGAGCGCGGCGCCTTTACGAAGATTATCCGCGACGATCCAGAGGTTGAGCCCGTATTTGATGGTGGTGTCCTCCCGGATGCGGCCCACGAAGACGTCATCGGTGCCGGCCACATCCAGGGGCATCGGATAGATCTTCCGTTGTGGATCGTCGTACACCCTCACGCCGGGGGCGGTCGATAGAATCGCCCGGGCCTCGTTCGCGGTCAGTTTTTTTTCCGTCTCGATATTCACGGATTCGGAGTGGGCGCGGAAGACCGGGACGCGGATCGTCGTGGCCGAAATCGGGATCCGGTCGTCTTCTAAGATTTTCCGTGCTTCCTGAACCAGCTTCACCTCCTCCGTGCAGTAGCCCTGGTCATCGAACGAGCCGATCTGTGGAAGGAGATTGAAGGCGATCTGAAAGGGGTACACCTTGACCTTCACCTCTTGGAATGCGAGCAGCGCCCTGGACTGCTCGAGCAGTTCATCCATCGCCTCCTTGCCGGTGCCCGAGACGGATTGGTAGCTTGAGACGACGATTCGTTTGATCCGCGCGGCGTCATGCAGTGGTTTGAGCGCAACGACCAGCTGGATCGTCGAGCAGTTCGGATTGGCGATGATTCCCCGGTGGCGGCCGGCCGCATCGGGATTCACCTCGGGGACGACCAGGGGAACGTCCGCCTTCATCCGCCATTCGGCGCTGTTATCGATGACGACCGCGCCGGCCGAGACGGCGAGCGGGGCGAACTGCCGGCTCACTTCCTCGCCGGCCGAAAATAGGGCCAGGTCCACGCCCGCGAAGGAGTCCTTGGTTAACGTCCGCACGGTGAGCGGCCGGTCGTTGAAGGAGAGCGTCTCCCCGGCCGTACGCTCCGAGGCCAGAAGACGGCATTCCGCCGCGGGGAATTTGCGCTCATCCAGTACCTGGACCATCTCAAGGCCCACCGCGCCGGTAGCGCCCACGACGGCCACGACATATTTCTCTTTTTTCCTGAGCATGACTTTTTCCTTCTACGCTTTCAGTATTTCGGCCACGACCGCATCCCCCATCGCTTTCGTTCCGATCGGCTCGGCACCGGCGGTTTTCAGATCGGCCGTCCGAAGGCCGGCCTCGAGGACCCGGCCCACGGCCTGTTCAATGTCATCGGCCGCCTTTTCCTGGCCGAAGGAATACCGAAGCATCATCGCGGCCGAGAGGATCGTCGCCAGCGGGTTCGCGATATTCTTCCCGGCGATGTCCGGCGCGCTCCCGTGTATCGGCTCGTACATCGCGGTGCGCCGTTGATGTTCCCGCAGGGGCCCGCCAAGACTGGCCGAGGGCAGCATGCCGATCGAGCCGGTCAGCATCGCCGCCTCGTCGCTTAAGATATCCCCGAACAGGTTCGACGTGACGATCACGTCAAACTGCTTTGGATCCCGGACGAGCTGCATGGCGCAGTTGTCCACGTACATATGCGATAGCTCCACGCCGGGAAAGTCCGCGTGCGTCTCGGTCACGACCTTCCGCCACAAGGCCGAGGATTCCAAAACGTTCGCCTTGTCCACGGAGACCACTTTGCGTCGGCGCTTTTCGGCCGCCTCGAACGCGACCTTGGCGATTCGGACGATCTCTTTGGTGGTGTAGACCTCGGTGTTGATTCCCCGTTCTTCGTTTCGGTAAGGCTTGATCCCGCGCGGCTCGCCGAAATAGATCCCGCCGGTCAGCTCGCGGACGACGAGAAGATCCGTTCCCTCGACCACCTTGCGTTTGAGCGTCGAGGCCTCGATCAGCGGCCCAAACAGCCGTGCCGGACGGAGATTGGCGTAAAGCCCGAGTTGCTCGCGAAGCCCCAGAAGCGCCTTCTCGGGGCGGAGGGCCGGATCCGGACCGTCCCATTTCGGTCCGCCGACCGCGCCCAGGAGAACGGCGTCGGCCCCCTTGGCCGCGGCGAGCGTTTCATCCGGCAACGGACGTCCGCACCGGTCGATCGCCTCGCCGCCTACGGCGGCTTCCTTCCAGGCGAAGGCCAGTCCGTGGATTCGGCCGGCCGCCTCCAGAACCTTCACCGCCTCCGGAACGATCTCCTTTCCGATCCCGTCCCCCGGCAGGACGGCGATCGTGAAACTGCGTTTCATGAGGCTCCTTAAGATGGAGTGGGGTTAAAGCGGAGGTATTATATCAAGTTAGGTGGGCTTGTGACAATGCCCCGGCTGATAGCGCGAGGCCGGAGCGGAGCCCGTCTTTCTCCCGGTCCGACCCGGCCTTCTACCCTGCACACACTCTTGACAACCTGTGCCCTATATGGCACAATCGCGGGGTGCGGATCCGGCCCCAACCTTATGCGGTGAAGCAACTTGAGATCGACGGGCAAAAGCCGTTTTCGGATTGGTTCCGGCGGTTAAAAGA
>CAYJTJ010000052.1:0-12556 GCA_964372835.1 uncultured Nitrospirota bacterium
TCCTCTTCGAATTCATCGTCAAAGGCCGAGGCCACCTCCCGGATACTGATCTTCCCGTGCCTTAGCTTCTCTCCCAACGAGATGAGGTTTTTAACAATTACGGGCGTCCCAAAGATGACCGAGGCGACATCCCGCTCCCCCTCCTCGATCTTCTTGGCGATTTCAATCTCGCCCTCCCGCGAGAGCAGCGGAACACTCCCCATCTCCTTCAAATAGAGGCGGACCGGGTCGTCGGATCGGCTGATAAGCCCGGGTGAAAAATCGATTTCCTTCTCCTTTTCCTCTTCCTCCCCCTCCTCCTCCGAACCGTCCAGGGACTTCACTTCCTCCGTTTCTTCCTCCGATTCCGCCTCTATTTTCGTAAAGCGATCTTCCTCCGGGGTGTCGACAATCTCGATGTCCATCTCTCCGAACATCATCATGAGATTATCGAGTTGCTCGGACGAGACCATGTCGGCCGGAAGGGCACTGTTCAGTTCATCGTAAGTGAGGTAGCCCTTCTCCTTGCCGAGTGAAATCAGCTGCTTGACCTCGTCAATTTTCTCATCCTTGGCCATACAATCTACTCCGAATTCGGCCGCTCGCAACCGACCCCCGGACGCCCCCGCGGTCGCGCGGGGTCGTATCCGGTCATCACTCCATTTAACCGCCCACCTCGATCGTCATTTTCTTCAGCTCCAAGAAGCGCCCCTGGAGCGACCGAACTCGCAGTCCGTCCCCGCTCTGCTCGGCCGATCGGATTTGGTTCTCCAGGGTCTTCATTTCCTGACGGATTTTTTTTACTCTCAGCATGCGGATACAGTCCGTCAGGGTCCGATCGGGGTCATCGTAATCCGGTTCCTCCAGCGTCAGGGCCGTGATGAGGGAACGGAGTTCGGGGTCTCCCTCATCTTGTCCCGGAAATGAATTTCCCGGGGCCGGATTTCCCGATGCGGTTTCCGTTAAGAATTGGAATATCCGGCGCAGGCACCCGTCCGTAATTTGGTCCGCACCGATTGCTTCCCGAACTCGGCCGGCCAGTGAAGGTTTGTGGACCAGAAGGTGAACGAGAATCTGCTCTTCTTTCGGTCGTTCCGACGGTGGAGAAGACTTCGTCGCGCCGGGGCCGGAAGGCGTCCATTTCTTGCCGCGTCTCATCTCGGACAAAAGGTCCCCTTCTTCGATCCCCAGAGTCTCCGAAAGGTATTTTAGATAATACCCGCGTTCCACCGGTCGGGTCACTTTTGCGATTACCGGCAGAATCCGATCCACGATACGGAGCTTGCCCTGGATCGTGCCGGCCTGGGGGTCCTGGAGCCCCTGCTGTACCGCGAATTCAAGGAGGCGGCTCGCCTGAGTCAAACATTGTCGAAAGGCCTCCAAGCCGTGGTTCCGGATAAAGAGGTCCGGATCCTCCCCCGACGGGAGGAGAACCACCTCCCCCGACACGGGGCTGGGAATAATCATGTCCAGGGTGCGGAGGGCCGCCCGAATCCCCGCCGCATCGGAATCGAAAATCAGCTTCACGGTCGAGACGAACCGCTGGATGCGCTGAATATGGCTCGGTGTTAAGGCTGTGCCCAGCGTGGCCACCGCGGAGGTCACCCCGGCCTGGTGAAGCGTGATCACATCGAAATAGCCTTCAACCACAACCAAATAACCGCACCGCGCCGCTTCCTCCCTCGCCCGCTCCAGCGCGTAAAGCTGAGCCCCTTTGCTGAAAATGGGCGTCTCGGGTGAGTTCAGGTATTTGGGATGGCCATCGCCCATCAGCCGGCCTCCGAAACCGATCACCCGGGCCTGGAGATCAAAAATCGGAAAGATCACCCGGTCCCGAAATCGATCGTAATGGCCTCCCCCGGATTTTCCCTCCGCAGGCCTTGGAATGATCAGGCCGGCCGCCTCCATCGTTTCGGGAGACCACCCTTTCTTCCGAAGCGCCGTTTGAATTCCATCCCAACCGGGAGGGGCATATCCCAGCGAGAAGGTTTCCATCGTCTGGGGTAGGATCCCCCTCTGAGCGAAATAGGTCCGCGCGCTTCCTGCGCTCGGATGCTTCAGGAGAATTGATTTAAAAAAGTCGGCCGCGTCCCGGTTGATGTTGTAAAGCGTTTCCCGCATCCGGTCGGATGAGGAGGGCCCATCTTCGCGGCTTGAGGCCACCGGTATCCCCGCCTTTTCGCCAAGCCACCGGACGGCCTCCGGAAAGGATAGGCCGTCCATCTTCATCACAAACCCAATCGCATCCCCACCCGCCCCGCAACCAAAGCAGTGAAAAAGGTGCTTGCTGGAACTGACGGTGAAGGAGGGGGTCTTCTCGGAGTGAAACGGGCAGAGTCCAACCCAATTCTGGCCGGCCTTCCGGAGAGAGACATAATTCGAGACCAGTGCCACGATGTCGCTCTCCTGCCGGATGCGGGAAACAAGATCTTCTGAGAAATGCGCTCGCGCCACCGAAAACCACGCGGGTTCCAAGAACCCAAGGAGGAATGACCCGTTTGTTGCGACCTTATGGGGAGTCGCCGGCAAGACGGCCTGATCCCCCGTCAGGCGGGATGCGACAGCAACTCCTTGACCATTTGACCCACCACGGCTCCATCGACCCGACCGGTGACCTGGGGCATTAGAGCCTTCATCACCCGGCCCATGTCTTTGGGGCCCTGCGCCCCGATCTCCTTAATGAGGGCTTCCGCCTTGACTTTCAGTTCTTCCGATGTGAGCGGCTCGGGAAGGAAGGTTTGGAGAATTGAGAGTTCCTTCTGCTCCTTGGCGGCCAGATCCATTCTACCGCCCTTCTGGAACTGCTCGATCGAGTCCTTTCGCTGCTTGGTGGCCGAAACAATGATTTCCAAAATGTCCGGGTCCGTCAACGGGCGGCCCTTGCCCTTCTCAATTTCCTTATTCTTAAGGGAAGCCCTGAGGAGGCGAATCACCGAAACCTTCAGAGTATCGCCTTGCCGCATGGCCGTTTTCATCTCCTCCTCAAGCCGCCGTTGCAACGGCATCAAAACCTCCTAACACCATGAAATTAAAAATAAAAAAACCAAGCATCCGTACATTATAACAGACACAAGAACCTCTGTCAAGGAAGCCAAATCACCCGTCGCCTCCTCTGTTTTAGCCTTTATTTTAGAGGGAATTTCGTCACACAGATCCCATCGCCTAGCGGGTGCCCGTTTATCGATGGCGATCCTCTTCCTCCTTCTGAAGGTCTCTCATCCCTTCATCCGCATCCTGTCGGATCTTTCCCGAATCGGGCCTCTCGGCAGGAATTGAAGCGCAGCCGCCCCCACCCATCATCGTCCAAGTCACGAGTCCAAACAGCAACGCCCGGGTCACTTTGAGACGGGTTGATTTCATGGCTCCTCTCCTCCATAAATGAATTCGGCCATCTGTCGGCCGATCTCTCCAACCAGTTCGCTTTCGGCAACGCGGAGCGCACGGGATTCCGCCTCGGCCGCGGTGAGGTGGCCTTCCCGGCCTTGTTTGTTCACGCTTCCGATCACCTGCTTGGATACCGCGTCGGTCAGTTTAAATGAGGCCGACCATCGTACGAACTGCATCGGTTTTGGCCCCCGTTGAGGCATTTCCACCGGCTCGAGCCGGACCGAGCCGCGAACTTCAAGATCAGCTCCAAGATCGGTCGGGCCCGGCCCGGCCGCGCTGACGGCAAACCCCTGCCGGTTCAGGCCTTCGGTGATAACGGCCCGGATCCTTTCACGGTGTGCCTCCTCCACCTCCACGCGGATCCGAAAATGGCTCGTGAGAAACTCACGAAGTTCCTGGCCGACCTCCGAAAGGCTTCTTCCTCCCTCCGATCCCTTTCCATCCGGGCTAACAACCCGAAGCTGGACGTTATCCGCCTCGCGGAGGAGCAGGGCGCGGACCGCACCGCGGAGGGCCCGGACCGTTTTTAATTTCTCGTCCGTGCCACGGGCCTGCCGGAGCGACTCTTCCACTCTTAAGTCAAGTGCGGTGATCCGATCCCTTAACGCCGAAGCCGCATGACGCCGGTCCATGACGGCAAGGACATAGTAAACCGCCTCGGCTCCGTCCAACCAGGATTCCGCGATCCGGACATTTTCAAGGACCTTCTGAGTGGACACCTGCGTGGCTTGCTCGATCCCGAGCTCGCGGCGATCTTCCGACCGCCCTTTCGAATCCGACTGGAGATAACGCTCCCACTCCTGCGTTTTTGACCGGATCTCGGCGAGGAAGATCTTGGCGATCGCCGCGTAGGCCCGGTCCTCCGCGCCGGCCCGAGTATCGGCGAATCCGACCCCGATCAGGAACAGTGCATTCGGATATTTCTGGCTTCCCCCCAAGACCCAATCCGGCGGGTTTCCGGCGTCGGCCGGGGAAATTAAGAACACGCCGCCCAGCAGAAGGATTCCGGCGGTTCCGAGTCTTATCCGGTTGGGCTTCCGAGGGGGGGGTCCGAGATTAACCCCCCGAAAATGACGCCCCTTCATCTTAGACCCTCCCCTCATTGCCGTCCCAGAATTCGATGGTTTAGAAATTTTTTTTCCCCCGCCTTCAGGACCATGGGGGGAAAGGACTTCCGGGCCATGAATCCCCCGGTTGAATCGTAATATTCCACCGCCAGAGTATACGTTCCCGGGGGTGCGGTCAGGCGGGCCATTCGGATCTCGCCCGGAAGCGTTCTCCAGCTCCGCTTATCCGACTGCTCGGAGGCCAGGGAGTAGATATTCGTTCCCAGGCTGGTGAGTAATCCTGCCAGGGGATCATTTCCGGTTTTATCCGCCACTCCCTTCCGTACGGCCCTTGAAGCCAAGTACTTGGCCGTGGCTCGCGCGATCGCCTTGGCGGTTATCCGCGCGATCCGGTCCTCCAGATCCTTCTTCGCGATCGCCGCGATATCCTCCGCCAGGAAAGCCCGGCGCGAAATGGCGGCACCCGGGCGGGGGCCTCCCCCGCCGTCGACCGGGATCAGGTGGACCTCGGTTACCGTCACCGGATTAGGCTGCGGCACGAACTTCGGAAGGGCCACGCGTAGAATATAAATGCCGTTTTTACCATCCGGGATGGGGGCATCGATGAAAAAATCCTCTTTGACCGGAGAGCGCCCGCTGTAGCTTAAAAAGATGACCTCGCTCTGGCTCTTCAGATCTTTTTCAGTCGTCCAGCTTGTTCCCGGAAAGCGTTTCCGGTAGGTCTCGTGCTCTTCTGTGAGCCCGAGGGAATCCGTCACCCTCAGTAGGTCGGAGGCCAACACCGGGGGAAGGGGTGTCCCGTAATTTTTCTGGTAGCTTTCGTATGCCCCCAGCGCCTTCCGGTACGCGATGAAGGCATCGTTGATCTCCCCCTTCGCCTCGTATAGCAGGCCGCTGAGATAGAAGGCCAACCCGTCCTCCTTGTACACGTTCTTCTTTTCATACCGGTCGTTCAAGAGATCGATCCGGTGGTCGACCTTTCGCGCCTCGACCAGGGCCTCGTCCCACTGCCCCAGCAACGAGTAATTGAGGGCCCCGAGCACATGAATCAGAACTTTCTCAAAGTCCTCGCCTTCGTAGGGCAGGGTATTGTCATTCGTGAGCATGGCCCCGGTCTGGGCCGTTAGGCTCTTGGTGTACAGTTCGTCGATCCGTTTTTCGGCCTGGTCAAGAAACCGGTTGCTCTGGGCGTAGTCGCCGGCGAGGTGAAGCATCATGGCGCGGTCGAGGAAATAGAGGATGGCGTTGCGGGCCCCGTAACCGTCCTTGTTCTCTTCGACGACGGCATCGGCCTCGGCGAACCGCTGCTGGGCCTGTTTTAAATCCACCAGGGCGTAATGCTGAACTCTCGGTCCGCATCCGACCAGCAGGCCGAGGAAGGCGAGAGGCAACACGGCCCGGGCCGGCATCGGGAACCGATGCGGGACAACGGGAAACGACATGGGCATCCCTTTGATCGCGTCGGAAGGACTTTAGAAACCGAACCGACTTTTCTCGATCACTTTTTTAATCTTTTTCTGTCCCGCCCAGGTCTTTAGGTTTTTCTCGATGTCGAACAACTCCAGATCGACCTGATAGAAGACGACCTTTTCGCCCTTGGCCTCGTCCAGGATGGTGTTGATCGTGCCCTTCAGCATATAGTCCGCGCCGATTTCCTTGCCGAGGCCCTTGGCCGTCTCCTGCGAGGACTGGGTCTGCTGATCCAACCGTTCATCGCGGACCTCATCCCGTTCGGACTTGGAGGCGACGAACCGGACCCGACCGTCGTTCGTCAACTCCCGTTCCAGATCCTTGATGAAGGTCTGGACATTGATGTGCTCGTGACTCCGGTTTGTCACGGTTCCGACGATCACCGTGGGGGATTTTCCGGTATGGTCCCTCGAAAACCGATCCAGCCAGGGGCGAGAGAGCACGTCCTTGATCATTTCCTCGGCGACCAGACGGGAATCGGTATCGTTCCACCGACCCGATAGATCCGTTGTGGTGTCGGTTCCAACTCGGCTGACCTTCGTTGAGGCGCATCCGATGAGACCGCCAAGGCCAAGGGCCAGCACGATCAAGAGGAGTCGGTTAATCCGGTTTCTGTCGATCATCGCTTTCATGGTGGGTCCTCCCTCCTAAAATCCGTTATTCGGAACGAACCATTATCGTAATTTCCTACGCATCTCGTCCATTAAGTCCTCCATCTCCCGCATCCGATCCGAGATCAGGCGGTCCAGATCATAGGGCCTCACCTCGGTGAGGGTCTGAGGTCGAGCCGGAGGAGGCGGGGCGGACCGAGCGGTCTCCCCGGGTGACGGGTTTGAAGCCCGAGGCGTTGGAACAGGCGGCTCTCCTTTATTTTCCCCCGACACATGAGGCCCGGAGGGGGGGCGGTTTAATTCCTGCACGGGGCGGTCGGCCGAGCTTGGTGGGCCTGCGGCGTACGGGATCTCGAGCCCCTGTGCGGCCAGCCACTGTCGGGCCACACCGGACTTGAGGGCGAAGTTGATCGCCGTGATGGTCAGCCCGTCTGCGGCTTTTCGCGATATCAGCGAATTGACGCCCACCATCGCTCCTTGCTCATTGAGGAGCGGTCCGCCCGAATTTCCCCGGTTGAGACTCGTTTCGGTCTGGAAAATATGCTTTCCCCGAATTCCGTTGAAATCCTCGATTTCGGCGCTGATCGTCCCGGTCGTCAGCGTCCAGAGTCCCCCCGTCTCGGGGTGGCCGATCGCCACGACCGGCTCCCCGATAGAAACGGCGGCCGGATCGGCCAGACCGATCACCGTCACCCCCCGCGGCGGAGTTTCCATCCGAAGCAGCGCGAGATCCAGGGGCTCGTCGTAGGCCATCAGCCTCGCTTCGTGCCGGTCCATCAGATCCTTCTCCATAACGCCGGTCACTCTCGCCGGCTTCAGGAACAGACTCAGCCGACGGTAGGGGCGTCCCGTCTCCTTGCTGATGACGACGTGCGCATTGGTCACGACCCATCCATCTTCACGGATGATCGAGCCCGTGCCCCCATTTCCAAGTCGCCCGTCGTCGCTCGCCAGGATCAGAACCACCCCGGGCCCGACCTGCTGATAGATCTCCTTCGGGGTTAGGGCGTATGCGGTTCCGTCGTTCCCAACCAGACCGGCGACGACCAGACCCATGAGCCATAGGGACCGCCCATTCGGCCGTACCCGGGATTTTATCATCGTCCCCGCTTCTCCTCTTCGGCCGAGAGGCTCTCGAAAGACTTCTCGGCGTTCTTTTTCACGTAGTCCCGAACCGCGGCATTGAGCTCCTGGATTTTATCCAGGCTGTTTTTGAAACTGTCCAGGTCCAGCCGGGCCAAGGAATAGACCGTTCCCTCGGAGGGGTCGATCCAGTGATCCATGATCATCACCCCGTTCAGCGTGGCCGAGGAAAAGGTCTTAATCGCCTGTTCAATGTATTGCTCTTCGGTGGTGGGCGAGGCGCTTGTCACCGCCCCGCCGCCGGTTGTGGAGGCGGCGTAGTCTTTCATCAGAGAGGCCGTGTAGGTCTCAAAAATCTTTGTGATTTCGGCGCGGGCCCGGTTCTCCGATGTCGTCTTGGCCAGAGGCTTATTCCGAACCCCCGTAACGGCTCCCACGCCGTAGAAGACCTTGTTGCCCGAATCAGCGAACGCCCCGCTGCCTTTAAGCACCCAGTCGGGCGGCTGGGTGGGCGAAAGCCCGGCCCTCTTTGCACCACATCCCACGAGGACAAGCGACACCGCGATGCACAGGATCGCCCCCAGAAATTGATCTCTTCGGGTTATGAATCTCATGGCCTTCTCCCTTCTTGATTTGACTTTTTAAATGAATTGAGTTGCTTCCTAGTAGACGTAATGGATCATCACAACCGGTCCCGCAAGCACATCCCGGTCCCGGACGCAGCGATCGCCGGGCTGGCCGCAGGAGGCCTCGTCCGCGGGGTAATCGATCCTCCGGTAGGAGTACCCTAACACGCCCACGACCGGCCGGCGTATCCCGGCATAGCTGATGCCCCCATCGATCGAAAACCCCTGAATGAGGGCGGTCTTCAGATAGGCCGCCCATCGGGTATTCGGAAGCGGGTGGTTGATGAGAAGGCCCGGACCCACACTGCTGATCGTGACCCTCCGAATACAGCTTGAACAGATGTCCGTCGTCCCCTGATCCAGACGGTAATAGCCGATGTAGGGACCCACCCATGGCTTGATCCGGTATCCGATCGCCAGATCGAATTCGGACCAATCCAAGTCGATCCCCGACCGGAATTTGGGATTCGGTCCGCCCGTTAATGGCCCTTCCGAGTCTGAGAACGTGCCGGTGGAGTAGCTCGACCCGGCAAACCAGGACCCCCGGGAAACATTCAAGACGACCCCGTACAGAAAGGAGGCATCCGAGCTCGGTGTCTCGATCCGACGGCCGCCATCCCCGATCTTAAGGCGCCGGTTTAGCGTCGGATACTGGGCCCTCAGCCCCAGGGTCCAATGGAACTCTTCCTGTGCGGCCGAGGTCGAACCGGTCCATCCCAATAAAAAAATCTGGATGATCAGTAAACGAACAGCCCATCGCCGCCTCAACATCGTCTGAGCGCCCCGCCGTCTCCTCGTATGGGATAGATCGTTATGATATCAGAATGGACGGGGACGTGTAAAATGGCTCCGTGCGCGAAGCGTTCCGCCGGCCGATTGAAGCTCCCCTCAGAAATCCCTATCCGGCCGGGCGGATCACCGAGGAGATGAGATCGTAATCGCGGTGCCCTCCAGGATCTTGTCTTCATAAATCGAGACGATGACGACCGGGACCCGGAGGTCCGGCCGTTCCGCCTTCTTCAGAATAAAGCCCACCCCGACCCCGATATAGGCTCCCTCGGTTTCTTCCTCGCCCCGGTAGCTGTACGACTTTTCGATCACGGCCCGGGCGACCGCCGCCTCATCCAGGGCGCTTTCGTAGAAAGCCACGACCTTCTTGATCGGATCCTTCGTCAGGAAGGTGTGGATCCACCGGGTCTTGGACAACCGCTGGGGCCTCTCCCGCATGATCCAGTCATCGCTTGCGCTGGCGTAGAGCAGATAGGTCGCCTCGGCGTAGATGGGAACGCCGATCGCCGAGAGGGGCGGAGGACGCGTGACGCTGTCCTCGATCACATCGGCCCTCGACATATAATTGATGAACCGCTGGGTGTATTGTTTTGAGATGGGATCGTCGGCTCGCCGGATCGCCTCGAAGATCACGTACCGGACGCTCGTGTGCGGATCATTCAGGAGGTCGAAGATGAACGGGATGTCCTCGGTTCTTAGGCCCATCTGTCGGATCATCTCGGCCGCCAGGACCCGAAGCTGGATAAACGGCTCCCGCTTGATGAACTCGGCAAGCGTCGGAAGGGCTCGTCGGTCCCCGATCATTCCCAGAGCGCGAACGGCCGTAACCACCGTGTAGTTGTCACGGCGAATATCGGCGAAATGCTCGTCCCGGTTGGGGACATGCCCCTTGACGATTTCGATCAGCGGGAGGACGGAGTTCGGGTCCTTGAGTTTTCCGAGAATCAGGACCGCCTCGTCCTTGACGGCGGGATCGGCCGAGCGGATCAGCTCCAGACAATCCCGAGAGGACGCACAGACGGGCTGTGTCCCCGGAATTTCGGGAGGGACATGCACCGCGGCGGCCAGGCGGGGAAAACCCAGACACAGGATGAGAACGAACCGGATCAGATGACGGGGGAACATGGCATAACCCAGTGAATGGAATCCAACCGGAGTCTCGGCCTACCTCAAACTATAAGGGATCCCCCCGGGCTTGTCAAAACGGGATTCTCTCGGGATTTTGCCCGACCCGTCAGGTGACCCGGTCCCCTGCCGGAGTCTCTCCCGTGGAGGGTCCTGGCGCGTCATACCGTCTCGTTCCCGGAATTTCAAGAACAAAGTCGGCGCCGAATGCGCCGGCGGGGGTAAGGGTCCCGGTATGCCGTCCTTTAAGTATCCGTTCCACGCACGCCAGGGCTGCGGCGGCCGTGAATTGATAGGCCTCCGCCGTTTCCAACCAGGCCTCCGTCACGGCGCCATCCTCGCGCGAGGCGCGAGCCCAGAGGTGAGACCGCCCCGTCTGTCGCATTTCTTCACCCGGTCCGCGCATCGCCAAGCCCGCACCCATCTGTATCAGTTTCCGAAGCCCTCCGATTGAAAGCAGCCCCGAGGCGATCGGGCCCAAGAAACGCACGAGTGGAACCCCGGCGGCCGGCACCGTTACAAAGGTCGTAACGTTCGGAATTCCGGTCGTCCGGAAGGCCGCGAGGAGACCGCCTAATGGAGCCGGAATGGCCGCCCGCTCGCCGTCGCGGAACCGGACCCGCTCTCTCCCCTGGCCCAACGGTTGGGGTTTGAGCCGTCCACCCCGAATGACCCACGCCCCCCGCGGGAGAAGCTCGAGCATCGTCCGGGCCGTCCCCGAGCTCACCCGCCCGAAGGCCGTCACGGCCAGTTCGAGACGTGTCGCCCCATTTAAACGATCCGAGACATGGCGGGCGAGGCAGTCCGTTGCGACAACATCGAAAGCAGCCCCTGAAAGGATCGCGATTCCCTTCCTCCTGGCCTCCTCACTGGCAAGGAAATTCTGCTCCAGCACGGGCAGTTCGGCCGATAGATCCAGATAATGGGCTCCGGCCTCAAGGCAGGCCCGGAGCATGGGAGCGCTGGTCTTTAGAAAAGGTCCAGCGGCATGAAATACAAGGCGAAAACCTCTTACGGTCCTGGAAAGGGCCGCCGGGTCATTAAGATCCACAATGACATGATCCAGCCCCAGTTTCTTCGCCATAGGGGCGAGCCGATGGGGAGAACGGCCGGCCAGGACCGGCCGATGGCCCCGCCGAATCGCCTCTTCAGCGATGAGTCGACCCATATACCCATTGGCCCCGTAGATCATCCAGTGTAGGGTGTTCATCGAAACCTCCCGGGTCGTTCCAACTTATCAAGTCCGGCCCGACCTGTCAATGAAACGACGCGGGGGGATTCGCTCAACCCTTGCCCACCCCCAGTTTTGACCCGAAGGCAAGGGGTGGAAGAGCCGATCATGCGGTCGAGGACTCTCGAAGACCCAAACCACCGCCTGGGATGCAGTAACGGCTGCGTCCCAGGCCAATCCGATGCCGCCCGGAAGACCGAATCTCCCTCAGACGCATAGGATCGGCGATGGAATCCCTTGTCGAGGGTCACGTAAAAACTGGGGGTGGGCAAGCCGCTCAACCCCCTTGAACGGGGCGGAGGACTGTAATAGACTATCACACGCTTGATGTCTGAGTCTCTATCCGGCGATTGGCCGATCCGCCCGAGGCGGTTGAACCGCCTTCGGACAGGACCCGATCGTTCGGCGCACTCCGGGGGGAAGGACGATGAATCAAAAGATCGATAAGATCCAGCGAACGAAAGAGGAATGGAAAACGCTTCTGCCGCCCGAGCCGTTTCATGTCCTGCGCGAGGAGGGAACCGAGCCGCCCTTCACCAGCCCGTTGAACACGGAGAAGCGCAAAGGCGAATACCGGTGCGCCGGGTGTGACCTCCCGCTCTTCACCTCCGAGATGAAGTTCGACAGCGGAACGGGCTGGCCCAGCTTCACGACCTCCATCGAAGGAAGCATCGAAACCAAGATCGACTTTAAGCTGATCATCCCGCGGACCGAGTACCACTGCGCCCGATGCGGGGGACATCAGGGACATCTCTTCAAGGACGGCCCCGCGCCGACCGGACAGCGCTGGTGCAACAACGGCGTCGCGCTTAAATTTGCCCTGTCCTGAGAACCGTTCCCGGACCGCGATCGGAGCTACGGATTGAGGGACGCCCTTAGGCAGGGGTTTTCGGCGATTCGCGGATCGTCCGGGGCCCGCTCAAGCGCCATCCGAAAATGGGCCGTCGCCTGATCGTGATCCCCGATCTCATCCAGCGAAAGGGCCAGGTTGAAATGGGCCACGGCCAGGTTCGGGTCGGCCTCAAGCGCCCGTCTAAAATCGGCCGCGGCTTTCCTCCAGTGCTCCCGGACCAGGTGATCGATCCCGTCGGCGTTTCGGGCCGCCGCGTCGCGATTCGGATACCCTTCCGGGGCCGGAAGTCCCATATCGGCCGTCGGGCTCTTCGCCGGCGGCTGGAGGGAACAGCC
>CAYJTJ010000053.1:0-12391 GCA_964372835.1 uncultured Nitrospirota bacterium
GGTTACGGATCAATGGGAACTTCCCTCCTAGAAATCGGCGCGGGTGGAGAAAGAGAATGCCTTCTAGTCAATCCAGAGGGGATCGGCTGCGGCTGTCCGCTTTCCTAAGTTTTATCCTCCTTCTGCTTCTTCTCCCGGGCTGTCTCAGGGAACCCCAGACCGACGATGCCCCCCAATCCAATGCCACCGGCAAGATCCGAAGGATACTGAAATCGGGCTCATTACCGCTGGATCTGGCGACCGGGCTTCAAAGTCCATCCGGCCTTGTGCTCGGCAGCTCGGGGAATCTATATTTCAGCGAGACCGCCGCCGGAAAGCTCCACTGGATTGCACCGAACGGGGGAGTCTCGACTGTGGCCATAGGGCTGAATCGGCCGTATGATCTCCTTTTCGATTCGGGGGCGGAACCCCCACTTTTTGAGGTTCTTTATTTCGTGGAGTTTGACACGCCGGGTGGAATGGTCCGGAAGGCCTGTCTGATCTGCTCAGGTGCCGTGTTCGGCGACGTCGATGACCTGGCCTCGGGTCAGGCCGGGCCGATCGCACTGACGCAGGATGCCGACTTTATCTATTACATCAACCGGGCCGGCAATCAGGTCATGATGGTGACGAAGGATACATCGCCGCCAATTCCACCTCCCACTGAACTCGCCGGGTCTCCGGATGTCGTATTGCCGCAGGACATTGTGATCGTCGGTTCGGTGATTTACTTTACGGACAGCGAAGGTGTGAAGTGCATTGACACCGCGGCCCCCCAGGCACGGCCGACGATTGTTGTCGCAAGCACGGAACAGCCCGGGCCGCTTGAGAAAGACAGTACAGGCCAAAACCTTTATTTTGCCGAGGTCGCGGCGGGGACGTCGTTCGGGGAGATCTGGAAGGTGTCAGCAGCCTGTGAAGCCGGCTTACCAACGCTTCTGGCGGACAACCTTAACGAGCCCCGTGGGATCGCGCTGGATAAGAACGATGTCTATTTTACGGAGCGAGGGGGCGGAAAGATATCGAGGGTTCCCAAGGCTGGAGGAAACCCGCTTCCTCCACCGACTACCATCGCCAGCGATCTGAATAAACCATTCCGTCTGATCGTCGATGAGACGGCCGTCTATTTTATCGAGACGGAGTCAATTTTTTAGGGGGAAGTTCCTCATGAGACAGGGGACCGCGGTTCTGGTCATTCTCGCCATGGCGGGGTGCGTTCATCCCTCCAATCGGTCCGCGACTTCGGCCGGCCCTCCGGACATGGTTATTCAGGTGGGCCATTCGGCCTCCATCACCACACTCGCGGTCAGCCCCGACGGCCGGTGGCTCGCCAGCGGGGGGAAGGATAACCTCGTCAAGATCTGGAAGGCCGATTCCGGATTACTGCTCCGGAATCTTGAGGGGCATACCCACTGGGTGCTGGCCGTCGCCTTTACGCCGGACGGCCGAAGAATCACCTCGGTGAGCCGGAATGGGGAGATCTTCATATGGGACCTGGGCACCGGCCGTCGGATTCTTTCCAGGGGCGGGGATTCGGACCTTGCGGCCGCCGCACTGAGCCGGGATGCGGGACGGGTTGTGACGGCCAATCGGGAGGGGGAGGTCAAGGTCTTGGAAATAGAAACCGGTCGGGGGGAGACCTGGGTGGAGGGAGTGGATGATTGGGAGGAAGGAATCACCTCGTTGGCGATGGATCCGCGGGGCCGCCAAATCGCCATGGGTCGGCGCGGCGGGGAGATCCATCTTATATCGCGTGGGGGAGAAAATGAACGAAGGCTGAAAGCCGGGGCCGGACCGGTCATGGCGGTCGCTTATGATGAATCGGGTCGTTGGCTCGCCGGGGGATCCCGAGGGGACGCCCTCCAGGTCTGGGAAGTTCGACGGATGGAACCTTTCCGGCGTCTCGAATCGATGGAGCCGGCATTGGCCATCGCGTTCGGCCCGGGAGGGCGGACGGTGGGCGTGGCTTATCAAGACGGGAAGGTCCGGGTCTGGGATCTGACCGATGGAAAGATCGTCGAGACCCTGGAAGGCCATACGGGACCCGTGACCGCCCTGGTCTCCGGGCCGGGTCGAAACGGGATCATCAGCGGGGGAGACGATCAAACGCTGATCCTATGGGATGCGGGCACCGGACGGCAGATTCAAAAAATCGGCAGCGGTGTTTCTTGGGCCTGGTCCGTCGCCTTTAACCGCGCCGGCGATACGCTGGCGGTCGGACACGGGGATCACACGATCAAAATCTGGGAATTAAGATCCGGCCGCCAAATGGAATACTGGAGCGGGCATGACCAGGAAGTCAGCTCGATCGCCTTCAGTCCCGACGGACGTTATCTGGCCTCCGGCAGTCGGGATCGGACGGTCCGGATCTGGGAGGTTTCGAGCGGCCGGACGGTTAGAAAACTGGAAGGCCACCGGAACTGGGTTCTGTCGGTCGCCTTCAGCCCGGATGGGAAGTTCCTGGCCTCCGGCAGTCGGGACCAGACGTTCCGAATCTGGGAAGTCGCCACCGGCCGACTCCTTCGAGAGACGGAGGCCCATGCGGACTGGGTCGCCTCGGTCGCCTACAGCCCGGATGGAAGGTTCCTGGCGACGGCCGGGGGGGAGGGCGTCGTTCGACTCTGGGATCCCATGACGGGGCAGAGGCTCCGTCAGCTGGATGGGCCCGGGGGAGAGGTGCTTTCCCTGGCCTTCAGTCCGGACGGACGCCGTCTGGCCGCGGGCGATACCAATAACACCGTGGGTCTTTGGGATGTGGAATCGGGACGCCGAGAGAGGACGCTCCAAGGGCACACCCATTGGGTCATGGGCGTGGTCTTCAGCCCGGATGGAACGCTCCTGGCGTCGGTCGGGGGAGATAATACCGTGCGCTTATGGGTCGTGAATACGGGGGAGGCCATGACGGTGCTGACCGGGCACGGAAGTTGGGTCCTAAGCGGAGCCTTCAGTCCCGATGGGCGACGGCTGGCCACCAGCAGTGCCGATGCAACCGTGCGGGTGTGGGATCTGGATCAGAAGGGATGGATCGTCAGCCTATTGAGCCTGACCGGCGGGGAGTGGCTGAGCATGACCGCGAAAAATTACTTTGATTCTTCATCGGACGGAAATCATTATCTGGCCTGGAAGGTCGGCGACCGATATTACCCAGCGGAACGCTACGAGGCGGAGTACCGTCGGCCGGATCGACTGGTCGAGGTCTTGACACCGCATTCAATTCCGAGGCGCCCAGATGAATAAGCCGGCGCGGACGGCCCTGATCGCGACGGTCACGATTTTGATCTTCGTATCGGGATGCTGGGACAGCCGACAGCAGTTAAAGGAGATTCTCTTCCCCATCATGGATCTGGCGATCGATCCGTCCGCTTGTCAGTGCTCGTCCGGCGGGGTCATTCATGCCTGTCCCAAGAATGAAAACGATCCCCTTCCGGATCAGGCGACCTGCAATGCCCTTTACATGGCCACGGACGGCGGCGGAATTCTCAAAACCTCAGACGGAGGGGCGACCTGGAGAAATCTGCTGGTTCCCAGCGAATTGTATATCAAAGCGCTTATTGTGGATCCTCACCCGACCGGGTCCACACCCCGAACGGTTTATGCCGGTACCGAGGACGGGGGTGTGTTCCGGAGTTTTGACGGGGGGGACAACTGGATCCCCCAGTCGGAGACGATTCCCATCTCATCCGTGAGTGAAGTCGTGATCGACCGGAATTCTTGCCTGACGGGAGGCTTGCGCTGCCGGGAGCTCTACGCCGCAAGCCGCGCGGACGGCGTCTTTAAGAGTGACGATCACGGGATCTCCTGGAAGAAAATGACGACGAACGGGCTGAACGAGACCACCGTGAGCAGCCTGGCCCTTTCTCCCAAGGGGATCTTCCCCACCAAAATATATGCGGGCACGGAGGGCGGGCATGTTTTCAGATATCAGCCGGACCTATCCAATCCGCAGGATCCCACGCTGGGTGCTTGGACCGAGGGAGGCACTCAGGCGGACCCCCTTCCGGAAGAAGTGATCACGTTGGCGGTTCAACCGACGGCGGACCAGATTATTTACGCCGGCCTGGGCGGCGGCGAGCAAGGGATCGGAGGGGGCGGGGTATACCGATCGATAGACGCCGGTGGTTCTTGGAAAGAAGTGCCTATTCCCACGGGCCAGGCGGGTTCCGACAGCGTCTTTGTCATCTCGTTCGTCCTCAGTCCCAATCCCTTTACGGGTCCCGAATTGGGCATCTATGCGGGCGTGTTCGGCCTATCGCTCTGCCAAACCGTGAGCTGTGAGAGCTCAAACGATTGGATCACGATCGACGTGGGCCGAGATAAAGGCGTAAGCGCGTTGGCGATCGATCCCTATACCCACCAGACTCTTTATGTGGGGACATTCAAGGGCGAGCTGTTTAAGAGCGTGGATGGGGGTCTGACCTGGAGTCAGATCACGATCGGCCCCTAGCGCAAGGGGGGTCTGGGTCCGGATTCGCGTCAGACATGCGCCTCGTTCCAGTTCGCTCCGGCGCCGATGTCCACTTTGAGCGGCGCGCTCAGGTTCATCACGCCTTCCATTTCATGCCGAACCAGTCGCTTCATCTCCTCCAGCTCCAAAACCGGCACTTCAAAGAGCAGTTCATCATGAATCTGGAGAAGCATCCGGGATCGGCGTCCCTCTTCTTTGAGCCTCCGGGCGATTCGGATCATGGCGAGCTTGATCAGGTCGGCCGCGCTGCCCTGAATCGGCGTATTAATCGCCGCGCGCTCCCCAATGCCCCGGAGAGCGGGGGTCGCGCCGGCCAGTTCGGGAATGGGACGGCGCCGCCCCAACAGCGTGGTCACGAATCCATTCGCCCTGGCATCGGCGAGTGTGGCCGAAATAAACCGGCGGACTCCGCTGAAGTGGTTCAGGTACCGTTCGATGGCGTCCTTCGCCTCAGAGGAACTGATTCCCAACGTCGAGGAAAGTCCGAAGGGGCTGATCCCGTAAATAATTCCAAAGTTGACCGTCTTGGCCACTCGCCGCATCTCGGGAGTGATCTCGGCCGGTTTCAAGCCGAAAATCTGGGTCGCGGTGCGCGTATGGACGTCCTCGTCCCTCGAAAAGGCGGCGAGAAGATTTTCATCCCGGGACAGATGGGCCAGGATCCGGAGCTCCACCTGGCTGTAATCGGCCGAAAGGAGGAGAAAGCCTTTCTCCGGAATGAAGGCCCGTCGAAACCGCTGGCCCAGCTCACCCTTCACCGGGATATTCTGGAGGTTGGGATCGCTGCTGGACAGACGCCCGGTCGCCGTGGCCGTTTGGTTGAGCGTGGTGTGCAGTCGGGACGTGGCGGAATCGACCATGAGCGGAAGCGCGTCCGCGTAGGTTGATTTAAGCTTGGAGAGCTGGCGGTAGTTCAAGACCTCGGCCGGGAGCTCATGCTGGGGGGCAAGCTGCTGGAGGACTTCTTCGCTTGTGGAATAGCCCGTTTTGGTCTTCTTGATGGGCTTTAACCCCAATCGCTCAAAAAGGATCACCGCCAGCTGCTTGGGAGAATTGAGGTTGAATTCCATTCCGGCCAGGGTATAAATTCTTTTCGAAAGCCGGACCAGCCGGACCTCGAGCTCCCGGCCCAGCTCGCCCAAAATGGCGGTATCGATCTTAAATCCGATCAGCTCCATTTGGGCCAGGACCCCCGCCAGCGGCATTTCGACGGACTCGAATAGGTTCGTCAAATCCTGATCCCGGAGCGACTGCATTAACAGGGCATCCAGTCGGAGTGAGGCCGAGGCCCTCTCCCCGGCGATGGCCGCGACAGTCTTTGCGGGAGGTAACATTCCGGCCGAGTCGGGCCAATCGGGAAGGCGCGCGCCCAATCGCTCGAGGGCGAGCGTGGACAGCGTGTGATCGCGGCGGTTCGGATTTAGGAGGTAGGACGCAATCATCGGATCGGCGGTCGATCCCCCCAAGGTAAGCCCGAGAGACTGAAGGGCGACAAGCGCCGATTTTATGTCGTAAATTACCATTCGAGGGCCGGCGGCGGTGAGGAGCGGCCCGAGATGCTCCGAAAGCCGTGAGGGATCGATCCCGGGCGAGCCGTCACGGGCAAGTGGGGCGAGCGGGAGATAGTAGGCCCGATCCGGAAGGGCCAGGCCGATTCCGAGGATCTCGCGCCGTCGGCCCTCGATCGATCGGGTCCAAAAATCCAGGCCCAGTGTCGACGCCGAGCGACACTGCGTCGCCATAGCAAGGAGGGACGAGTCGGTCTCGATGATCTCCACCGGAGCGGATTTCGTCTCCGCCGGGACCTCCACCTCGCGCAAAAGACTGCCGAATTCCAGCTCGCGGTACAAAGCGAGGAGAGCGGCCGAATCCGGTTCGGTGTGCTTAAATTGATCGGGCTCCAGAGCGATCGGGCAGTTCCGATGGATCTCGGCCAGCCGGCGACTGAGCCGGGCCTGCTCGGAAAAGGAACGCAGGCTCATCCGGAGCTTGGGCCTTTCCACCTCATCAATCCGGCCGAGCAGGTTTTCGATCGATCCGAACCGGCGGATCAATTCAACGGCCGTTTTTTCGCCGATCCCGGGAACCCCCGGAATGTTATCGATCGAGTCTCCCATGAGACCCATAATCTCCGCCATCTGATCCGGACGGACGCCAAACCGCTCCTGAATCTCGCTCTCCCCGTAAACCCGGTCTTTCATGGAATCGAAGACCCGGACATGGGGAGTGATGAGCTGGAACATGTCTTTATCTCCGCTGACGATGGTGACCGTAAAGCCTCTCTCGGTCGCCTGCCCGGCGAGCGTCCCGATCAGATCATCGGCTTCATATCCCTCCCGGATCACGACCGGGATCCGGAAGGCCTCCACCACGCGGTGAACATACGGAATCTGTGCTTGAAGCGGCTCGGGCATTTCGGGACGCTGGGCTTTATAGGCGTCGTACGCCTGATGGCGCAGCGTGGGCCCCTCGGCATCGAAGGCGATCGCCACATAATCGGGTTTCATTTCACGGAGGATCTTGATCAGCATCGTGGTGAACCCGTAAATCGCGTTGGTCGGCAATCCCTTGGAGGTGGAAAGGTTCCGAATGGCAAAATAGGCGCGGTAGAGGTAGGAATGACCATCAATCAGAAAAAGGCGCGGGCGCGGGTCCATGATTGACTCCGGACGGAGCGAGGCGGGGTTACCCTTTTACAAATCCCCGGAACCGGTTTTTGAGGCGTTGGCTTAACGCATGCATCTTTTGGTATTGATCCGGAAAGCGCTTTTCAAACCGCAAAAGGAGGCTCCGAGCAAACGGGCTCTCCTTGGACAGCACCAGCAGACCGATGAGGATAAAAAGAATTCCCTGGAGGAAGGGCAGGAACAGACCCGCGATGCCCAGCAGAACAAAGGCCCAGCCGATGACGAGAATCAATGTCTTCTTGACCAAAACCTTCAAGGTCCGATCCCTCCCTGGGCGGGTTCCTTCGGCGATCGGCACCCGAGGGGTCGGCCGTCGACGGCGATGTCATCCTATCACCCCGGTAGGCCGAATTCAAATTTATTTTGGGTTTCCCGTTTAAATCGGGTAAAATCCCGCATAGGCCTACGATGAAAAATGCGCAGATCCATCCGGTGATCCGGATCCTCAAACAGGAAGTCCGCCAGTGGCAGGTGCCCATTGTGGGGGTGGTGGCCGATCGTTCCCGGGATCCCTACCAGATCCTGGTCTCCACCCTTCTGAGTCTTCGCACGAAGGACAGCACGACCGCCGGGGCGACCGAGCGGCTCTTATCCCTGGCCCGGACCCCGCAGGCGATGATCCGGCTGGACCCCCGGGTCATCCGAAACGCGATCTATCCGGTGGGGTTCTACCGGACGAAGGCCCGAACACTGCGGGCCGTGAGTCGGGATTTGATCGAACGATTCGGGGGGCGGGTCCCGGCCCGCCTCGAGGACCTGCTCTCACTGAAGGGGGTGGGGAGAAAAACGGCGAATCTGGTCGTGACACTGGGATTTGGGAAATACGGAATCTGTGTCGACACGCATGTCCATCGGATCTCAAACCGGTGGGGCTACGTGCGGACCAAGACCCCGGAGGAGACCGAAATGGCGCTCCGGGAAAAACTGCCCCGGCGGTACTGGATCGTCTTCAACGATCTCCTCGTGACCTACGGGCAGAACCTCTGCAAGCCGACCTCTCCCCTCTGCAGCCGGTGTGCCATCGCGCCCTATTGCTCCCGCGTCGGGGTTATTCGAAGCCGTTAGAGCCGGCTTCGTTCTCGCAGGATGGCGGCGGGCCTGCCTGACGGCAGGCGGGTCAGCCCGTGATATTTTCGGAAGGGGGTTCGGTCTCGGCCGACCGTTCAAGGAGCAGCTCCTTGTATCGCCCAAGCACCTTTCGCATGTAAGCGGTAGGGAGGTCTTCCCCACGAACCAGGAACCCCTCCACGCGGTTTGGACCGTGGTTGTAGGCCGCCAGGGCGAGGCCCAGGTCCCCGAAGCGTTTGTGGAGAAGGGCCAGGTATTGGGTTCCCAGCATGATGTTGAGGTGGGGGTCGAAGAGGGCGTCCGAGCTGCTGAGCGGGATCCGGTTGATCTGGGCGAGCTCATTTCCGGTCACCGGGAGCAACTGCATCATCCCGATGGCTCCCTTGTGGGATCGGGCCCATTTGTAAAACGAACTCTCGGTCATGATCACCGAAACGATCAATTCCGGGTCGTACCCGTTCCGGAGGCTCTCGTGGTAGATGTGTTCGGCCAGCGATTCTTCATCCCAAGGAGAAAGCCCGGAATGAAAACGGCTCAGCACCTCGTGAATCTTCGAGATCCGATTAAAACTTTCGGCATCCTGAAGAACGATCCTTTTGGTTTCCCCCATCGGGTCTGCGATCTCGACCGAGGCGTCATGGATTTTAAGCATCGGAAATAGGCCCATCGGCTTTCCGGCCGCCAGTACCTTGGGCAGGGGGGCGAGGGCCATCGGCGGGGTCGGATAGGCGAGGGCCAATCCGATCAGAAATGAAACCACAAAAGCGGATCCCACGTGCAGGCTAAATCGGAGCCGATCCGAAATGAGCTGAGGTCGTCCCGTTTTTATTCCCATACGTCGATGGCCTCCTTCGCTTATGTTTCATCCCCTTGATCGCCTTCCCTCAAGATCCCATGGACGCGGATCTTGGGGCCTATACGAATAAATATGGAAAATACTCAATGAAAAAGAGGGGTTGGGAAACGGAAGACGCAGGAAACACTATGAGAATAGAGTACAGGATAGACCGACTATAGCATGCCCATGACCCAGTTGTAAAGCGAAAAATTATTTTTCTTTTTGTCGGGCCGGAAAGAGTTCGGTGTGTTTTAAAAGATAGGTGACGATGGCGGCGTTGAAGATGAGGACCATGAGCCGGATCAGTGAAGGATGGTCGATCACGGCCCAGACTTCAAACGGAATGAAGATGCTGACGAGTCCGACCGTGAGATACTCGGCCCACGGCCTCCGCTTGTGCAAGCCCCAGGCCTGAACACAGCAGATGATCCCGTAGAGTAACAGCCCGGTGGAGATCTCAACCAGCAGTGTTGTCTTTGCCATTCCGACCTTGTCAAGAATGAACGTGAGGATGCGATTATCGGCATCAAGGTTCATATCGGCGGCCAGCTGCCGGGACAGCAGTCCGAGGTCCTTGTTGATGAGGCTAAAAACCCCGCCCGAAAGCAGGATCAAGAGAGATCCCTTGATCGAAATCTCCAGGATGATAATCTTCAGGAACCAATCTTTTTTCATGCCGAATCCACGGTCCTCCCGGTTCGGGCCTCGATCATGCGCGCTCGATGGACAACAACCTCTTTTTTAATCCAATGCCCCCGCCAAACCCGCCGAGTTCACCGCCGGTCCGGACCACGCGATGGCATGGAATCAGGATGGGGACGGGGTTGCTCCCGCAGGCCGATCCGACCGCCCGACTGCTTTTCGGGCGGCCGAGGGCCCTCGCCACCGCTCCGTAGCTTCGGGTCGTTCCATGGGGGATTCGCCGAAGCGCTTCCCAAACCGACCTCTGAAACGGGGTTCCCCCGCCGAGATCCAGTTTCGCCTCAAACCGGACCGGGCGGCCCGAGAAATATTTTCGCAAGGCGGCGATCAAGGGGAAGAAATCCGGATCGCGGCGGACGACGCGGCCACCGTGCTGTTTCTCGATCCACCGCCTGAAGGAAGAGGCGCGGGAATGTCCCCAGGAGATTCGGCAGATCCCGCGCGACGTCGCGGCGATTCCCAGTCCCCCAAGCGGAGAGGGAAAATAGGTGTAGACGATGGCGGGTTGCGACCGGGGGCTTCGATAAGAGGGCGGCATCAGGCCGTTAACCGCTTCTGCATGGCATTAGTCGATCGGGACGAGCCAGGACGGGTGCGATTTGTTCTTTCCATGAACGATATCGAAGAACGTGGTCTGGAGTCGCCGGGTGATCTCACCGGGCCGGCCGGACCCGATCACCCGGCCGTCCACTTCGCGGATGGGCGTGATCTCGGCCGCCGTTCCCGTGAAGAAGGCCTCGTCCGCAATATAGACTTCGTCACGCGTGAATCGTTCCTGAAGCACGGGAACGGCCTGCTCCTCGGCGAGCTGGATGACGCTGTTCCGTGTGATCCCCTCCAGGATGGAGGTCAGCGGCGTGGTTTTTAGGACGCCGTTGCGAACGATGAAAATATTCTCTCCGGGTCCCTCGGCGACATAGCCGTCCGTGTCCAGGAGAATCGCCTCGTCGTATCCGGCGTCCTTGGCCTCCCGCTTCGCGAGCTGGGAGTTGGCGTAGTAAGAGGTCACCTTGGCGCGGGTCAGACTGATGTTCACGTGGTGGCGGGTGAAGGAAGAAATCTTCGCCCGAATCCCGTCGCGGATGCCTTCATCCCCGAGATAGGTGCCCCAAGGCCACGCGGCGATGGCGACCTGGATCGGATTGTTCTGGATATACAGGCCCATGTCACCGTACCCGATAAAAACGATGGGGCGGATGTAGCATTCCTTGAGCCGGTTGATCCGGACCGTCCCGATAATGGCCTCCTCGATCTCTTTCGGAGAATAGGGGATCTTGATCTGGACGATATGGGCCGAATCGTACAACCGCTTGACGTGCTCCCGGAGCCGGAAGATCGCCGAGCCGGATTCGCCTTTGTAACAGCGGATGCCCTCAAACACCCCGAGGCCGTAATGGAGGGTGTGGGTCAGAACATGAACCGTGGCATCCTTCCAGTCCACGAATCGCCCGTCCATCCAGATCTTTGAGGTTTCTTGAATCACAACGAAGGCTCCGTGTGCCGGCTCGGCTGCCGTCGAGCGGGTCGATCCGCGACGGGAGGTAATATAACAACCCGGCGGCGGTTTGTCAATATTAACGGGGCCGGATCGGTCTCCGGAATAACTTGACAACTCTCTAGAATTTATGGTAAAAACCCCCTTCACCATTTTGAGGGGTTCCGGTATGTATGCGATCGTTGAGACGGGGGGAAAACAGTACCGCGTGGCCCCCGGGGATCGTGTGGAGGTCGAATCGATTTCGGCCGGCGTGGGAGATACGGTTACTCTCGGCCGTGTCCTGATGGTTCAGGGCGACGGAGAAGTTATGATCGGGACGCCGGTATTGGAAGGTGCCGCGGTCAAGGCAGAGGTGCTCGCCCAGGGACGGCAATCCAAGGTCATCGTCTTCAAGAAAAAGAGGCGGAAGAACTATCGAAGGACCAAAGGGCACCGCCAGGCCTACACCCGTCTTAAAATTACGGAGATCAGCGCCGGGTGATCCGGACAGGAGTTTAAGATATGGCCCATAAAAAGGGACAGGGTTCTTCGCAAAACGGGCGCGACAGTCAATCCAAGAGGCTGGGCGTCAAGGCCTTCGGGGGCCAGGTGGTTCCGGCCGGGAGCATCCTGGTTCGGCAAAGGGGCACCCGCTTTCATCCCGGGTTCAACGTGGGGACCGGCAGCGACCACACCCTCTTCGCCAAGATCACCGGCGTGGTCAAGTTTGAAAGCCGCGATGCAGCCCGCCGAAAGGTGAGCGTCTATCCGGTGCCAAAAATAACACAGTAGTTCTTCCCTCAGGCCGGTTCCCGACGTCTTACGGCGAGCGGGATTTCTAAAACGACCCATCTCCGGCCGACCTCATCCCAAATCGGTCCAGCGGGTCGAACCTTTCAGGGAGAACCATTCCCCTTAAGACGAGGATCGCGGGGGATCCCCGTACGGGGCCGTGCCGGTTAACCGGGTTCGGGCCCGCCCAGGGACGCGCCGCGACATTTCTTTGGTGTTCATCGATCAGGTCAAGATATTTGTGAAGGCCGGCAACGGCGGAGACGGCTGCGTCAGCTTCCGACGGGAGAAATACGTTCCCCGGGGCGGTCCCAACGGCGGACACGGCGGAAACGGCGGGGATGTCGTCCTCCGCGCGACCGGTCAACTCCGAACGCTTCTGG
>CAYJTJ010000054.1:0-12356 GCA_964372835.1 uncultured Nitrospirota bacterium
CCGGACCGTCTCATTTGAACCGGTAGGTGATTCTGCCCCGCGTCAGGTCGTACGGGGAAAGCTCCACCGTGACTTTATCCCCCGGGAGAATTTTGATAAAATGCATTCTCATTTTTCCCGAAACGTGGGCCAGGACCCGATGGCCGTTGCTGAGCTCCACCCGAAACATGGCGTTCGGAAGGGTTTCTACGATGGTTCCTTCGGTCTCAACCACGTCTTCTTTGGACATCAACCCGCGGGCTCCAATCCCGTCATCGCGCCGTTAGAATGACCGGCCCCTCTTCCGTAATCGCCACCGTATGCTCGAAGTGCGCCGAGAGGCTTCCGTCTTCCGTGACGGCCGTCCAGCGGTCGTTGAGCATTCGCACCCCCTCTTTCCCCAGATTCACCATCGGCTCAATCGCGAGAACCATTCCGGACTGAAGGCGCGGCCCCTGCCCGGGAGGCCCAAAATTGGGCAGCTGGGGATCTTCATGAAGCGCCTGGCCGATTCCATGCCCCACGAAATCTCGGACCACGGAGTATCCGGCTTCCTCCACATGCGATTGGACGGCGTGAGAGATGTCCGAAAGCCGGTTGCCCATCCGCATCTGATCGATCCCCCGATAGAGCGACTCCTCCGTGACGGACACGAGTCTCCGGGCCTCGGGTGTGATGGGACCGACGCCCAGGGTGACGGCCGAGTCCCCGTAGTATCCATCGACGATCGCGCCCAGATCCAGGCCGATGATGTCACCCTCCTTCAGCGCCCTCTTGGAGGGAATTCCATGGACGACCTGCTCGTTGATCGAAGCACAAAGCGTGGCCGGAAACCCCCGGTAGCCTTTGAAGGCGGGGATCGCGCCCCTTTTCCGCAGGCCCTCCTCGGCGATCCGATCGAGGTCCAATGTGGTCACTCCGGCCGTCAGGATCTGCTCCAACTCTTTCAACACCTCCGCCACGATCCGGCCGGCCCGTTCGATCTTCCGGATCTCTCCCTGAGACTTCAGAATAATCATTGGATCGGGTCGATCGCCGCCGTGACTTTCCGGAACACCTCCTCCGGCGTGCCGGAGCCGTCGATTTCCAACCGGCGCCCCCGAGATTGATAATAATCAATCAGGGGCACGGTTTGCGCTCGGTAGACCTCCAGCCGCTTGCGGATCGGTTCCGGGTGGTCGTCCTTTCTCTGAACCAGGGGCTCCCCGCAGCGATCGCACCGGCCCATCTGACGCGGCGGATTAAACTCGACGTGGTAGATGGCGTTGCATCCGGGACAACTCCGCCGCCCGGAGAGTCGCTCAATGAGCTGCATCTCGGACAGCTTGAAATCCAGGACCGCATCAATTCCCTCATTTCGATCGCCCAACATCCGATCCAGCGCCTCGGCCTGGGGCCGGGTCCTCGGAAAACCATCCAGAATAAATCCTCCCGCGGCATCCGGCTCTTTGATCCTTTCCCGAATGATGCCGACGACCACCTCGTCCGGAACGAGCCCCCCGCTTTCCATATAGCCCCGGGCCCGAACGCCGAGTTCCGTTTTCTTCTCCACGGCCTCGCGAAGAATGTCCCCGGTCGAGATCTTGGGTATTCGCAATCGGCCAGACAATCGCTGGGCCTGCGTTCCTTTACCGACACCCGGCGGACCCAGAAAGATCAAGCGCACCTTGCCCCTCGAATCAGCCGGACCGCCCTTTGAGGCGCCCTTTGGATAAAAAGCCCTCGTAATGACGCGTCAGCATATGGGACTCGATCTGCTGGGCCGTATCCAGACCCACGCCCACCACAATCAAAAGGGAGGTTCCCCCGAAAAAGAAAGGAACCCCCATTTTATAGATGAGCACTTCCGGGATCACGCAGATCATCGCCAGGTAGATCGATCCGGCCAAGGTGATCCGGGTCAGGACCTGATAAATATAATCCGATGTCCTTTGCCCGGGTCGGATCCCCGGGATGAACCCTCCATACTTCTTCATGTTGTCGGCCATGTCGACCGGATTCAATACCACCGCCGTGTAGAAAAAGCAGAAAAATATGATCATCCCCACATACAGCCCGGTGTACAGGAACGAGCCCGGGGCCAGCTGCCGTGAAATGTCCTGGACCCAGGGGATCTGAATAAACCCGGTGATCGTCGCGGGAAAGGCAATGATCGACGAAGCGAAAATCGGCGGAATCACCCCGGCGGTATTGATCTTCAGTGGAATATGGGTGCTCTGACCCCCGTAGACCCGCCGTCCAATCACCCGCTTCGCGTATTGCACCGGGATTTTTCGCCGCCCGCTTTCCAGGAAAACAATCGCCGTGGTGACCAGGATCATCAATATTCCGAGACCCAGGAGAAACACCAGGTGAAGCTGGCCCGTCTCGTACAAGCGATACGTATTGATCATCGCGTTCGGAATTCCGGCCACGATCCCCGAAAAAATGATCAACGAGATTCCGTTTCCGATTCCCCGTTCGGTGATCTGCTCCCCCAGCCACATCAAGAAAGACGTCCCCGCCGTGAGGGTGATCATGGTCATGATCCTGAAACCCGCCCCCGGCTGCTGGACGAAAACGCCGTTGTTCATTCCCTCCAGGCCCATTGCGATACCGAAAGACTGGATTAGGGCGATCACAATGGTCCCGTACCGGGTGTACTGAATGATCTTTCTCCGCCCTCGCTCTCCTTCCTTCGCCAGCTTCCCCAGAGTCGGAATGACGACCGTGAGTAACTGGAGAATAATCGAGGCGCTGATGTAGGGCATGATCCCCAGCGCAAAGATCGTCAGTCTCGAAAGCGCCCCCCCGGTGAATATATCCAGAAAGCCGAGAAGCGCACCGCCCTTGTCCGAAAGGAAATCGCTCAGCGCCTGATTGTTGATCCCCGGCGTCGGAATATGAGCGCCGAGCCGGTAGACGGCCAACAGGCCGAGCGTAAAAAAAATCCTGTGTCTCAGCTCCGGGATGTGAAAGATGTTCTGGATATTGTTGACCAGACGATCAAACACCCTGTCTCACCCCTTACGTCCTCCCGGCGAATCTGTTTCGGTCCGATCGGCCGGCTTGGCTTTCGGCAATGGAATCACCTCCGCCTTTCCCCCCGCCTTTTTGATCTTCTCCAGCGCGGAGCCGCTGAAATAATGGGCTTGAATGGTCAGGGGCCGTTTGAGCTCCCCTAGGGCCAGAATCTTCACGGCGGTGGCCGATGAGCGGACGATCCCGGCTTCCTTCAATTGCACCGGTGTCACGGGAGCCTTCGCGGCCAGGCGATTGAGGCTTTGCAGATTCACCACGGCCACCTCGTTTCTGAATAGGGATCGGAATCCCCGTTTTGGGATTCTGCGGATCAGCGGCATCTGGCCCCCCTCAAAACCGGGCCCCTTCCCCCCACCGCCGCTCCTCGCCAGGCCTCCTTTATGCCCCTTGGTCGAAGTCTTGCCGTGGCCGGAGCCGATGCCCCGACCGATGCGCTTTTCTTTCGTTTTGGAGCCCGCCTTAGGCTTGAGGTCGTTGAGTTTCATTTTTAAAGAGCGTTCACCTCAATGAGATGACCAATGGCGGCGATCAAACCCCGGGTCTGCGGTGTGTCGAGTCGGACCACGGTGTGACGGATCCGCCTCAACCCGAGCGACCGCGCCGCCAGCCGTTTTTTATCCGGATAGCCGATCAGGCTTCTTCGAAGAGTGATTTGAAGTTTACGCGGCCGGCTTGCCGGCATAGGCTCCCGCCTCCGTCGGTTCAATCCGACGCATTTCCAGGATCGCTTCGGGCGACTTGAGTTCCCCCAGACCCGCCAGAGTGGCCTTGACCACATTAAAGGGATTTCCGCTGCCGAGGGATTTGCTGATCACGTTTTGGATCCCGCAGACTTCCATCACGGCCCGGACCGCGCCGCCGGCGATCACGCCGGCCCCCGGCGCCGCCGGCTTCATCAGGACCTTCTCGGCCCCATATTTCCCTATAACTTCAAATGGGATAGTTGTATTATTCAAGGGGATCTTTATCAAATTCTTCTTCGCCTTTTCGATCCCCTTCCGGATCGCGTCGGGAACCTCGGAGGCTTTTCCTTTGCCCATGCCGACCCAGCCGTTCCCATCCCCCACGACAACCAGGGCGCTGAAAGAAAAACGCTTACCCCCCTTGACGACCTTGGTGACGCGATTGATCGTAACCACCTTATCCTTCAGTGTCAGCTCATTCGGGTTCACTCTCACCGGAAATCCCCCCTCACTCCAATCGATCCATTAGAATAGCAACCCGCCCCGTCTCGCGGCGTCCGCCAACGATTTAACGCGGCCGTGAAAAAGGTATCCCCCCCGGTCGAAAACGACCGCTTTGAGGCCTTTTTCGATCGCCCGTTTGGCGATCAGCTGTCCCACAACCTCCGCCGCTTTCTTGTTGCTTCCGCGGGCGACGTCCTTCCGACAGGCCTTCTCCACGCTGGAGGCATTCGCAAGGGTGAGGCCCTGGGTGTCGTCGATCACCTGGGCATAGATATGCAGATTGCTCCGGAAAACGATTAATCTCGGCCGCTGCGGGGTTCCGAAAATGGTTTTCCGTACACGCCGGTGGCGTCGATGTCGCGCCACCATTTTATCCTTCATGTTCAACATGGCGTCTTGCGTGCCCTCCGAATCACTTGCTGGTCTTCCCCTCTTTCCGTTCGATCACCTCGCCCGCGTACTTGATCCCCTTCCCCTTATACGGTTCGGGCGGCCGCAAGGCCCGGATCTGGGCGGCCGCCTGCCCCACCCAGTACTTGTCCGCGCCTTTAAGCTTAATAACCGTCTGCTTCTCGACGGTGGCCTCGATGCCCGCGGGCAGCGAATAGATCGTGGGATGGGAAAATCCAAGGTTCATCGTCAGATTTCGGCCCTGAATCTGGGCTCGGAATCCCACGCCGCTGATCTCCAGGGTCTTCTGATACTCCTGTGTGACGCCGCCGATCATATTGCGAACATGACTGCGCAGAAGGCCCTGACTAGCCCGGGTTAATCGCTCATCGTTCTCGCGTGTGACCCAGAGCCGTTCCTTTTCAATTCGGACACCCACCCCCTTTTCGATGGGATGGGTAAGGTCGCCTTTGGGTCCCTTAACCCGGACACGCCCCCCTTTCACCGTCACCTGGACGGAGGAGGGAATGGGAAGGGGTATCTTTCCGAGACGAGACATCCTGGCTTCTCCTAACTCACCAGACGTAACAGATGACTTCTCCGCCGATACCCCGTTTGCGCGAATCCTTCTCGGTCATGATTCCCTGGGGGGTGGAGATGACCGCCATCCCCAGACCGCCTCGCACAGAAGGTAAACGGTCCCATCCGACGTATACGCGCCTCCCGGGCAGACTCACACGCTTGAGCCCGGTGATAATCGACTCTTCCTTACGGTACTTGAGCCCAAGTCGGAGAAAGGGATGCGAGTCGTTGGTGATCGCCTCAACGTTCTTGATGAATCCCTCCTCCTTCAGAAGACGCGCGATCTCTTTTTTCACCCGTGATTGCGGAATATCGACTTGATCGTACTTTCGCGCGAGCGCATTCCGCACCCGGTTTAACATGTCGGAAATCGGATCTGTCATCATAACCGCCCCCCCTACCAGCTCGCCTTAATGACGCCTGGGATATCGCCCTTCAGGCTTAAATTGCGAAAGCAGATCCGACACATCCGAAACTTTCTCAGAAATCCCCGCGGGCGCCCGCACAACGGACAACGATTATATTTGCGAACCTTAAACTTCGGTTCCATTTGCGCCTTATGAATTAATGCTTTCTTCGCCAATGCTCCGACCCCTCAGTTCTGCGTTACGCCCGAAAGGGCATCCCCAGGAGATTTAACAGGGATTTGCCCTCCTCATTGGTTCGGGCCGTGGTGGTGATCGTGATGTCCATTCCGTGCGTGTCCGTGACATCGTCGTATTTGATCTCCGGGAAGAGGAGTTGCTCCTTCAGTCCCAGGGTATAGTTCCCGCGCCCATCGAAGGATTTTGGGGATACTCCCCTAAAGTCCCGAATCCGCGGCAGGGCAATGTTTAGGAAACGATCCATAAAGTCATACATCCGCTTCCCCCGGAGGGTGACTTTGCATCCGACGGGCATTCCCTGCCTCAACTTGAACCCGGCAATCGATTTTTTGGCACGGGTCACGATCGGCCTCTGGCCCGAGATGAGCGAGATTTCTTTCACCGCCGAGTCGAGCAGCTTGGCATTGGAAATAGCCTCCCCCAACCCGACATTGATCACGACTTTCTCCAGCCGCGGGACCTGCATGGGATTTTTGTAAGAAAATTGCTTCATCATTTCCGGAATAACCGTCTTCCGGTAGCGGTCCTTGAGCCGGGGTTGATAGGGAACCGCCGGCACCGTCTTCCCCTTCCCTTTTTCGCGGGTCTCGGTACGGGGTTCTTTCTCCCTCTTTTCTTTATCTTTTTCCTTTGCACGCGCCATCAAATCAACCCTCGATGATGGGGAAAACGAACTATCCCCGATCGATTATTTCCCCGCATTTTTTGCAATACCGAAGCTTGGTGCCGTCCTCCAGCCGACGCATCCCCGTGCGGGACGCCTTATTGCAGCTCTGACAAAGGATCAGGACATTGGAAATCTGGATGGGGGCTTCTTTCTCGATAATCCCGCCCTGCCGGTGTTTTTGGGTCGGCTTCGTGTGCCTCTTGATCATATTTAATTTTTCAACGTAGACCCGCCCCTCGGAGGAGATAACCTCGAGAACTTTTCCGGTCTTTCCCCGGTCCTTTCCGGTGGTCACCATCACCGTATCACCCTTGCGAATCTTAAATCGGGCGACGATTTGTTCCTGATTCATCGTGCCGGCGGCCATGAGCTAGAGGACCTCCGGCGCCAAGGATATGATCTTCATGAATTTCTTCCTTCGGAGCTCCCGCGCCACGGGTCCGAATATCCGGGTGCCGACCGGCTCCCCCTGCGCGTTGATCAACACCGCGGCATTGCGGTCAAAACGGATATAGGATCCGTCATCCCGACGAATTTCTTTCGCGGTACGGACGATGACGGCCCGGGCCACGTCGCCTTTCTTGACGGAGGCCTGCGGGATGGCCTCCTTAACCGCCACCACAATCACGTCTCCCACCGTGGCATACCGCCTCCCCGATCCGCCGAGAACGTGAAAACACATCACCTTCTTCGCCCCGGAATTGTCCGCCACATCCAGCAGTGTGTAATCCTGTATCATATCGCTCCGTCTCTTCTCGCAAGCGGCTTATGACAACGCGGATGGTTCCTGGGCTCCGGAAGGGACGTCGCCCTCGGATCGTCGCACGATCTCGACCACTCGCCAGTGTTTTTCCTTGCTGACGGGACGCGACTGTCGAATCTGAACCAGATCCCCCACCTGGCACTCGTCTCTCTCGTCATGCACCTTGATCTTTGTGAGCTTTCGAACCACCTTCTTATAAACAGGATGCATATACGCCCTCTCGAGACCGACCACCACGGTCTTTTTCATCCGATGGCTCATCACCTTCCCGATAAACCGCCGTCCTCGTCTTTCGGTCTGATTTTCTTCCGTCATTCCTTTCGTTCCTTATCTCGCCGGGGCGGGTCCATCGGCCGGTTGCGAGGACTTTTCTCGGAGGACCGTTTTGATCCTCGCAATTTCCCGGCGCACCGCCTTCATCCTCTGCGGGTTAGAGGTTTGGTCGCTCATCAATTGGAATCGGAGATTGAAGATCTCCTGACGGAGTTCTTTCTCCTTTTGATCCAGTTCTTCCGGGGTGAGTTCGCGCATCTCCTTCATTTCCATCAGAGGAGCCCCCGCGTAACGATCCGGGTCGCGACCGGGAGCTTGTAGGCCGCAAGGCGGAACGCCTCCTGGGCAACTTGCCTCGTTACACCGTCCATTTCGTAGAGAATGCGTCCCGGTCGCACGGAGGCCACCCACAATTCCGGATTCCCCTTGCCTTTTCCCATCCGGGTTTCGGCCGGCTTCTTGGTGATGGGTTTATCCGGAAAAACTCGGATCCAAATTTTTCCGCCCCGCTTCACGAATCGCGTCATCGCGATCCGGGCCGCCTCGAGCTGGCGGGCCGTGATCCAGGCCGGCTCCAGGACCTTAAGACCGAATTCCCCGAAGGAGAGCTCCGAGCCGCGATAGGCTTTTCCGAACCGCCTTCCCTTGTGCATCTTCCTGAATTTCACCTTTTTCGGGCTCAGCATGACGTGCTATCGATCTCCTCGGAGGTCGCGACCTTCGGGGGTTTCAGGAATTCCCGGAAGCGCTTCTCCTTTATAGATAATGACCTTCACGCCGATCTTCCCCATCGTGGTAAGCGCCTCCGCAAGACCGAAATCCATGTCGGCGCGCAAGGTGTGGAGGGGAACGCGCCCCTCGCGGTACCACTCCGTTCTCGCAATCTCACCGCCCCCCAGACGCCCCGCGCAGGTGATCTTGATTCCCTGGGCGCCCAGACGGAGCGCGGACTGGACGCTTTTCTTCATGGCCCGCCGGTAGGCCACTCTCTTTTCGAGCTGAACGGCGATATTTTCGGCAACGAGCTGGGCCTCCACCTCGGGCTTTCTTATTTCCTTGATGTTGATGTAGATCTGGCGACCGGTCTTGGACTCAAGCTCGGCCTTGAGCTTATCCACCTCGGCACCCTTTCTCCCGATGATGATCCCGGGCCGGGCCGTGTGAATATTGATCTTCGCCTGATTCCCGGATCGCTCGATCTCAACGCGCGCCACGCCGGCGTGGGTGAGCTTACTTTTCACCATCTTGCGGATTCGGATATCCTCGTGAAGCAGCTTGGCGTAATCCTTCTCGGCAAACCACCGGGAGTTCCATGTCTTATTGAAACCGAGCCGATAACCGATCGGATGAACCTTCTGTCCCATCTTTGTTGTCTCCCGCTAGGCCGGGGGGGCCTTTTTGACCGATTTCTGGACGGCCGCCGACGCCGTTGAATCTCGGGGTATTTCCCTCGGGGCCACAACCATCGTGATATGACTGGTGCGTTTCTTGATCGGGTTGGCCCTCCCCATGGGCCGGGCTCGGAACCGCTTCATGATCGGCCCTCCATCCACATACACGCGCCGGACCCAGAGATCATCCGGATCCCCGATCTCGAGATTTTCTGCATTCGCCACGGCGGATCTCAGAATCTTTTCGACCACCCGGGAGGCGGATCGCGGGGTGAACTTGAGGATATTGAAGGCCTCAGCCACCTTGTGCCCTCGGATAAGATCCACCACCAGACGCGCCTTGCGCGGCGCCACCCGAACGTACCTTAATATCGCCTTCGCTTCTTTTGCCATGGTGTCATCGTCTCCGGTCTGGATCGGAGCTATTTCAACGTGGTCGCCTTTTCGGTCTTCACTTGGCCGTGCCCTTTGAAAAAACGCGTGGGGGAGAATTCCCCGAGTTTATGCCCGACCATATTCTCGGTAATGTAGACCGGGATAAATTTCTTGCCGTTGTGAACCGCCAGTGTGTGCCCGATCATCTCGGGCGTGATGGTCGATCGTCTCGACCAGGTCTTTATTATTTTTTTATCGTTCGCCTGATTCAGCATCTCGATTTTCTCGAGTAGCTTCGCATCAATGAACGGGCCTTTCTTTACGGAACGCGGCACGCCTCTCCCCCTAATTGATCCGCTTAATGATAAAGCGGTTCGTATCCTTTCGTCTCCTTGTCTTGTATCCCTTGGTGGGCGTTCCCCAGGGGGACACCGGATGCGGATTCCCCTGTCCGGATTTACCCTCGCCCCCGCCGTGCGGATGATCGACGGGGTTCATCGCGACGCCGCGCACGGTCGGTCTTCGCCCCAGCCATCGGGATCGCCCGGCCTTCCCGACCGAGATGTTCTCATGATCAAGATTGCCGACCTGCCCGACCGTGGCCATGCAATTCATGTGAATCCGGCGAAGCTCGCCCGAGACCATGCGGATCATGACGTAGTCCTCATCCCTCCCCATGATCTGTGCCGTGGCTCCGGCGCTTCGGACCAGTTGGCCGCCTTTCCCTATCTTAAGCTCGAGGTTATGGACCTGCGTTCCAACGGGGATGTTCCTCAGGGGAAGGGCATTGCCCGTTCTGATTTCGACCTCGGGGCCGGAGAGAACCCGTTCCCCCACCCCCAGGCCCGCCGGGGCCAAAATGTATCGCTTCTCACCGTCTGCGTATTGGAGCAGGGCAATTCTCGCGGAGCGGTTGGGATCATACTCGATGGCGGTCACGGTCGCCGGAATGTTGAACTTATCCCTCTTGAAATCGATGATCCGGTAGGCGCGTTTGTGGCCGCTTCCGCGATGGCGGACGGTCATCTTCCCCCGGTTGTTCCTTCCGCCGGACGAAATGAGGGATTTCACCAGCGTTTTCTCCGGCTTCCCCTTCGTGATTTCCTCAAAGGTGAATCCGGTCATCGCCCGGCGTCCCGGAGAGGTCGGTTTAAACTGTTTGATTCCCATCGTCTCATCCCATGGCGTTCGGAGCCGGCCGGTAATCCGAATCAGACGCCTTCAAAAAGTTGCAGTTTCTCACCTTTCTTGAGTGTGAGAATGGCCTTTTTACGATCACCCCGTTTTCCTTCGTATCGCCCCAGTCGCTTGACCTTTCCCTTGACATTGATGACATGGACAGAATCAATCTTTACTTTAAGAATTTCCTCGGCGGCCTTCTTAATTTCGATCTTGTTGGCCTCGGGATGGACCAGGAAGCAGACTTTATTCAGGCTCTCCTTCATTTTGGTGATCTTTTCCGTCAGGAGTGGCCGAATTAAGATCTGATAAGGGCTTCGGCTCATGACCACGCCTTCTCCAAGGCTTCCAGTGCGCCCTTGGGGAGGAGGATATGCCGTGCACAGATCAGGTCATATAAATTTAGCCCGGGGACCGAGAGGAGCTTGACCTCTCTAAGATTCTGAGCCGCCCTCTCGAGAACGGCGTCGGGCTGGGAAAGAACGACAATCGTCCGGCCGGTCGCCCCGAGTGTCTTAAGGATCTGGGCCATCTGTTTCGTTTTCCCTTCCTCCAGGGAGATATTCTCAAGAATCATGAGCTCACCGTCCCGGAGTTTGGCCGAGAGGACCCCCCTCATGGCCGCGCGGTACTTCTTTCGTGGAAAGGGATAGGCGTATTTTCTCGGGTTCGGTCCAAAAACGGTGCCGCCGCCGCGCCAGATGGGGGATCGCGTTGATCCGGCCCTTGCGCGTCCCGTTCCCTTTTGTTTCCAGGGCTTTCTTCCGCCCCCTCTGACCAACCCCTTGGTCTTCGTGGCGGCGGTACCCTGCCGTTTGGCGGCTTGTTGCATGACGACGGCCTCATGGATGAGAGTGCTATTCACCTTGGCCCCGAAAAGCTGGTTGTTCAGCTCGATGTTTCCCATTTTTTGTTTATGAAGGTCGATCACGTCCGCGGTCGGCATCGTCCTATTTCCTCGATGTCCTTTGAATCAGGAGGATGGATCCCTTCGGGCCGGGAACCGCCCCGCGCAGCATTAGCAGGTTATCCTCGGCTCGAACCTGGATGACCTCCAGACCTTGAACCGTCACTCGTTTGGAACCCATGTGAGCGGGAAGTCTCTTGTTCTTCCGGACCCGTGAGGGCCATGAACTGCTCCCGATCGAGCCGGGAGCTCGATGGAACATGGACCCGTGAGTCGCGGGCCCCCCCGCAAAATGATGGAGTTTCATGACGCCCGCAAAGCCCTTCCCTTTTGAGATGCCCGTCACGTCCACCCTCTCGCCCTTCTGAAATTGATCGGCCGTGATCACGGCCCCCACTGTAAGCGTCTTGATTTCCCCTTTGAACTCCCGAAGATATTTTGCCGGAGGGACCTGAGCCTTTTTAAAATGGCCGGCCACGGGACGGGTCAGCCGCTTTTCCGGAACCTCTTGGAACGACAGTTGAATGGATTCGTATCCGTCCGATTCACTCGTCTTCCTTTGGGTCACCCGGCAGGGGCCGGCCGCAATCACGGTGACCGGGACCAAACGGCCGTCCTCAACATAGAGCTGGCTCATCCCCAACTTCTGCCCGATGAGCCCCTCGATGACCGATTTAATTTCCGACATGGAATGATTCCCCGTACTCCCGATTAAGTCTTGATCTCCACATCCACGCCGGCCGAGAGGTTCAACTTCATCAGTGCGTCCATCGTTTCCTGTGTGGGCTCGAGGATATCGATCAGGCGCTTATGCGTCCGGATTTCGAACTGCTCCCGGGACTTCTTGTCCACGTGAGGCGATCGAAGAACCGTAAATCGGTTTATGACGGTGGGAAGCGGAATCGGGCCGGAGATCTTCGCCCCGGTGCGCTTCACCGTTTCGACGATCTCGATGACCGACTGATCCAGGACGCGATAATCGTATCCCTTGAGTCGAATCCGTATTTTCTGGTCCACCATCGATTTCTCCCTCCGGG
>CAYJTJ010000055.1:0-1130 GCA_964372835.1 uncultured Nitrospirota bacterium
TCATCCAGCCGGCATCCGGCCAGAACCAAGCTCACGAGCACAAAAATTCCCGCGACCCGAATCACGGTCCCTCCGTTCGTGCCCCGTTTTCTTGATTTGCGATTAGAATCCCAGCGAGAGCTGGGCGATGTGGCGGCGGTCGGGTCTCTGTCCGGCGAACGCCCCCACCTCTTCGATGGAGTAGGCATAGCCCAGCTTAGCGATCCAGAAGTCCGCCGTCAAGCCGAAACTGGGATAGCCCTGATGGAGGCCGGTCCGTAAGGCCAGGATAATGGGAAAACGGTACTCCACCCCGGCATGAATCCTTTTACCAAGATCGCTGTCCTTTCCCAACTGATTCGTCACGTCCATCACGTCGAGTGCCAGAAGAAGTTTTCCGAAAACCACCGGCGGACGAAGGGCCGCGCCCAGATTGATCTGCTGTTCAAGTTTCCCGGCGTCGCCCAGATTAAGATCGGCCAGGTTTAAAATGGCGAACCCCACGGAAGGATCCCAAACGGCGGGAAGGTTATAAATGGCGCCCAGGTCGACCCCGAATCCTTTTCCCTCTTCCAGATCGTCGAAATCGATCCCGTCCTCCGCAACGAGCTCGCGTGTCGTATAGGCCTTTTCCAAGAGCCGGCGGCTCACAAACTTCCCGGTGAGGCCGACCTGGATCCGCTGATCCAAAAATCCGTAGGCCCCTGAGACGATCGCCGCGATGTCGGTCCCGGCCCGGACTTCCAGGGTACTGCTCCCCAGCGGGTTGTGGACCTCGCCGTCGAATCGGCCTTGCCCCAGGACTCCAATTCCGAAGTTATGGAGCGTGACGTTTGGGAAGAGACCCGTTCTCAAGTGAAGCCGCTTTCCGAACCATTTGTCCAGGAGATCGGCCGCCAATCGGGATTGCTCCGTGTCGTTCTCCGCATCGCCGACCTCCCGAAGATCCCCGAAGAAATCGAGTGTGTCCCGGCTCAATTCAAGATAGGGATTTAGAATCTCGGCCCGGCCGAAACCCTCGATCCTGTTCAGCCCGGCCGGGTTGTAAAACATGGCGTTCTCATCGTCCGCCACGGCCGTGAAGGCGCCGCCCATGCCCAAAGGCCTCACCCCCTTGAAGAAGACCGGCAGCTCGTTCCCATAAACCGGAA
>CAYJTJ010000055.1:1230-12305 GCA_964372835.1 uncultured Nitrospirota bacterium
CCCAAAGGCCTCACCCCCTTGAAGAAGACCGGCAGCTCGTTCCCATAAACCGGAATGGCGATTGATAACACCCCCAGCACACACCCAAAGATCTTGATCATTAGAGTAAATACCCCTGGTTGATCAGGTAGGCCGCGAAGTCGGCGGGCAAAAGGGGATTCTCAAGATCCCCATCCAGTCCATTCGAGCCTACATGCAGTTCATGAATCGCCTGGGCGAGATCGGTCTGGGCGACCGAGGTTCCCCCGACCAGACCATTGGCGCAGACCATCGACTCATCCGCATCGCGAAGGGCGTCGCCGACCAGCACGGCGGTCGGCGCGAACTGGGCCGCCGCCGTATTAATATCCCCGCCGAGGGTCTGCTCAAGAGATGAGACGGCCATCACGGCGCGGATGGTGGACAGGATTCCCCGATTGAACGCGGCATCGGGATGATTCGCAAACGGGGCCGTATCGCATCCCGGAATCAACGAGGACAGCGCGGGGTCCTCCAACAAATCAATCGCCGTCTGAGTGTCCGGGTCCCACGTGGGCGAGACGACCCGCACCGCGGCATCGGCAATGCCCTTAAACAGATGAAAGTCGTCTGCGGTTTGATCGGAGGAGATAAAATCGGCCGCCACGCGGATGAGATCCGTCACGATGAACCCGGCCCGGCAGGCATAGGCGGCGGCCAGATTGAGCCGGATGTCGAGGTCATCGGGGTCCTCGTTAAACAGCTCGGTGAATCGCTCGATCGCGGTGGGGCAGTCTCCCCGGTCCAACGCGATCTGACCTTCTTCCATCTTGGCCTGACGAGAATCTTCATCCGCCAGCGCGCCCAGCAGGTTATTATGGTCCCCGCAGGCCGAGAGCCCGAGTGCGACCAAAATCGCACTTAGAATCGGCACCCGCTTCACGCCCATTCGAGTTTCCTCCCGTCTGTGGACTAATCCAAAGGTCATGCAAGGGGGCATGCCGAACCTCGTCCCTTCTCGGCTCATCCCCTACCTAAATTATAGTTCAAATTTGGAAATTGTCAGGTGGCCGATCCGGTTTTCCGGAACCGGCGGGGTGGTTTTTGAAGAACGGCCTGTTTTAATCCATTCACAAATTTCGCGACCAGGGAAGGGAGGCCGGCATTTTCCATCTGATCTTCCATGAGTTTTACGATGGCGCTTCCCACGATGACGCCGTCGGCCATCGGGGCCAAGGCCCGGGCTTGGTCGGGCGTCGCGATCCCGAAGCCAACCGCAACCGGCTTATTCGTGAGCCTTCGAATGTTGGACAGCCTGGAACCGATTTCGGCCAGGTCCTTCAGGGAGGCGCCCGTGATCCCGGTCAGCGATACGTAATACAAAAATCCCCGGGTCTCCTTCGCCAAAAGCGCCATCCGCTTGGGGGGTGTGGTCGGCGCGGCCAGAAGGATCCAGTCAAGACCGTGCCGCACGGCATTTTCCTTCACCCCTCGGCCCTCCTCCGGGCTGAGATCGGGGATGATCAGGCCATCAACGCCGCAGCGGGAAGCCTCCTTGAAAAACGTCTTAAGACCGTGTTTAAGAATCGGATTATAATAGGTCATCAGGATGATCGGGATCTCGCTCTTCTTCCGGATCTCGGCCACCAGCCGGAGAATGTCCCCCAGGGACGTTTTCCATTTCAGTGCCCGTTGCCCCGCCCGCTGTATGACCGGCCCATCGGCGATCGGATCCGAGAACGGAACCCCCAGCTCGATCAGATCGGCCCCGGCCCGCTCCATCTCAAGAACGATCTCCTCGGACCTTTCAAGAAAGGGGTCGCCGGCCATGATGTACGGGATGAGGGCCTTCTCGTTCACCGACCGCAGCCGTTCAAAGGTTTTGGCGATTCGCGACATTTTCCTATTTCGCATCCCCCATCCCTAATCTCTACAATTTAACCCCTCTTATTTTCGCTACCTGCACGACGTCCTTGTCGCCGCGGCCCGAGAGATTGACGATGATGACTTGATGGGGTTTCAGTCGGGGAGCCAGCTTGACCACGTAGGCGAGGGCATGGGCCGACTCAAGCGCCGGCATGATTCCCTCCACCTGACTTAAGAGATCGAAGGCGGCCAGCGCCTCGTCGTCGGTGGCCGACGTGAACTCGATCCGTCCCCGATCGTGGTAATAGCTGTGTTCGGGACCGACCGCCGCGTAATCCAAGCCGGCCGAGACCGAGTGGGTGGGACGGATCTGCCCGTTCTCGTCCTGCAGAAGAACCGTCATCGTTCCGTGCAGAACACCCACCGACCCTCCCGCGAAGCGGGCCGCATGCTGGCCGCTCTGGATTCCACGGCCGCCGGCCTCCACCCCGACCATCCGGACCCGCCGATCGGAAAGAAACGGATAGAAAAGGCCCATCGCGTTGCTCCCGCCGCCCACGCAGGCGACCAGATAATCCGGCGGCCTGCGTTCGACCTCCCGAATCTGGCGCCTCGCTTCGATCCCGATCACGGACTGGAAATCCCGAATCATGACGGGGAACGGATGGGGCCCCAAGACGGACCCAAGAATGTAATGGGTCGTTCGGACGTTGGTCGTCCAGTCGCGCAGGGCTTCGCTGATCGCGTCTTTGAGCGTTCGGCTTCCGGAATCGACCGGTGTCACTTTCGTTCCCATCAGGCGCATCCGGTAGACATTGAGCGACTGCCGCTCCATGTCCTCCGTGCCCATGTAGACTTCGCTCTCCAGTCCGAACGCGGCCGCGACGGTGGCGACCGCGACCCCATGCTGGCCCGCCCCCGTCTCGGCGATCACCCGACGCTTCCCCATGCGCCGGGCTAGAAGGGCCTGCCCCACCGTGTTGTTGATCTTGTGGGCCCCCGTGTGGCAGAGATCCTCCCGCTTCAAATAGATCTTCGCCCCGCCGATCTCCTCGGTCAGCCGGCGGGCCCAGTAGAGGGGGGTGGGGCGGCCCGCAAATCTCTTGAGGTATTCTTTAAATTCATTATTGAACTTCTTATCTTTAAATGATTCCTTATAATGTTTCTCGAGTTCTTCAAGGGCCGGCATCAGTGTCTCCGGCGCGAATCTTCCGCCGTAGATCCCAAAATGGCCCAAGGAATCCGGCAGACTTCGGGCCCGCGGTTTCATTGTGACCCCCGGGTCTGTTTCGCGGCCTCGATAAAGCGCTTCATCTTGAGGGGATCCTTCTTTCCCATGCGTTCCTCCACCCCGCTGCTCACATCCACGCCATAGGGCCTGACCTGTTCGATGGCCTGCCGGACGTTCTCGGGGGTCAATCCCCCGGCGAGAATAATCTTTCCAAGCCGCTTCGCCTCCACGGCCAGCCCCCAGTCGAACGTCTCGCCGGTCCCTCCGAGCTGCCCCTCCCGGTACGTGTCGAGAACGAAGGCCCGGACCTGATAAGGAATCATTCGGGTCAGGCTGGATCGATCCCGGACGCGGATCGCCTTGACGACCCGGTGTCCCAGCCGCCGGCAGAGATCCGGCGGTTCATCGCCCTGGAGCTGGATCAGGTCGAGACCGGTCTCGTCCACGATGGCGCGGATTTCCCGTTCCTTCATGTTCGCGAACACGCCGGCGGTCGTGACGAAGGGCGGGAGCTGGGCCACGATGTTCTTCACCGTCTTCCGGTCTACGGCGCGTGGGCTGTCGGGATACAGGACGAATCCGACCGCATCGGCGCCGTATTCCGCGGCGGCCAGAGCATCCGCCACGTTCGTGATTCCGCAAATCTTGACTCTCATCCCCCGTCCGATTTCGAAAACATCTCCCGAACGCGGGCCCTCACGTCCGGACTCTTCATAAAGATCTCCCCGATGAGGACGGCATCGACGCCCGCCTCCATCAGCCGGTCGATGTCCGGGGGAGCGGCGATTCCGCTTTCGCTCACGACAATCCGATCGTCCGGGATCCGGGTGATCAGACGGAGCGTTGTTCCGAGGTCCGTTTTGAAGGTTTTAAGGTCTCGATTGTTGATTCCGATCGTCCCCGCGCCGATCCCGATGGCCCGTTCCAGCTCGGACTCGTCGTGGACCTCGATCAGGTGGTCCATCCCCAGATCCCCCGCCAGCGCCCGGAACCCGGCAAGTCGGCTGTCGTCGAGAATTCCGGCGATCAGGAGAACGGCGTCGGCCTCGAAGGCGCGCGACTCATACACCTGGTATTCTTCGATCAAAAAATCCTTTCGAAGAAGCGGTCGGCCGACGGCCCGGCGCACGGCGCCGAGGTGGTCGAGGGATCCCTTGAAGAACCGTTCCTCCGTCAGAATCGATATCGCCGCCGCCCCCTCTTCCTCGTAAACCCGCGCAAGATCCACGGGATGATACGTTGGGCGGAGGAGGCCCCGAGAGGGCGAGGCCCACTTCAGCTCCGCGACGAGGGCCGGTCGGGATCCCCTCTCAAGGAGAGGACCGAAGGGCCTCGGCTTTTCCCGATCCCGGATCATTCGTTTCAGGTCGGCCAGGGGGCGGGCGCGGCGCGAGGATTGAATTCGCTCGAGGGTTGATTGAAGTATTTCCTCCAGGAAATTCATTGTAAGGGAAGGGCCGGCCCGAAAAGGCCTACGGCCGATTGGTCATCTCTCGGAGCTGCGTCAGTTTTTCCATCGCGCCGCCTCGGTCGATCGACTCCGCCGCCCGCTTCGCCCCCTCCTGCAGCGTCCCGGCGCGACCGGTCGCGACAAAGGCCGGGGCGGCGTTGAGGATCACAATATCCCGACGGGGACTTTTCTGCCCGCCCAAGACCTCCAGGGTGATCCGCGCGTTTTCCTCGGGCGTCCCCCCGAGGATATCGGCCATCCGTGCGGTCGGCAGATCGAAGTCGCGCGGCTCCACATAGTAGCACTTCACTTTCCCCTCTTTCCCCTCACAGATCTTGGTCCTGCCCGTGATGCTGATCTCGTCCAGGCCGTCCAGTCCGCTGACGCAGAAGCAATGCAGCGTGCCCAGATTGATCAGGACCTGGGCCACCAGATCGGTCAGATTCTGGTCGTAGACCCCCAGGACCTGGACCGAGGCCCCGGCCGGGTTGGTCAGGGGTCCGAGAATATTGAATAGGGTCCGGACGCCGATCTCCTGACGCGGCCCGACGGCGTGCTTCATCGCACCGTGGTAAAGCGGGGCGAAGAGGAATCCGATTCCGATCGCATTGAGGCATTCCTCCACCTTCTCGGGAGGGCAATCGATATTGACCCCCAGGGCCCGAAGGACATCGGCGCTCCCGCTCCGGCTCGAGACGGATCGGTTGCCGTGCTTCGCCACCGTAATGCCGGCGCCGGCCGCCACGAAGGCCGCAGTGGTGGATATATTAAAGGTGTTCATCCGGTCCCCGCCGGTGCCGCAGGTGTCCACCGCCAGACGGTCGTTGACACGGATTCGCGTGGCCTTCTCCCTCATCGCCCGTGCCGATCCGGCAATCTCCTCCACCGTCTCGCCTTTCATCCGCAGTGCCGTGAGGTAGGCCGCGATCTGGGCCGATGTCGCGCCCCCCTCCATGATTTCCCGCATCACGCCCTCGGCCTCGGCCTCGGTGAGATGGGTCCGTTCAATGATCTTTCCGATCGCTTCCTTAATCATGCAAAAATCCGCTTAGCGAGCCCTCTTCCCGCCTCTGCCTTGGGCCCGGAAGACAGGGTTCTTCAATTTTTCACACGCTGCCAAGGCCCCGACTGTATCACACTTGGGGGCCGAAAGGGTATCCCATTTTTCGGTTCCGTTTCGGCGGCGCGGGTCGTCGCTTAGGGTTCCAGAATATGGACGATGATATTTGGCTCGGAGGAGTCGTCCGGAATGGGAGGATCATCCGGTCCAGGGGGGGAGGGAGACAGCCGGCCGAGCCCCTCCAGTTTGGTGAGGAAGTAGGCCGTCTGATCCGGCGGAACCGAAAATTCAATCTGAATGATTCGGCGGCCGCCCTCCTCGATCTCGGACGAACGCGCCCCGCCCCCGATAATCGAGACAAGATCGGTTAGTATCCGTTGGGCCAAGGGGGCGTTTGATACCCGGAGTTGATAGGTCGCACTCGTCGGCCCTCCTCCCACTCGGACGGAATGGGGCGGGCTCGCTTCGGAAGCTCGGGCCGGCCTATCCGATCTCGGCTCGTTCACGGCAGGCTGGGTCATTGGTTTCGCGAGCCAGATGAAGACGACGGCGCTTAAGACCGCGATCCAGGCCAGGTGGACGAAGGACCTTAGGTGAGCCCCTGAGGGCAAGACGGGCGTGGTTTTCTCATTAGGCGAATCGGGGGAAGCGGAGGCAGGAGCGGCCCGGACCGCGGAATGGGCCTCGGGGGACTCACGGCAAACGGGACAATCCGCCAGATGGGCCGCAAGCCACGACGCCTCCCGAGGCGCAAGCTTCCCCTCGGCCTGCCGACGCATCATCTGCCGGGCCGTTCGGCAGCGGATTGTCTTTTTCTTTTCCCCCAACGACGGACTCGGCACCGATTCGGTGCCGCCTCCTTTTAAGTCTCCGCGCCGCTACCGGTTCTTAGACGCTGAAGATACAAGGCCACGATCAGAGCCAGCGTCACGGTCACGCTAACGCCGGCGTCGATCATATACTGGCTGAACCGTTCCGGAGTGATCTCCATATGGATGCTCATTTCGGCCCCGATCGTCAGGAGGCGTCGGATCGCCGCGATGATCCCCACATGAAGGAAGGGCTCCAGGCTGATGATGTGGCTCTTCAGGAAATTGATGACCGTCCTGAACAGCTCCAGAAGAATAACGACCAGGAGCAACTCGTTCATCATCACGAGGACCGCCTGCGGCGGGCCCTGCTCAAACGTGAGCGCGAACTGGACCCAGCCGTACGCGAAGATGATCATGCCCAGAACCAGAAAACTTAAGCCGGCCGAGACATAGCCGTACTTTTCAAGCCGCTCCATGAGGCGCAACGGGACGCTATTTTCCGTAATCGGGTTCATCTAATTTCTCCCACAATGCGAATGAAGTTCTTAAGCAGGTCCTTGCCCGCCCGGGTCAGGATCGATTCGGGATGGAACTGGACCCCCTCGATCGGCAGCTCGACATGGCGGAGCGCCATGATCTCCCCCTCCTTCGTTTCGGCCGAGACCTTGAGAATCGGAGGAAGCGTTTCCCTTTTGACGATCAGGGAGTGATAACGCGTCGCCTCGAAGGGGTTGGGCAGGCCGGCAAAGATCGTCCGGCCGTCATGCTGGATCATCGAGGTTTTTCCGTGCATCAGCCGACCGGCCCGGACGACTTCGCCCCCGAAGGCCTCCCCGATCGCCTGATGGCCCAGGCAGACGCCCAGTATGGGCATTTGTCCCGCGAACTCCCGGATCAACTCAATCGAGATACCGGCCTGCTTCGGCGTGCACGGGCCGGGTGAGATCACGATCCGATCCGGGGCCCATTCCCGGATCTGACCCAGCGTGATCTGGTCGTTCCGATAAACACGGACGTCCTCGCCCAGCTCCCCCAGGTACTGGACCAGGTTGTAGGTGAAGGAGTCATAATTGTCGATCATCAGCAGCATCGATCTCGGCCTCGCACCGTGAGCCCCGACTCGGCCATCTCGATCGCCCGAATCATCGCCTCGGCCTTGTTCAGTGTCTCGGCATACTCCCTCGCGGGATCCGAATCGGCCACGATGCCCGCCCCCGCCTGAATATACGCCCGGCCGTCCTTGATCACGATGGTTCGTATGTTGATGCAGGTGTCCATATTGCCGGTGAAGCTGAAGTAGCCCACCGCCCCCGCATAGGGGCCCCGGCCGGTCGGCTCCAACTCCTCGATGATCTCGACCGCACGTATCTTCGGGGCCCCCGATACGGTTCCGGCCGGAAAACAGGCGCGCAGGACGTCGTAACAATCCTTGCCCTTCAAAAGATCGGCCTCGACACGGGAGACGAGGTGCATCACGTGGGAATAGCGTTCGACCGACATCAATTCACCGACACGGACGCGCCCCACCTCGGCCACGCGGCCCAAATCGTTCCGCCCGAGATCAACGAGCATAATATGCTCCGCCCGTTCCTTTTCATCGGCGAACAGCTCGCGCGAAAGCGCCTCGTCCTCGGCCTCTCCCCGGCCCCGGGGTCGGGTCCCCGCGATCGGCCGCAGCTCAATCCGGCCGTCCTCGCACCGCACCAAGACCTCGGGAGAGGAGCCGACCAGATCCAGACGGCCGAACTTCAGATAGTACATATAGGGCGAGGGGTTGATCACGCGCAGGGCCCGGTAGATGTCGATCGGCCTGGACCGCGTCGGCCTCTCGAACCGCTGGGATAGAACCACCTGAAAGATATCCCCCGCGCGAATGTACTCCTTGGCCTGGCGGACTTTTTTCTCGAAATCGGCCTGGCTCATGTTCGACAGAAGCCCAGGAGTACCGCGATCGGCACGATTGCGGCCGCCCCCCCGGGGCAGCGGGGCCCTTAGTTTCGAGATGATCTTCCCGATCTTCGCCACCGCCTCGTCATAGGCTCCCGCGGCCCCGTCCGATCCCTTCGAACGCCGGCCGGACAAGTGGGCGTTCGAGACCACCTTGATCGTCTGGCTCACATTGTCGAAGATCACCAAGGTGTCCGTCAGCATAAATGAAAACAAGGGGAGGTTTAAGGATTCACGGCCGAGATCCGGAATCCGCTCGAGGCCCCGGATCAGATCGTACCCCATAAAGCCGACGGCGCCGCCGAAGAACCGGGGCATTCCCTCCACCTCGACGGGCCGATATTCCGCAAGGACCGTCCGGATGGACTCCAGCGGATCCGCCTTGATCTTGATCCTCCGCGTGCGATCGGCCCGGATCACTTCCATCTCGTTCAGGCGGCCTTGGAGCACAAGCGATGGGCGGCTGCCCAGAAAGGAGTACCGAGCCCATTTCTCCCCGCCCTCCACGCTCTCCAGGAGGTAGCCGTACGGTCCATCCTGTATTTTCAGAAAGGCCGAGACGGGCGTTTCGAGATCGGCCAGGATTTCCCGGTAGACCGGAATCAGATTGCCTTTCCGGGCTTTCTCAACGAATTCTTCACGGGACGGGTGATAATCGTCCCGACTTCTGTTAATCGGACGGGTCATTCGATAGGGTTTAAGATTTCTCAAAATAACATGCGCCGAGTCAAATGTCAATGCAGGCGCCGAAGGAAAGTCCAGAAAAACAAGCAGTTAGCTTGAGGGGGCGGCATAGCGGTTTAAAAGGTAGGTGATGAGTTGGTCGATCCGCTCAACCAGTTTGAGGGGATCCGCCTCCGTACCTTTGTTGATATAGCTCGCCGGGGCAAAAAGGGAGAGCTGTTGTTTGAGGGTCTCATCACATTTGCGGGCTGAGAAGAAAAGGATCGGGGTCTTTTCCACGCGGTATTTTTCTTCTACGGCGCGCATCACGCGGGCCGCCGTGATCCCGTCCATCACGGGCATCTGCAGGTCCAGAATCGCGAGATCCACGGGGAGGTTGCCGGCCAGCCGTTTGGTCAGGGCCGTAATGAATTCCTGGCCGTTTTCCACCGAGACGACCTCCCGGGCCAGACGATTTTTAACGAGCATCCCGCTCAGAAGTTCGCGGGTCATCTCGGCGTCGTCGGCCGTCAGAATGCACGCGGCGGCCGGGGCGGCTGGGCCGACCTCGAGCGTCACATCGAGAACGAAGCCGCAGTAGACGCAGGTCAGTTCAACTTTACCTTCCCGCTGGAGCGTGTTGGAAGGAACCTCCTCCCCGCAGCAGATGCAGTATCGATTCTTGGGATCCATCGCGGCCAACCTATCACGCCCCCCGGGCCTTGTCAATCCGCCTTGACGAAGGCCGGAAAGCATGATATAAAAAAGCGGTCTACTTTCGGTCGCCGTTCTTGAGGATAAGATGTTTGGATTCTTGAAAAACCCCGGATTTCTCCCCACGCACGGGACGATGGGCGCGGATCTGAGCTTTGTCATGGCGCTCGTCTTCACCCTTCTCTTTCTCATCGGCTGGAGGATGGGGCGGAACCGTCAGGGAAACCGGCATCACGGCCTGGTCCTCTGGGCGATGGTGGGCATGCTGGCCTACTTCACCGTTTACTATCTCGCCCGCGGACTGGGGGCGCTGGCCACGGAGGGAAAGGAGGGCTTCGGCGGACCGCCCTGGATTTACAAATTCATCTTCTCGCCCCTCCTGACGATTCACATCCTCGTTGTAAGCGTGGGGCTTGTCCTGGCCGTCTACATGATTGTGCTGGGCTTCCGGGTCACCGTAAAACGGATGGGCCAACGGGTCCTTCAAGCGGGCCTTCTGACGATGAGCCCCTCGGCCTTTTTGAAGATCGCGGGAGCCGTCCTGGTCCTCTTCGGCCTGATCGGCGCGGCCCGCTGCCACTCCGTCGCCTGCTGGATCGTCTATGTCTCCGGCTTTCTTCTCGTCGTCGCCGTTCTGCTGATCGAAAAAGGAATCGAGCGACTCATCCCCGATGGAGAACGGCGGCACCGGCTGATCGGATCCGTCACGATGACGCTGTACGTCATTGCCCTCGTCACCAGCTCAATCACTTACGTCATGATCTACGTGATCTGGCCTCCCGCCGCCGCGAGCTGATCCAGCCTTCCGGTTGTCCCTTTCTTTCCATTGGACACCGATTTGAATCAGGGGGCCTTCACCCAATCAAGGTAACGGATCGATTTGTTGCCTTGGCCCGGGCCCTCTTTCCCTTGGACCCTCCCCGAATCGTCAGGACCGGACATGGGGCCAGGCGGACCACGCGTTCCGCCACGCTTCCCAGAAGCATATGCTCAAGGCCGGTCCGGCCGTGCGTCCCCATGACGATCAGATCACACCGGCTCTTCCGGGCGCGCTCGACGATCTCCCGATAGGGATTCCCCCGGACCAAGACGCCCTCCACCTTCACCCCCCGGGCGGCTATCCTCTTCACAAAGCCGTCCATGAGCGGCTCGGCGATCGATTTCAAGGACGCGTAATGGTCTCTCACCTGGATCGTGTCCGTGACCATATACGTGAACGGCTCCATCACGTGCAGCAACAAGACGCTCGCTTTGAATTTTACGGCGAGAGTCAAGACCGATTCCACAACCCGGTTCGATTGTTCTCCAAAATCAACGGGAACGAGTATTCGACGTATGCGGCGCATCGCCTCCTCCTTGTCCCGGCCTCCACAT
>CAYJTJ010000056.1:0-12164 GCA_964372835.1 uncultured Nitrospirota bacterium
AGGTTGCCCTCGGCGGATTTTGAGTCCGCTGCGTCTGCCATTCCGCCACTCCGGCCGACACCGGTCACGGCTTTTGAACGCGTTTAAGCTTTTCCAACGCGAATTGCGAAATTTGCTGAATCGAGGGATCCTTGTGTCGCCGGGATACCTCCTCGATCGCGCCGATCGCCCTCGGATCGCCGATCTGCTCCAAGACCCGAATAGCATTCCATAGAAAACTCGGGTGCTCCTCGGACCGGATCGCTTCCGCCAGCGGCTCCACAACGGGCCGGCCCAGATCGATCAAGGCCCCGGAGGCATCCAGCCGAACCATCGGCTCCTCGTCCCGGAGCAAGCCAATGAGCGGGCGGATGGCTCGAGGATCGGCGACTCGGCCCAACTCCAGCGCCGCATCCCGGCGTTCCTTTGCCGTTTTCGACTCGAGTCTCTTAACGAGATCGTCCACTCGGTCGGCCAGAACCGGGCCGGTCGATCCGAGCGCGATGAAGAACATGACGAGCATCCCAATCCGGTTTACCCTGCGCATCCTTCCAATCCTCCATAAAATCGGCGATGGCGTTTCTCTTCCCGCCGCCCTCTCGACCCCGCTCGGACGATTCCGCACGATGTCACGCCACGTCATTCGGAAATCGGACCCGCACCTATTCGGGCCGCCAACGCCACCACGGCCTTCGTGACCTTGACCAAGAAAGCCAGATCCAACGTCTCGAGCGTATCGCTCTCCCGGTGATAATTAGGATTCCTAAAGTCGGCCGTGTCGGTCAGCAGAAGGGCCGGATAGCCGGCATCCCAAAAGGGCGCGTGATCGCTTCGGCGGGTGTTGGGAAAGCCGTGGCCGGCCTCGGGGACGAGGAGGCTGATGATCGGCAGGTCCGGCACAAAATGGTTCGTCGTTTTGCTGAACAGAGCGGCCAGTTCGGCCGCCGGGCCGTTCCCGATCACCCCTAGAAAATTGCCGACCTCGGGGATCTGGACCGGAAGCCCGCCCGGTCCTTTCTGTGACCCCTTCCGATCGCTGGCATACCCGACGCATTCAAGGGAGATCATTCCCCGAAGGGCCGCTCCGGTCCGCTGCAATCGAATGGCATAGAGCGTACTGCCGAGGCAGTGCTGCTCTTCCTGGGCGAACCCGATGAAATCCACCGGCACAACCGCCCCAAGCGGACCCAGGATTCGGGCCGTCTCCAAGAGGGCGGCCAGTCCGCTCGCGTTATCATCCGCTCCCGGGCTCCGGCTCACGGTATCATAGTGGGCCGCCAGAATCAAGGGGGCGCCCGGCCCCTTTTTCCGTCCCCGCGAGGCCGGAAACCGGGCCACCACATTCCGGTTTTGATGCCCGAAGGCTTCGAACCGGTGATCCCGAACTTGAAACCCGGCGGCCGAAAATTCCCCTGTCAGATAGTCCGCCGCAGCTTCAAGCTTTGCCGGGTCCGAGTCGTGGTGCCGGACCCCCTCAAGCCTTTTCAGATCCGCCCGCAGCCGCTCCTCGGCAACCCGAGAGACGAGCGCCGCGATATCGCTTGTCGGATTTTCGGCCCGTCCCACCCGTTTCAGGCGGGGCCTCGGCATTCCCGTTCCCCGCAAGATCTCTTTCCTCACACCTCGTATTCGGGGCGGCCCATCAGCGCCGCCATAACGAGGTTCAATATGAATTGGCGATCCGCCTCCGCGACCTTGCCGAACTGGATGCCCATCCCGGGCGAGTATCCCTTCGGATCGAATCCTTCTCGGACCCAGACGACAAGGCCATCCACACGGATCGCCTCCGGCCGCCCCGGCAACTCAAACTCCAGGTGAACCGCCGTTCCGACGGGAAGCGGGGCGACGGTATCCAGGAAAAGGCCGCCTCCCCCGAGGACCCCCGTGAAGGCCTCTTTCTGACCTCTCTGGGGATCGCGATACTGAACCCGGATCGAGATCGGCGCCCGGGGATAGTTCCGGTTCTGCGCCTGGGGCTTCGGATTCGTCATGGAAACCTCAACGGGAGAAATACTTTCGACGCCAAATCAAGTAGATCAGGAACGGCGTTAGGAAAATCAGGAAGATCGTCCGGATCCGGCCGTAACCCTGTAGGAGGAAACCGAGCACGGTGCTGGTTAAGACATCCGCCGTGTAAAAGAGGGCCAGGTAGAACGCCCATCGACGAAGGGTGAGAAAACCATACCCGATCGCCACATGCAGCACCGGTTGGGCGGCCAGGATGATCTTGGCCATAGCGCCGGTCGTGATGACTCCGAAAAACTTGGGGGTGTACTGCCATCCGGTGGAGATAATGTTGTAGAGTTCGCCGAATGAGCTTAGGATGAACATCACCCCGAAGATCGTCATATCCATCGGTCGTTTCGCCGACGCCTCGGTGTTCCTGTTCATCGCGACTCCTCCGGTCACGCGGTAATCTCGGTGCCGATCCCTTTATCGGTAAAGATCTCCAGAAGCAGGGCATGGGGAACCCGCCCGTCGATGATGTGGGCCTTCGTGACACCCTCTTCCACGGCCGCTAAAGCGGCCTTCACCTTCGGAATCATCCCTTCAAGAATGACCCCCTGTTTGATCAGTCGAACCGCTTCTTTCCGGGACAGCGTCCCAATGAGCGCGTTGTTCTCGTCCTTGATCCCCCGGACATCCGTCAGGATCAAGAGTTTCTCCGCCCGCAGTGCGGACGCCACGGCCCCGGCCACGATATCGGCATTAATATTGTAGGTCCGGCCGGCCGAATCGGATCCGATCGGGGCGATCACCGGGATAGAGCGATCCTGATCGAGGCTCAAGATCACTTCGGGATCGACCCTCTCGACCTCACCCACCTGGCCCAGGTCGATCCCATCCTCCCCCGAGGCCCGTTCTCCGGCCTCCTCCGATGGTTTGAGCTTCCGCGCCCGAATCAGGCGGTTATCCTTTCCCGTGAGCCCGACCGCGCGGCCGCCGTGCCGGTCAATGAGCGCCACGATCTCCTTGTTGATCACGCCGCCCAAAACCCTATCCACGATCTCCATGGTCTGAGCATCCGTCACCCGGACTCCCTTGACGAACTTCGGTTCCAGCCCGAGTCGCTTCATCATCCGATTGATCTGAGGCCCTCCTCCGTGAACCACCACCGGCTTTAGGCCGATGTATTTCATCAAGACGACGTCCTGCGCGAAGGAGTCCTTCAGTGTCTCCTCCACCATGGCCTTTCCGCCGTATTTGATCACGACCGTTTTCCCGGCGAACGCACGAATATAAGGCAACGCCTCCACCAGGATGCCGGCCTTCTCGATCAATTTCTCCACGGGTCTTCTCCTCCGACGGCGGCTACAGGATATACCGACTGAGGTCCTCGCTCTTGATGATATCGCCCAGACGTTCGCGAACACGCTTGGCATCGATCCGAATCTCTTTTTCGATCAAATCCGGCGCGTCAAACGCCACGTCGTCCAGAAGCTTTTCCATGACCGTAAACAACCGACGGGCCCCGATATTCTCCGTCCGCTCATTGACGCTGACCGCGGTGGCGGCGATCTCCTCGATTCCGTCCGTCGTGTATTCCAGGTTCACCCCCTCGGTTTCCAGAAGGGCTATATACTGCTTGATCAGCGCGTTGCGGGGCTCGGTCAGGATCCGGATAAAATCCGCTTTTGAAAGCGGTTCCAGCTCCACCCGGATCGGGAATCGCCCCTGAAGCTCCGGGATCAGGTCCGAGGGTTTGGTCTGGTGAAACGCGCCGGCCGCGATAAAAAGAATATGGTCCGTCCGGACCATTCCGTATTTCGTGTTTACGGTGGACCCCTCGACAATCGGGAGGAGGTCCCGTTGCACCCCTTCCCTGGACACATCCGGGCCGAGCCCCCGTTCGCGACCGGCCACCTTATCCAGCTCGTCGATGAAGATGATCCCGGACTGCTCCACCCGGACCACCGCTTCCCGGACCACCTCATCCATATCGATCAGCTTCTGGGCCTCCTCTTGGGTGAGGAGCTTGACGGCCTCGGGAATCTTCATTCGGCGCTTCTTTTTCTTCCCGGGAAGCAGGCCGCCGAACATCTCGCGCAGATTGATCTCGAGCTCCTCCATGCCCACATTGGAGATCATGCCCAGGGGCATCCCTTTTTCCTTCACGTCCATCTCGACCGTTCTCGCGTCCAGCTTCCCTTCATGGAGTTGCTGCCGGAGTTTCTCCCGGGTCTGCTCGTACGACTCCGGCAGGTCCGTCGCGGGAGACGGGGCACGGCTCTCGTCAAAGATCCCCGGAGGGGTTTTGGGCGCGGGCGGGGGCAGAAGGAGGTCCAGCAGCCTTTCCTCCGCCTGTTTGGCCGCCCGCGGCTGGACCTTCTCCGCATACTCGGTCTTCACGAGATTCGCCGAAAGTTCGGTCAGGTCCCGGATCATCGATTCCACGTCCCGGCCGACGTAACCGACCTCCGTGAACTTGGAGGCCTCCACCTTGAGAAAGGGGGCGTTCACGAGTTTGGCCAGGCGACGCGAGATTTCGGTTTTTCCCACCCCGGTCGGGCCGATCATGATGATATTTTTCGGCAGGACCTCGTCCCGGAGCTCCGGGGAAAGCTGTTGGCGGCGCCAGCGGTTGCGCAGCGCGATGGCGACCATCCGCTTCGCCTGGTGCTGTCCGATGATATACCGGTCCAACTCCTTCACGATCGCCCGGGGGGTCAGATCCTCCATGCCGTTTCCGGTGTGGTTCATGTTACCCCTTGAGTTCCTCCACCAAAATTTCCTGATTCGTATAGATATCAATTGAGGCGGCGATTCTCATCGCCCGCTCCACGATCTCCCGGGCCCGCATTCCCGGCCGGTCGATCAAGGCCCGGGCGGCCGCCAAGGCGTAGGGTCCGCCCGACCCGATCGCCAGAATTCCGTCCTCCGGCTCGATGACGTCGCCGGTCCCCGAGATCAGGAAAGCCAGCTCCGTATCCGCGACGATCATCAGGGCCTCCAGCCGTCGGAGGACCCGGTCGGTTCGCCAGTCCTTGGCGAGCTCCACCGCCGAACGCTTTAGGTTTCCACGATACTCATTCAGCTTGGTCTCGAATTTTTCAAACAGCGTCAGGGCATCCGCCGTCGCCCCCGCGAACCCGGAGAGGATTCGGTCGTTGTACATCAACCGGATCTTCCGGGCGTTGTGCTTCATAACGTTCGTTCCAATCGTAACCTGCCCATCCGCCCCAATGGCCACCTCTCCCTGGTGATGGACGCACAGGATGGTGGTGCTTCGGATCTTCACGGTCCCTTTCCCCCTCTCTGGTTTGGATATCGTTCCCCGGTCGCCCACCTATCCTAACAACCTTGATCGGGTGGGTCAACGGCCCTTCGCCCGGGGATGTGCACGATCGTAAACTTCGGCCAGACGATCCGCGGTGAGGTGGGTATACCGTTGGGTGGTCGAAAGCCGGGTATGCCCCAGCAGTTCCTGGATCGCCCGGAGATCCGCGCCGCCGTCCAGCAGGTGCGTCGCGTAGCTGTGCCGTAGAGCGTGCGGGGTCACACGCAACGATTTGGGAAGCCGCGAAGCCGACCGGGCCACGGTTCGGGCCACGGTTCGCCCCGACAGTCGCCGGCCGTTGCGGTTTAAGAAGAGCGGCCGCCGCTCCTCGTGCAAGGCCGGAAAGGGAACCGCCGCGAGGTAGTTCTCGATCGCGCCCAGGGCCTTTCGTCCGATGGGAACGATTCTCTCTTTCCGCCCTTTACCCCAAATCCGTACCAACCCCTCGTTGGGGTTGAGATCATCGACATTGAGCGACACCAGTTCGCTCAGCCGGATGCCGGTGGAATAAAACGTCTCGAGGATGGCCCGATTTCTCAGGCTTTGCGGATCATCCCCGGTCGAGGTCTCCATGAGGGCGAGTGCGTCATCCACCGACAGAAAAGGCGGGAGATGTTGTTCCCGGCGCGGGGACGTCACGAGTTTTCCCGGATTCGACTTCACGGTTCCCTCCCGATGGAGGTACTTATAAAACGATCGGATCACGGCCAGTTTTCGGCCGATCGAGGTGCGGCGAACGCCGGCCTGCATCAGGTGGGCCATAAAAGACCGGATCCGCTGTGTATCGACGGCCGCCCAATCCGGCTCGGACGGGGGCTTTCCGGCGCCCCGGCCCGTCCCGCTTCGGGCGACAAACTGCTCGAACTGCGCCAGATCGGACCGGTAGTTCCGGAGGGTGTGCGGCGAGCAACCCCGTTCAATCTGCAGATAGTCTAGGAAAGACTGTTTTGCTGACACCACCGATTCAGATCCTCCATGGCGCGCCGAGCGATCTCCTTCCGCCGGACCTGTCGGTCTCGAATCGCCGGCGTTTCCGGCGGGAAGAGGCCGAAGTTGATGTTCATCGGTTGAAAATGGCGGGGGCTGCTTCGCGTGAGGTAGGCGAGCAGGCTCCCGTGGGCCGTGGTCTCCGGGGGACGGATGGGGTCGAGGCCCTTAAGCAGGCGGGCGCCGTTGATCCCCGCGATCAGACCCATGGCGGCCGACTCCACATATCCCTCCACGCCGACCAGCTGTCCGGCCAAAAGGAGGGCCGGCTTCCGTCGGACCTGAAGGGTATCCTTCAAAACGAACGGGGCGTTGATAAAGGTATTCCGGTGGAGGCTCCCGTACCGGAGGAATTCGGCCCGTGCGAGCCCCGGGATCATCCGCAGGACTCGGCGCTGCTCCGGCCAGGTCAACTTCGTCTGGAATCCGACCATGTTGTAGCAACTGCCGAACACGTCCTCCTGTCGCAACTGAACCACCGCATACGGCCGGGTTCCCGTCCGGGGATCGATCAGCCCGACCGGCTTCATCGGCCCGAACACGAGCGTCTCCCGCCCTCTCTCGGCCATCACCTCGATCGGAATGCATCCCTCGAAGTACGGGATCTTCTCGAACGACTTCGCCGGAACCTTTTCGGCGGCCAGGAGGGCCCGATAAAATTGATCGTACTCCTCCCGCGTCATCGGGCAATTGAGGTAATCGGCGCTCCCCTTGTCATAACGCGAGGCCCGAAAGACCTTGTCCATCTCGACGCTCTCGCCGTCAATAATCGGGGCGATCGAATCGTAAAAATACAGATGCTCCGCGCGCGTCAGATATCGCAACGATTCGGCCAGCCGATCCGAGGTTAACGGACCCGTGGCAATCAGGGCGACGCCATCGGAGGGAACTTCGCCCACCTCCTCCCGGATGACGGAAATGTTGGCGTTCTGTTCGATGGCCCCGCTCACCCGCCGTGAGAAGGCCTCCCGATCCACCGCCAGGGCCGATCCGGCCGGGACGGTCGAATCGTCGGCCGCACGAATCACGAGGGATCCCAACCTCCGCATCTCGTCTTTTAGAATCCCCGAGGCATTGAGCGGGTCGTTCGAACCCAGCGAGTTGCTGCAGACGAGTTCGGCCAGGGACTCGGTTTTGTGGGCCGGGGTATGGACCTGCGGCCGCATCTCGAACAGTTTTACCCTTATGCCTTGGCGGGCCGCCTGCCAGGCCGCCTCCGACCCGGCCAGTCCCCCACCGATAATCATCAGTTCGAGCGCGGACATCGTCGTTTCTCCCGTGTTGTCATTTTATTCAAATTACCGGCTAATTACAAGCGGGCGGGGCTCGATCAAGCGGGGCCCGGGGGGAGAGTCTTATTTGGCGCGGACGCGGCCGGAGGCCGGCTTTTCGGTCTCGGTCGGAGCACCCATCTCCTCCGGCTCAAAACCGCAGTCCTTGTTGATGCAGCGGATCCTCGCCCCATACCGTTTATCCAGTTTTTCGACCAGGAAAGGCGCGCGGCATTCAGGACAGGGTTTGGGGATCGGACGGTTCCAGAGGGCGTAGGTGCACTTCGGATACTGGCTGCAGGCGAAAAAGATCTTTCCGTGCCGCGTTCGCTTTTCGACCAGATCTCCGCCGCAGTCCGGCTGAGGACATTTGACGCCGGTTCCGATCGCCTTCGTGAAGTCACACTTCGGGTACGTCGAGCAGGCGAGGAACCGCCCGAACCGGCCCCGCTTGATCACGAGGGGGTTTCCACATGAAGGACATTTTTCCTGTGTCGCCTCCTCTTTGGCGACGATCAGGATCTGCCCCTCTTCCTCGACGAACTCTTTCGTGTTTTTGCAGTCGGGATAACCCGGGCAGGCCAAAAACCGGCCGTTTCGTCCCCATTTGATGACCAGGTGGCGGCTGCACTTCTCGCAGACGATCTCGGTGGGGATCTCCTCGCGTTTTACGTCCCGCATTTCCTTTTGAGCCTTCGCCAGCCGCTTGTTGAAGGGTTCATAGAACTCCCGCACGGTCTCGACCCAGGGTTTTTCCCCTTCCTCGATTTCGTCGAGCTCCCGCTCCATTCGGGCCGTAAACTCCACATTGAGGACGTCCGGGAAGTGCTGGACGAGGAGCTCGTTCACAACCTTGCCCAGATCCGTCGGCTTGATTCGGCCTTCCTCCTTTAATACGTACTTTCGTTCCAGAATGGTTGAAAGGATGGCGTGATAGGTGCTGGGCCGACCGATGCCCTTCTCCTCCAGCTCCTTGATCAGGAGCGCCTCGGTAAACCGGGGCGGCGGCTGTGTGAAATGTTGCTTGGGATCCAGGCCGTGAAGCCGTAATCGCTCGCCGACCTGCAGGGGGGGAAGGATTCGCTCCTCGCCCTCCTCCGCGCCCTCCAATTTACCGGCGGCAACGGCCGGCGCGCCCTCCCCTTTCTTCTCCGCCGGCCTCTCATCGGCCGACTCGGTGTAAAGGACGGTGAAGCCCGGGAATTTCACCACCTGCCCCGTGGCCCGGAAGAGCGCATCCCCGGCCGTAATATCTACGCGGGTCGTTTCCAAACGGGCCGGCGTCATCTGGCTGGCGAGGAAGCGGTCCCAGATCAGCTTGTACAGAAGGAAGTGGTCCTTCGTTAGAAATTTCCTCAACGTCTCGGGCGCCCGCCCCGCTTGGGTGGGGCGAATCGCTTCGTGCGCGTCCTGCGCCTCTTTCCTTGACTTGTAAACATTCGGCTGTCCGGGAAGATAGTCCGACCCGAATCGTCCCCGGATGAAATCCCGGGCCTCCCGGATCGCCTGATCCGCCACCCGGGTCGAATCGGTTCGCATGTATGTGATCAGGCCCACGGGTCCTTCCGCGCCGATCTCCACGCCCTCGTAGAGTTGCTGGGCCAGCATCATCGTCCGCTTCGGGGAGAATCGGAGTTTACGCGCCGCCTCCTGCTGCAAGCGGCTCGTGATGAAGGGCCCCATCGGTTTTCGCTGGCGATCCTTCTTCTCGATTTGGGCCACCGTAAAGGGACGGACCTTCAACTGTTCCACGAGCGCGCGCGACGGCTCTCCGGCGGTCAGTTTGACCTCCTTATTCCGGACCTTTAACAGGCGGGCCTCAAAGGGCGGCGGGTTCTTCCCCTCGAGCCGGGCCGTGATCGACCAATACTCCTCCGAGACGAACCGTTCGCGCTCCTCCTCCCGCTCGCAGACCAGGCGGACCGCGACCGACTGGACCCGGCCGGCCGACAGCCCCCGCCGGACCTTCTCCCACAGAAGGGGACTGATTTTGTAACCCACCATACGGTCCAGTATGCGGCGAGCCTGCTGGGCATCGACTTTGTTCCGGTCGACCTTGCCGGGCCGTCGGAGCGCCTCTCGGATGGCCGCCTCGGTGATCTCATTGAACAGCACCCGATAGACTTTTTCCGAATCGCCGTTGAGCTCCTCCGCAATGTGCCAAGCGATGGCTTCCCCTTCCCGGTCAGGATCCGGCGCCAGATAGATCCGGCTGGCCTTCTTGGCCGCCTTCTTGATCTCGTCCAGCACCTTCTTTTTCCCCTTGATGACCGTATACTGGGGTCGGAAGCCCTTCTTCACATCGATTCCAAACTGGCTCTTGGGAAGATCCTTCACGTGACCGATCGAGGCGAGAACCGAGTAGTCACGCCCGAGGTATTTGGTAATGGTCCGGGCCTTGGACGGCGATTCGACGATGATGAGTGATTTCCCTTTGGCCATAATCTATAACCGTCTCATAAACCAGTTCCCGGCCAGTTGCCGGGCCGCACCCTTCAACTCCAATTGGAGCAGCACGCCCGCCATCCTCGAGGCCGGGAGACTCAGCTCTGCCGTGAGCTCGTCGATGTGTCGAGGCACGGTGGAGAGGGATTCGTACACCTGTCGCTCATCCGGAAGGAAGTCGGGCCCCTTGGGAACGGAACGCGAGGCCGACTGATTCGCCCCCTTTTCGGCGGTTTCCCAGGACGCCTTGAGTTCTTCCAGGATATCGTTCACATCCTCCACCAGCTTCGCTCCCTGTTTAATCAAGGCATGGGCACCGGCGCTTGTTTCGGCCCCGACCGGACCCGGAACCGCAAAGACCTCCCGCCCCTGATCCAGCGCCAGCCGGGCCGTGATCAGCGATCCGCTCCGTCGCGCGGCCTCCACCACGACGACTCCCCGGCTTAAGCCGCTGATGACCCGATTCCGGCGGGGAAAATTCGCCTGCTCCGGCGGCGTCCCGAGTGGGAACTCCGAAATCACCGCTCCCTGGCGACTCATGGCGTCCATGAGATCGCGGTGCTCGCGCGGGTAGGTGACATCCAGTCCGCAACCGAGAACCCCAATCGTTCGGCCGCCCGCCTCCAGCGCCGCGCGATGCGCCCAGGCATCGATGCCGCGGGCCAGGCCGCTGACCACCGTGAGTCCATTTGCCGCCAGCTCCCCACTGAGGCGCTCCGTGACGGACCTCCCGTAGCCGCTCGCCCGCCTCGCCCCCACGACCGCAACCGCCCGCTCATCCGCGGCCGTGAATCCGCCCCTTATATAAAGGAGGGGCGGGGGATCGTCGATCGCCTTCAAGAGCATGGGATATGCGGGGTCGTTCAGTGCGATCAAATCCAGTTCCAGCTCCTCGATCCGGTCCATCTCCCGAAGGATCGCCTCTCGATCGGGCCGATACGTCCGCCGGGTTTCAATCAGTTTCGGCCCGATGCCCTCCACCCCGCGCCATTCGGACGGTTCCGCTTCCAGTGCGGCCCGGCCCGAACCGAATCGGTCTACCAGGCGTTTGCCCAGGACGCCGCCCAAACCCGGGAGGGCCATGAAGGCGAGCCAGGCGAATCGTTCCTCCCGATCCAGCATGAAAATCCTTTCTATTGATTATACACGCTTCCGGTCGTGAAAGTGGGTAACACTATACGAACGGCCAGCCGGCTGTCAAGCCCCGGTCTTTTTTGTCGTCGAATCGGTTCGCGCCCTTTCAGCCTCCATCCCTTTCATTGATTTAAGATTTTTGAATTGTTATGATGCAGGCATTGTCACAGTGGCAAGTACACTCTTAGACCCTAAACCGGTGCCGCAGTCCCACGGTACTCCATAGGTTGTTTAGATGAGTTGCTGCGCCATCACGAGACCGCCACATGGGCAGTGAATCCGAGATGTCTAATCGACAAGATCTAAAGGAGCTGGGTGATGGTCTATGACCGTCTTGTTTTCCGAGTCCATGCCATTCAGTGAATGTTCGAGCGCGAAATCAGCCTGGAAGATGTGCGTCACGCGCTGAAGACTGGAGAACTGATCGAGGATTATCCGGATGACACGCCATATCCCAGCCGGTTGGTTCTCGGCTGGCGTGGAACACAGCCGATCCATGTTGTGGCGGCTGATAACGATAAGGATCGGGAGACGATCGTAATCACAACCTACGAGCCCGATCCCGACCGATGGGAACCGGATTATAAAAGGAGGAAGACGCCATGAAATGCGTGATTTGCAAGCAAGGGGAAACAAAATCCGGAAAAGCGACCGTAACCCTTGAGCGCAACGGCATGACGCTCGTCGTTAAAAACGTCCCGGCCCGTGTTTGCGCCAATTGTGGGGAGGAGTATGTGGATGAAAAGACGACCTCCCGCTTACTGAAAGAAGCGGAAGAAGCGGCACGGGCCGGCGTCCAGGTAGACATACGCGAATATATCGCAGCGTAATTTACTTTAGCTTCTCTGTAATTCAAGCGAACCCTTGCGCCATCACGAGGGGGGGAAGCGGAAAATAGTTGATCGCAAGAACTGACCATGACCGTTTGTAAAAAATAACGGCGCGGTTCTTGGGTTTGAAGAAAATTTCCGGCAGGCAGCGGATGTTGTAACGCAAGATCTGACCCCGTAACCTTGGAACCGAATCCCTTCTCAAGAGAGCGGCCAAGCAAGCGGGGTGGCGAGTCTACT
>CAYJTJ010000057.1:0-12068 GCA_964372835.1 uncultured Nitrospirota bacterium
AGCGCATCCAGGCCGGCCAGAAACGCGGCCAGCGTTTTCCCCGAGCCGGTCGGGGCCGCGATCAGCGTGTCCCGGCGCTCGAGGATCGAGGGCCAGCCGAGCCGCTGGGCCTCCGTCGGAGTGGAAAACCTCTCCGAAAACCATTTCGAGATGAGCGGGTGAAACATGACTACGCCTTGCAGCTTTTGCCGAAAGGAATCCCGAGTACACGCCAAAGCGTGACCTGGCGAGTATCGGGGTAGTCCTTTAAGCCGATCACGATCCCTTCCTGCCTCACGTCCATATGATAAGTCCCGAGCAGGCGGTCCCACATCGAAAAAATCGTTGAGAAATTCGAGTTGAGTTCGATCTCTTCACGCGAATGATGAACTCGGTGCATGTTGGGCGTCACGAAGACCCACCGGACCATGGTTTCAAAGGGTTCCGGGATTCGAAGGTTACTGTGCTGGATCTGGGCGGATAACAGGAGGGCGGATTCAAACGCCACGAGGCCCAGCGGTCCGATCCCGAAGAGGCCGATGAAGCCGATCTTATAAATCGTTGAAAGCGTCACCTCTCCCGGATGGAAGCGGGAGGCGGTGGTCACATCCAGATCAAGGTCGCTGTGGTGGGCGCGGTGCAGCCGCCAAAGGAGCGGCGCCTTATGATTGGCCCAATGCACCCCATAAAATAACAGATCGAGAAAGACCACCGAGCCGATGAGGTTCGCCGTCGTTCCAAGCCCCAGAATATTAAACAGCCCGGAGCCTTCCTCCATCACCCGCCAACTCCAACCCAGCAGGAACGACCCGAACAGAAGGTTGATCACCACAACATTGGAGCCGGCGATCACGAAATTAACGACGTAGCGCGGAAACCGGGCCTGAACGGGCCGACGAAACGGAACGGCCTGCTCAATCGCCCACAGGAGCCCCAATCCGCCGAGCGCCATCGAAAGCCGAATTTCCGAAAGCTCCATCCGACATCTCTCCTTTTCACGGAAACCGGTTCCGAGGGCTTCCCTGTTATTTACGCAGGCGGAGTCTGAGGCCATTATACCGTTTCGAATCGCCGCTTGACAAATACCGTGCAATTTACCACTTATTCTCACTAACGAACGCGTCCCGTCGAAAGCCGCACGCGCCCGGCACGAATGGGGATGGGGCGGAAGCCCGGCGGTTGAAGGCCTGCGGTTCGGGTTGCTGATGGGGATCTTCATGGGCAGCAACGCGGCCTTCGCCGAGGCCGGTAAGAACGAGGTGGCTTCGCTTTCGACCTGGCTCGTGCTCGAGAGCTTCTACTATTTGCTCCAGTTCGGTCTGGTCGGGACGGCGATCGGATTGATCTACGGAGGCAAGGCCTCATCGTCAGGTTCGCCTCATTAAAACCTTTCGGCTCGTATTGACTCGACGCCGTCGTTCTGATAGGTTACCCTCTCATTTTAGCCGACCGGCTTGAGCGCATTGCGCGGCGGCTCAGGCTAAGTATCCATAAAGATAGCCATACATTTATATTGTTATTTTCGAGTTTCTGTAGTATGATGTTAATCGTATGGTGAAAGCCCGCTTTGAATGGGATGATCAAAAAGACAAAGAAAACAAAGCCAAGCACCATGTCTCCTTTGTGTTGGCTCAATATGCCTTTCTTGATCCTCGCCGCGTCATCGTAGAGGATATGAGCCATAGTCAAGCGGAGAAACGATTTTACTGCATCGGGCGTGTCGGCGAGGACATCATGACGGTGCGGTTCACTTACCGAGGCAGCATCATCCGCATTTATGGTGCGGGCTACTGGAGAAAGGGAAAGAAAATCTATGAAGAGAAAAATAAAATATACGGATGAACCGCTGGGCGACCTGAAGATCGTTAAGGATTTTCTTCCCCCGCCGGAAAAACTGGCCTTGAAAGAAGAAAATCTCAAGGTAACGCTCTCTCTGAATAAAACGAGCGTTGAATATTTCAAGAGAGAGGCGCAAAAGCACCATACGTCTTACCAAAGAATGATCCGGCGACTCTTGGACTGGTATGCTCGTCAGCAACAAAAAAGCGCTTAATCATTGACTCCACTGGAGCCAACCGCGGTGAGCGCCTTGCGCGGCGGTTCAGTTTGGGTCGTTAGACGCCACAACTGGTGTGGACATGAACAACGCTTCGCTCAGCCAAGAAGCACTGTCGATCCTGAACCAGATCGAGGCCGAGGGACGCCTCCCGACAGCAGCATCGGTCTTCCGCGCAGCTCTGCCGCCGAAGCGTTGGTGGACGGCTGTATCGCGGGGCTCCCGCAGAAAAGAACCGTATTGGGAAGCCGCAAAGAGGATCGCATCTGCACTCGATGAAGATCCAACCCTCCCGATATGGCCCCTTGCCATGTACGAGGTTTCCGATTTCCTGCCCCAGATATCTCTATCTGAGGCTATTGCCCTCATTGATCGGTTCCTGCAGCTAGAATCCGGTGGGCTGGTAGGAGGAACATCCTTATACCAACTCCAATGGGACGTCCTCGCCGCGCACTACTGCCAGTTGCGAGAGCGATACCAAGTCCTCAAGACCCTCGTTAGTAATGGTGTGATGGTAGAAGCAGCGGCCAGTACCCCTGATCGAGAATCGGGCCTTCGTTGGCCTCTGACCATCACCGAATGCCTTTTTCCACTCATCCGCACTGGTCGCCTGAGAGCCCGTCTACCTACTCTAACCCGACTTGAGGACTTCATTGCGGCAACCCTGAGCACTTATCCCAATCTCGTCAAAATCATTTTATGGATAGGTGTCGGCGGTGGTCTAACTCTGTTGCTCCAAACGGTGTGGGGCTGGATTGCCTTATGGGTTCATAACGCCTGACCCGCGCTGGAGCCGACCGCGCCATGTCTGTCCGGCAGGCAGGTTGAGCGGGCAATAGTCTTCGGGCCGGATGGTTGTCCCGGCGGGTCGGCTTGGATCGTAAGACGACGTAAGGAGCCCAAATGAAAAAACGGTGTCTACGTCTATGGTTAGTTCTTTTCTTACTTTGGAAAGCGAATGACGCGTTACCCCAACAAAAAGAGGGCCCCGATATCTTCATAGATAAGGGAGCTTGTCCATTTGAATGTTGTACTTATGGATCATGGGAAGTAAAGCGAGCCACGAAGGCACACGCCTCGCCAGATATACACTCTTCTCAAATTGGAGAATTTAAGGTTGGAAGCAAAGTAGAGGCCATTACGGGGGAAGTACATACTGTCCCAAAAAAATTTGTGGTTAAAAAAACTCACAAGAAATATGTTCCCGGGGATGTAATCTGGGTCTATACATATTTGGGTGAAGGGGTTTTCAAGGTTCAATTTAAAAGCAAGATTTCTGAGGAAGACCTGGGCTTTAGTCCATATGGGGGAACAGGTGGAACTCGTTGCCAAACATCTAAGTATTGTTGGGGGGAGCTTGAGGAGGAACTAAGTTCAACGTGGTGGATTCAAATTAAAAGCGCTGATGGATGGGTGGGTTGGACGAACGAAGGCGAAAACTTTGGCGGAAAAGATGCCTGTGGCTGATGAGATCCAGCCCGCGCTGGAGCCGCCCGCAAACGTATGACGGCCAAGGACGATTCGTTCAAAGAGTTCGTACTGGATCAGCTGCGCGAGCTGGGCGGAGTGGAGGCCCGCGCGATGTTCGGAGGGCACGGGCTTTACCGGGGCGAGATCTTCTTCGGCATCCTCCATAAAAGCCGGCTCTATTTTAAGACCGACCCCTCGACCGCACGGGCCTATATCGAAATGGGCATGAAGCCCTTTCGGCCCAACGCAAAGATGACGCTGAAGACCTACTATGAAGTCCCGGTCGAGGTGATGGAAGATTCCGATCAATTCATCCTTTGGGCTCAAAAGGCGATCCGGTGCCGAGCGGCGGGGAAAACATCCAAACGATCACGGCGTTAAGGTTTATCTTGACGGATCGATTTTCTAGTCATGGACCAATGTCTTCTGCCCGAATAAGATCCGGCATGTCAGTGGAGATCGGGCGAATCAAGCGTGTGTACCACTCGAAAAATGGAGCGGCCTTCCACCGCAATATAGCTCAAGACGTTTGGAGACTCAAACCTCAGACCGGCTATCGCATCATAGACTTTCCCTTCCCGACCATCCACCACCACCCGCCACCGTCGTCCTAACGCGGCAGCAAAGGCCACATGCCGGCCATCCGGACTGAAACGAGGATCGCTCATCGAATAGTACTCCTTCGACGCCTGGCCGTCAACGATCATCCTCCACTTTTGGGATCCCGGAACGGCGTAGGCCCGTCGTTGGCCGTCCGGGCTGAAGACCAGATGGGGAAATGCTGTCCATGAATCCGGCCCGATCAGGTCCTCCGCGCCGTTAACGACGAGAAACGCCTGGTTGTTCTGATAGGCGAAATAGACTACCTTGCCATCTGGGCTGAAATAAGGGGGGGCCACACGCTCATAACCTTTTCCTTCGACTCCATCGATGATCACAAACCACTTTCTGTCCCGCATCGCAGTGTAGGCCACACGCCGACCGTCAGGGCTGAACCGGCCCCCAAAGAGCCCTTCGACAAAATCATAGGGAGGACCTTCGACGTCGTCGATGACCGCAAACCACTTCCCCCCGCGTCGGGCTGCATAGGCGACCCGTTTTCCATCCGGCCCAAAGAAAAGCCGCTGATCCAAGCCGCCGAAAGGAACAGTCCGCTCGTAATTCCCCTTTTCTAAACCGTCCAGGACCACCTTCCAGGTCCCCTGGCGCTTGGCGTTGTAGGCGACGTGGCGACCGTCGGGACTGAAGCCGACCCACAGGGCATCGAAGACCCGGTCCGGACCGTCCGTAATCGGATGTTCTCGTTCGACCTCCGAGGCAACCATCAGATGTTGGCCGCCTATCATCACGCCGCCCCCATTGTAGGTATCCGGCTTAAAATAGTTTGGGAAGAGGCCGATCTCATCGTACTCCGGCCCCTCGATTCCATCGATCACGGGGACGAACTTCTTCATTCCGAATTCCTCCCCCTGAATGGCCAAAAAGGCGGTCCGTCGGCTATCCGGGGAGAAGACGTAGCCCAGGTACAGGGCGTCGTATACCCGGCTTTCCGTCCCGTCCACGACGATCAGCCACTTTCCATTTTGAACGGCGGCATACATGAATCGCTTCCCATCCGGGCTGAACTTGGGAAGATCGTTGTAAGGAAACCAATCATATTCCTTTCCTACTGCACCGTCCACCACCATCCGCCATTTCTCCCCTTTGGCCTCATAGGCGACACGTTGCCCATCCGGGCCAACCCAGATGGAGGGGACAGAATAATACCACCACCTCTTTCTTTCAAACTTAAGCGAGGCGGGAATCTGACCCATGGGGTTATCTTCTCCAAAGAGCCGGGGTCCGTCGCTTTCCAATACCAAGGGATTCGACAGGGTGATGATGGTTATGCCGAAGACGAAAGCCAAGACCGCCATCATGAGAGGAATCTGATACCTTCCGGTCCCTGCTGTGACTCTCGGATGCGGATAAGAGGACAGAAGCCATCGGCCGAGCTGCGGCCCACCCCAATATCCCGCGAAGCCACCGGCGATCATCATCAGGAAGGATGAGGCGATATCGAATGCCCAATTCCCCGTCACGAATGGATGAAGCTCGTAATGCCCCGTGCGAAGATACAGATTAAAGAATGGATTCACCAGGAGGACATCCGCCGTCATGTAGATGAGTCCAACCAGAACAGGAAGAGCCACTCGACGTGTCATCCCTTCGAAGACCTTCCGAAGCGCCACGAACGTGACGTCACCGATGCCGCCGGCCAGAACCCCCGCCGCGACTAGGATGAGAAGTTGGAGAATCTCGATTCTCTGCATCATCACGTCAGGCAGAATCAGGAAGCTTAAGAAGAACCAGTGAAAGGCGGCCAGATAGGCCAGAACCGGCCGCTGGAGCACCTCCAGCGCCGCAATACGCCAGATGACAATGAAATAGTAAAAGATGAACGCCCCCCAAAATTCCAGAATCCGAAAGTTCACCGGACTAAACGGCATCAACAGTAGAACAAAGATCCCGTTTATTCCTGCAAAGGTTAACAGGATCAGCGCGGATAAAAAATCCTTTTGTTCTTTCTCCTGCACCCGAATCAGGGCCAGCAGCAGGCTTACCCCTACTGTGATCATCGCGCCGAAGAGTAACAGATGGGGCGGGCTCCAGATGATCTGGAGCCCATCAATTGATTCTTTCCCAAAGATGCGATGCCAGAGTTCGTCGAACGGGGCTGAGACAAAGATGAGCATCACGCCGAGACCCCAGCCTTTTAGGGGGCCTTCCCAGGGAGATTGTTCCTTCCATCGCGCAAAGGCTTGTCGTATAAAACCCAAGGCACTTAAACCAATACCGGAATAGAGAACCAGATGGGGCAGAATCCAGAAGGTGTCCCTTCCGATTGTAACATGCCACCAGGCGTCAAAATAGATGGCAACGGTCGCCAGAAAGAACCCGAAGACACCCGAATAAAGCGCCCCGGTCTTCATGGAAGCCTCCTCCTATCGTCCTTTTGAGAACGCTCCTGTTGTTGATCGAACCAGACAGACTGGGCCTGGGCGGGATTATCGAATCGGATGCCCCAGACCAGATCCGAGAAGGGAGGGGTCTGTTGTTTGAAGGCGATCACCACCGAACCGACCAGGATGATGAGGATCATCGCCAGAGCGGCGATCTGAAAAGCGGGCCGAAGCCGCCGGAGTTTCTCCATTCGGGCCGAAGCCTGCCCCCAATCCCGGACGAAGGGCGGCGAGAGCTGCTCATCCTCCCGTCTTAATTCACCGAACAGTTCCTTCATTTTCCCTTCATTCCAATCCTGACTCATTCAAAACCTCCTGATCGCTCCATCCATTGACGGAGCCGTTTTTTGCCCCGCTCATAATGCGTGCGGGCTGAGCCGACCGACACCCCCATTACGTCGGCGGGCTCTTCCAAGGTAAGGTCGTGGTAGAAGACCAGATGCAGGATTTCTCGTTGCCGCTTCGCCAAAATAGTAAGACCCTGCTGAAACAAAAATCGAATCTCTGACGAATAAGTATTCTCATCCGCACTCTTTTCTCGGGCTGCTTGTTCCGAATTCGGCATGTACTGGATCAGCCTGGATCGGAAAAACCAATTCCTCCGGCGCTCATCGGCCGCTGTCTTTCGAATCACGGCAAAAAGCCAGGTTTTAAAACTTGACCTGCCATCAAACCGCGCCCTTCCTTCCAAAACCTTGAGATAGACGGTTTGGAGAACATTTTCGGCCTCCCCGGCATCCCGCGCGCAGCAGCAAAGGGCCCAGGTATAGCTGTCGCGATGGTACTATTCGAGATGAGCCCGAAGCTCTTCGCCGTCCACTTGTTTAAGTCCGCGTTCGTTTATTAGTCGCTTGGCTTGGTAATCTATATGACAGGAATTAATGACAGGTCGACTTCTTACCGTACAAATCGTTTCATCCTCGGTAAGATTGCCGATGTCCCGAGAACTTCAAACGGTTCTCCATCAAGCGTATCCCGCTGGATATCGATCATGATCAAAGCTATGGAGGTAAAATCAGGCCGGATATGTTCATCCATGACCAACTCTCCTTTTACTCAGTTGCATCAGGATGCCATTCTTTGGACGCAGCGTGACTAATGGCTCCGGTACGATGGTCTGGCCGGGAAGCAGCATCATTTGAAAGTGTTGAGCAATGGTGGCGATGAGCAGGACGCCTTCCATCTCGGCGAAGGATTCACCGATGCACATCCTGGAACCGCCGCCAAAGGGGAAATAGGCATAAGGATGACGATCCTTCTTTGACTTTTCGCTAAACCGCTCAGGGTCAAACCGCTCCGGATCTGGGAAAAATCTTGAGTCTCGGTGAATCACATAGGGGCACAGCCATACATCCGCGCCTGCGGGAATCCCCACGCCGCAGGGAAACCTGTCATCACCCAGGGCTGTGCGGGAAAGCAAATATGCCGGGGGATAGAGTCGTATCGCTTCTGAAAAAACCATCTCCGTATAGATAAGCTTCGGCACATCGGCTGCGGAGGGAGGCTGCCCATTCAAGACCCTCTTCAGTTCGTCGAGAAGCCGTGCTTCCACCTCAGGATGCTGGGCAAGCAGGTAGCAAGTCCAGGCCAGGGCATTGGCCGTTGTGTCGTGGCCGGCCAGAAACAGGGTCAGGGCTTCATCCCGCACCTGCTGATCACTCATGGGATGATCCTCTTCGTCCCGTGCGTCGAGCAGCATGGACAAGACGTCATTGGGCCGCTCGCCGCTGGCGCGACGTGTCTGGATGATCCCCAAAATCGTGTGATCGAGTTTACGGATGGCTTTACCAAACTGGACGTTGTTTTTGGTTGGGATAAATTCGGGCGTCAGCATGGCGGTAAAAGAGCGAAACTGACGGGTGATGTGGTGCTGCCCCACGGTCACGGCCTGGGTCAATTCATTTGTCTTGTCTGTAAGATCCATGTTAAAGAAGGCCTTGCAGGCAACGGAAAGGGTGAGCTGCATCATTTCCCGGGCAACATTCACGGTGGCTCCATCGTGCCAGCCCTGAATGTGTTGCCGGGTTTTCTGGACCATGATTTCGGCATAGGAGACAATCCGCTGGCGGTGAAAGTAGGGCTGTATCATCCGTCGCTGTTTACGGTGAAGGGGGTCCTCACTGATAATCAGGCCCCGGCCAAACACCCGTTTTGCCGCTGGAGGAAATTCGATCCTCCGGTAGTTTCGGTCGTTTGTGACCAGCACATGTTTGATATCGTCGGGATGGTTGAGGAGATAGGCTGCGGTCCCTCGTCGGCGCTTGACGAGATCGACGATGAGTCCATAGGGGACCTTAACCACATCGCCGCACATCGCGTACTTCATCAGAGTACCGAGGGCGTCCCGCCTGAATTCTGGTACGCAGCCAAGAAGCCAATTTGTCGGCGGCTGGGAAAGCTGAGTTTTTTTATTTACAGAATTCTGCATAAACAGAATCGGCGAGGGAAAGGTCCCTTACGAGAGCCCTCAATCCTCCCGGAACGCGGCGCGGAGGAGATCGCTCTGGCGGGCGAAGGCCTGGCGGCTGTCTTTTGGATCCTTCATTAGTGTAATCTCCTGGGTCAGCAGCCGCGCGAGGTGCATGGTGTGGGCCTCGCGGTTTTTTAATTGGCGCTTGTAGAGGGGATGGTCCCGGTTGATATAAATCACGCGCCCTTCGGTGAAGCATTCCGGCCCGTCCGGCCCGAACTGATCCAGGCAGCAGGAGACACCGGTCTGCCCGAGCTTGAGCCGCTGGATGATCGCATTGGGCGTCAGCGCCACGGCCTTGGGCTTTTTCACACGGGGTTTCTTCGCCGCCTTTTTCGGCGCCGTCTCGGCGCCGACGTTCTCAACCTTGGGCTTGTCATCCGCCGAAACAACCAAACCGGCGCCGCCCACTCCGCCGGTTCCGGACGATATTGGCACCATCCCCGCCGGGGCCAGATCCGGATGACGGAACAAGGCAGACTGGACACGGTGCAGCGCCTCCCTCAACGAGCGGCGGACGGAGCGGCTCTCCCGCTCGCCCTCTTGGCGGATCAAGGCCTGCCGAACCTCCAGCATCACTCCCTGCATCACTTGCATAAAAGCCCGGTAGGCCTCGCTGTCGAGGACGAACCCGCTCCGGTCGCTCGTGACGGGAAGAAAATCGGCATGGACTTCTCCACGCACGCGGGCCATCTCGCGGCCCCAAGCCTCCATCCCAAACAGCTCCCGCCGGACGGTCACCTGCTTTACTTTGCACTCGATTCCCATTGGATCCGTCGCGGAGACTTGAGAGGACGGCAACAGGACGATCTCGCCGTGAACAGGGCCAAAGGCCGTTCCTTCCAGGAAGGGTATACGTTGACCCGGATAGTTTTTAGACTGGACCGGCTTTCCGTTCAAGACGACCCGAAACTCCTCGGCCTTGAGCGGTACGGACTCGACCAACCGCCGTTCCACCTCTTCCGGTTCGAACCGCCGGGTGAGCTTGCTCAAGGTGACGGTCGTCCCGTTTCCACGGAGCGGATCGGCCGGCCGAACCGTCAGCGGCAACTCCCAGGAGGAGCCCTGCCGCTCCCATTGCTCTTTATCAAAGGTCACCGCGGCCGCGAAATCACCCTGCTGGGTTGCGACGGTAAAGGAGCCGGCGGCGGCCAGACTGGCGAACTTTCCGATTCCGAACTGGCCAATCTGGTCCCGGCCCATTTTTTTGGAACGGGGATGGAGTTTCTTCTCGGAGGATCCGATATTGAAATACTGCCGTAGGCCTTCCAGGTCCATTCCGGCGCCGTTGTCGGTCACCTCGATCCGGTCCTCCTCCAGCGTAATTCGCACCTCGACGGCGTCGGCATCGTAGGCGTTGTTCACCAACTCCCGGACCAGCTCGATGCTCTCGGCGTAGAGTTTCTCGCCGATCGTGATCAGGTGGCTTTTGTCCACCGTGACGGGTATGGACGCCGGATGGGACTCCATGCGAGGATCTCCTTCTGATCGAATCGGCTTGAGATTAAACCCGATCAACCAAAAAATCAAGATTAGTTACAATCGTAACGGCTTGATCGGGGCGAGGACGGCGGCGGGGTTCTTTTTCCAGATGGACGGATCGGCGTCGACATAGAGCTCGACCTCGTTCCCGTCCGGATCGGCCAGATAAAGACTCTGAGTCACGGTGTGATCGCTCATTCCGGTGATCGTCACGCCGGTCTTTTCCAGCTCGATCCGCGCCGCACGGAGTTCGTTGAGCGAATCGCCGATCTTGATTCCGATGTGATAAAGCCCGATCCGATGCCCGGTGGGCGGGCCGGGCGCCTCGCCGACTTCGATGAACAGGAACTCATGATGTGTCCGTCCGGAGGTCAGCGCCGCGGCCTTCCCGTCAAAAATCCGGCCGACCTCTTTGAATCCAAGCAGGTCGCGATAAAACGCCAGCGACCGTTCGAGGTCCTTCACATAAAAGACGACATGGCCCAGATAGCGCGCCTTCATGAATGGACACCTGGTTTGCCTTGTCTTAAGCTACTCTAAACGTAAGAGTAAATTCGACGCTAAAATGTAAACTGCTATCCAGTCTGAGGCGCAAGAATCTGTTCCAGAATCTTTGCCGGATCAAATGAGCCTTCGCTTGGAAGTTTGATATGCGAGGGATCCAGTTGGGGAAAGTGTTTTGAGAAATCAATAATGGTCAACCCAACCACTTCCGCTGTTTTGGGATGCAATCTAAGAACAAAGTCGTCTCCCATCTCAACCGACTTCGCCTTTTGAGGCTTCCCTACTGAAAGATACAGCACATCCGCTTCCCGATCATAATGAAACTGAACTTCTTTTCGCATCGTGCCCATCTCGTCTCGGTAGCGGTTGAACAACCAAGCTCAGCGGTGCCGCGCCCGAGGCGTTCGCTGCAGTACCTTGTTAGGCGGTTCCTCTTCTATTTGCTCATATGACAAATCCGGAAGATGGGCTTGCCTCCGAGCATGCTCAATGGTCATGGTTACTAAATTACCGGACGCATCTAAGTCGATAAAAATATTCTCGTTTATTTCTTTTGTTTCAGAAACCTTGCGATCAGAAAATTCTACTAACGCAGTGTCGGTATCTGAAAAGTACTTGATTTTCATCTCGTTCCTCCCTTAAAGGTCCTATCAAAGAAAACATTGTGAACGGTTTCCCCATCGGGAAGCAAGATGACCCGTAGAAACTTCCCCTCTTCCTCAATCTTTTTCCACTTTCTTATTCTCCCGTCCAATTGAACATCCGTATGGGTTGGATTATTTACAGTATCTTCAATCCATTCCATTTTTATTTTAGCACGATCCGGTCGTTGCCTGATATAAAGAAAATATCGGGTGAATTTCAATTCGTATTCTTTTCCTGTCTAAAGATTCAAACCGAGCCGCAGCGGCACGGACGCTTTTTGCTACAGAAACCGCTTAAGATCCCTCACATAAAAGACGACATGGCCCAGATAGCGCGCTTTCATCGCGACGATCGTCCGGCCTTTATTTCGGCACCTCGCCCATCAGCCCTTCCACCTCCAACCCCATCTCCTCGATCATCCGCCAGGCTTCCTCCGGTTTCTGGCCGGGGGTCGTCAAAT
>CAYJTJ010000058.1:0-4612 GCA_964372835.1 uncultured Nitrospirota bacterium
TTGCATGTGTTAGGCGCGCCGCCAGCGTTCGTTCTGAGCCAGGATCAAACTCTCCGAAGAATCTCTACTCAAATTTGAGACTGGACCCAATCTACAAACGGCACACGCTATTTAGTTTTCAAAGACCCGAAACCTTCCACTCGCCCCGGGATATTAATCCGGCCCGAAGTGAATTGATTTTATAACATACCTATTAAATTGTGTCAACCATTATATTTAGCCGGGACGAGATTTCGGTCCCGGCGCGCGAACCGTCCTAAGCGGGGGGCCCGATCGCTCCCGTGAATCGCCGGTCGGCGGGTTGCCGGCGAGGACGGCAACGGCTCTTCCCCGCGCCATCCCCGTGATCCGGGCCTTCACCAGCCGATTTTTCAATGCCTCCGGCCCTTCCACCTCGGCCCTAATATAATTGTCCGTCAGTCCCAGGAAACTGCCGGTGGCGGTATCCCGCTCCTTCTCAACGAGAAGCTCGACTTCGCGGCCGACAAACGATCGCACAAATTTTTCGCCCTTCTCGAGCGAAAGCCGACGGAGCGCGCGGGCCCGTTCTTCGATTTTATCATTCTGTACCGTGTCGTCCCTCTCGCCGGCCGGGGTTTGGGGCCGAGGCGAGTAGGGAAAAACATGAAGATAGCTCATCGGCAGTTCCTCAAGGAGGGTAAGCGTGTTGTTGAACTCGGCCTCCCCTTCCCCCGGAAATCCAACCATGACATCCGCGCCGATACCGGCCCCGGGAAACCGCCCGGCCAGCGAACGGACGAGATCCCGGTAAAACCGCCGGCCGTAATGCCGGTTCATTTCGTAAAGTATCCCGTCATCTCCGCTCTGGAGCGGGACATGAAAATGTCGGCAGACCCGCTTGGATGATGCGATCGATTCGATCAGCTCCGGTGTCCACGTCTTCGGTTCGATCGAGCTGAGACGGATCCGGGGGATCCTCGTTCGATCGAGAAGCAGGACCAGCATCTCCGCCAGCGATCGCTTTGGGCTAAAATCCCGTCCATACGTCCCAAGGTTGACCCCGGTGAGAACGACTTCGCCAAACCCGGTTTCCTCGAGAGAACGGACCTGCTCGATCACGCGTTCCGGCTCAAGGCTCCGCCCGGCTCCCCGGGCCCGCGGGATCAGGCAGAAAGAGCAGGCGTAGTCGCAACCGTCCTGAATCTTGATGAAGGCGCGCGTATGATCGGGAAATTCGCGAATCAGCGGCTGCGTGAGGGAATCCAACCCGCGGAGGCCGCCGATATGCGATGTCGGGCCGACGGTCCGCCCGCACCCGTCGATGAAGTTCATCAAGTCGAATTTCTCGGCGTTGCCCAGGAGGAGATCCACGCCCTCGATTTTGAGAAGCTCATCCGGATGGGTCTCGGCATAACATCCCGTGACGACGACACGGGCGCCGGGGCGGGCCCTTTTCACCTTGCGGATGAGTCGCCGGGCCTCCTGATCGCTCCTCTGGGTGACCGAACAGGTGTTGATCACGTAAATGTCCGCTTCCCGTTCGAACGGGACGACGGTATGCTCCCGGCCGCGGGCCAGTTCGCATAGCACGGCCGTGTCAAACTGGTTGACCTTGCAGCCCATCGTGTAAAAGGCGATCTTCATCGCCGCCTCATCCGGTCTCTGAACACCGCCGCAATGACCCCGAACAGCGACCCCGCGGAATCGGCCGCCACATCGTAGAGATCCGAAATACGGTAAGGGGTGAAAATCTGATAGATCTCGTCCAGAACCCCGAACAGCGCGCAGACGAGAAACGTCAACACCCCGGGCCCCATGAAGGAAACCCGAACCCCGGTCACCCGTATGGCCCGATACCAAAGAAGGGCAAACAGTCCGTACTCCATCATATGAAAAACCTTGTCGTAATTTCGGAACGGAATCTGCCGAATCTTAATCGGCAAAGAGGACAGGTAGAGAATCAGCAGGGCGTAGAGAACAACAGGCAGCCAGTAGCGAAAAAAAATCTGCCCGGCCGAAAGGGGCGGGCTCATCGATACCGTTGGGCTCTCACTCAACGGGCGGCCTCGAGGCAGGTGGCCGATGCGGATACGATTTTGAGGTCTAAGAGGAGGCCCATCTCACGCTCGTCCCCGTCGAAATGCACGATCTTGTTGGACCGGGTCCGGCCGGTCATCTTCGACCGGTCACGTTTGCTTCGACTCTCCACAAGCACCTCTTGCAGGCCTCCCACGAGTGCCTGGTTCTTTTCCCGTGCGAGACGCCGTTCCAATACAGCCAGACGCTTAAATCGCTCCTCCTTCACCGATTCCGGAACCGCGTCTTCCATCCGGAGCGCCGGCGTGTTGGGCCGGGGGGAATAATTAAAGGAGTAGACATTGTCGAACTCGAACTCGGCCACCGCGTCAAGAGTTTTCTGGAAATCCTCCTCCGTTTCTCCCGGGAACCCGACGATGATATCGGTGGACAGCGCGATCCCGGGGATCCGGCCCCTCAGGTATGAAATCGTCCTGCGGTATTCACCAAGAGTGTATCCCCGTCCCATCCGCGAGAGCACGGCGTCCGATCCGGACTGCACCGGCAGGTGTAAGAACTCGCAGACCTTCGGAAGCTCGGCCATGGTCTCGATCAGTCTTGGGGTCATGTCGCTTGGATGAGGCGACATAAACCGGATCCGCTCGATCCCCTCCACCGCGTTGAGCATCCGGATCAGATCGGCGAACTCCACGCCCTCGCCCAAGTTTTTCCCGTAGGAATTCACGGTCTGTCCCAGGAGCGTGATCTCTCGATAGCCCGACTCGGCCAGGTGACGCACCTCTTGGACGACCTCGGCGCTCGGCCGGCTCCGCTCGCGGCCCCGGGTCGTCGGAACGACGCAAAAGGCGCAGTGTCGGTCACAGCCCTCCATGATCGAGACCCAGGCGCGGACGGTGTCCTTGCGTTCGGCCGGCGTCGTTTTCGGCGGGCCCGGCGGCTCGCAAACCATCACAACCGGCCGCGGATCACCCGTAATCGTCCGGAGCATCTGCGGAACATTTTCGATGTTGGAAGAGCCGAAGACGAGGTTGAGTCCCTTGAATCGCTTTAGGACCGCCTCCCCTTCCTGTTGCGCAACGCATCCGGCCATTCCGAGGATCAGTCCGGGTTTCCGGCGCTTGAGATCGGCAAACCGGCCCAGATCGCTGTAGGCCTTCTGCTCCGATTTTTCTCGGATGCTGCAGCTGTTCACGATGATCATATCGGCCTCCTCGGGTTTCTCGGTCAGTCGGTACCCTTCATCGCGAAGTAGTCCGCTGATCCGCTCCGAGTCGTGAACATTCATCTGACAGCCGAAGGTCTTGATATATAGCCGCTTGGTCGCCATCGCGGGAGTTACTTTAAACCAGATCGACGGAGGCTGTCAACGGAAGCCGATCAAAAAAATGTAGCGCCAAGGAACAATAGAGTGATATCCTTATAATGATACGATGCTGAGAGAGGGTTAGTGTGTCATTAAGATAAGGAGAGGTCCTCATGAAATACCTCCGCGTTTTGGGAGTTCTGTTGGTCTCGGGGTTGATCGGATTCCAGTTCGGGCCGACCCCCCATGCCGGTGAAAAGTCCACCGGGGCCGATGGAAAGTTCTCCACCGCCACCTTCGCGGGGGGCTGCTTCTGGTGCATGGAGCCGCCGTTCGATAAACTCGACGGCGTCATCTCGACCACCTCGGGCTACACCGGCGGACGGACGAAGAATCCAACCTATCAGCAGGTCTCGGCCGGAGTCACCGGACACGCCGAGGCGATCCGGGTAATTTATGATCCGGAGAAGGTCGGCTACGAAAAACTCCTCACCGTCTTCTGGCACAATATTGACCCGACCACACCCGACCGCCAGTTTTGCGACTCGGGGAATCAGTATCGAACGGCGATCTTCTTCACTGACGAGGGCCAGAGACTTCTGGCGGAGGAATCAAAGACCGCATTGATGAAGACGAAACCCTTCAAGGAGGCGATCGTCACGGAAATCGTCCCGGCCGGGGCCTTTTATGAGGCCGAGGAATACCACCAGGATTTCTACAAAAAGAATCCGGTCCGTTACAAACTTTACCGCTTTAACTGCGGCCGGGATCAGCGGCTTAAGGAACTCTGGGGATAAGGAGGAACCGATGGCGATCACACGACGAGGATTGATCCGGGGCCTCTTCGGAATGATTCTGGCCGGCCTGTTCGTCCGGAAGGGATTCGGGCAGACGAAGGAATCACCATTTAAGATCGAAAAAATCCGCCGCTCTCACCTTGAGTGGAAGGAATTATTGACCCCGGATCAGTTTCGGATTTTACGAGAAGAGGGGACCGAGCGCCCCTTCACCAGCCCCCTTCTGGATAATAAAAAGAAGGGGCAGTATGTCTGCGCCGGGTGCGAGCTTCCGCTGTTTACCTCGGAGATGAAGTACGACAGCAAAACGGGCTGGCCCAGTTTCTTCACTATTATTGAAGGGCGCCTCGAAACCAAGACCGATTTTAAGCTGCTCTTTCCGCGGACCGAATATCACTGCGCCCGCTGTGAAGGCCATCAGGGGCATCTGTTTGACGACGGTCCGCCGCCGACACGCCAGCGCTGGTGCAACAACGGGCTCGCCCTTAAGTTCGTCCCCGCGTCCTAGGACGGG
>CAYJTJ010000058.1:4712-11757 GCA_964372835.1 uncultured Nitrospirota bacterium
GGACCATCCGCTCGATGTATTTCCCGATCCGCTTGAGTTCCTCAATCGAGTGGCGATGATCCACCCGCTGAAGATCCTGCTCGATGATCGGACCCGCGTCAAGCTGCTCGGTCACATAATGGGCCGTCGCCCCGATCAATTTGACACCCCGCTCGTAGGCCTTGGCATAGGGATCGGCGCCCACGAATGCCGGAAGAAAACTGTCCGAATTGAGGGGGTTAAATTTTTCTTTGCAAACGCGACCACCTTATGGTATACTTCCTTCGCTATTGATGAACCACGAGGCGGAATTCGCTTATCACCCCTAAGAAAATCCCACCTCAATGCAGGGACATCAGGGGCTGCCCAATGAAACCTCCCCTAAAACGGTTCTTGGGCCGTCTAGTCCGTCCACCTGATTTCGCACCCCCCTTCTAAAGGGTTCTTCAATTCAAGGGAAAGGCCGGGTCCGGTTCGGATCTGTCGCATGGAAGCGATGGAGACACGCGCCCCCGAGGCCGTCGCACGTCCTTTCAAAACGATAGGGGACTTATGTCCCGTGATAAACTATAATTAGGAGAGAAAATAAGATGTCATTTGAAACTTTTGGATTAAGCCCCGAGATCCTTCGCGCCGTGGGGGCCAAAAACTATGTCACCCCGACGCCGATCCAGTCAAGGGCGATACCGGCTATCATGCAAGGGAGGGACGTCATCGGCTCCGCTCAAACCGGAACAGGCAAAACCGCCGGTTTCACGCTTCCGATGTTAAACCGCCTGCAGAAGGGTCGGTCGCCGTCGCTTCGGGCCTTGATCCTGGTTCCCACACGCGAGCTGGCGGCGCAGGTTCACGAGAGCGTTCAGACTTACGGCCGTCACCTCCGTCTTCGGACGGCGGTCGTCCTGGGGGGCGTGTCCATCAACCCGCAGACCGAGGCGCTCCGGCGGGGGGTGGACATCCTTATCGCGACGCCGGGCCGGTTACTGGACCACATGGGCCAGGGACACGTCTCCTTCAAGCACCTGGAGGTCCTGGTTATTGATGAGGCCGATCGGATGCTGGACATGGGCTTTATCGCGGACATTCGGCGAATTCTAAAGAGCGTCCCGACCGAGCGCCAGACACTGCTCTTCTCGGCCACCATACCCGAAGAGATCCGGAAGCTGGCCCGCGAAGTTCTCAAGCAGCCCGAGGTCATCGAAATCGCGCGCCAGGGAACCCCGGCCGGCGGCATCCGTCAGGTGGTCTACCCGGTTGAGGCGACACGCAAGCGGGAACTGCTCATGCACTTGATTGAAAAAGAACGAATGTCCAGGGTGCTCGTTTTTACACGGACGAAACATCGCGCGAACAAACTGGCGGCCCAGCTCAAGCAAAGCGGGAACCGGGCCGAGGCGCTCCACAGCAACAAGAGCCAGAACGCTCGGACCAAGGCCCTCGAGGCCTTTCGCAACGGGAGCGTTCGGGTCTTGGTCGCGACCAATCTCGCCGCGCGGGGCCTCGACGTAAAGTTGGTCTCTCACGTCGTCAACTATGAGATTCCCGAGGCCCCCGAGGATTATGTCCATCGAATCGGGCGGACCGCCCGGGCCGAGGCGACCGGGGATGCCATCTCGCTGGTCTCCCCCACCGAACGGGAAAGCCTGCGGAACATCGAACGGTATATCGGAACCCGGATTCCCCAGATCGTGATGGCCGGGTTTGAGGGAAACGGCTCGCATCCGGGGCACAGGGACTCCCGATAAGTCGAGAACCGGGGGGCCCGATTATGAACGTGAGCACTCAGGAAAATATCCGCAACATCGCGATCATCGCGCATGTCGATCACGGGAAGACAACGCTCGTGGACGGGCTGCTCCGACAGAGCGGCACCTTCCGATCGAACCAGGCCGTCCAGGAACGCGTGATGGATTCGAACGATCTCGAGCGTGAACGCGGGATCACGATCCTCGCGAAGAACACCGCGATCCTCTACCAGGGGCGCAGGATCAACATCGTCGACACCCCCGGCCACGCCGATTTCAGCGGAGAAGTCGAACGGATTCTCAAGATGGTGGACGGTGTTCTGCTCCTGGTGGATGCCGTGGACGGGCCGATGCCCCAGACCAAGTTCGTCCTGGCCAAATCGCTCCAGCTCGGCCTTCGCCCAATCGTCGTGGTGAATAAAATTGACCGCCCCGGTGCCCGGCCGGACGAGGTGGTCAACCAGACTTTCGATCTTTTTGCCCAGCTCCGCGCCAGTGATCACCAACTCGACTTTCCGATCCTCTACGCCTCCGCCAAGGAAGGCTACGCGGTGAGGAACCTCGATGACCCCCGGGGAGACCTCGGCGCGCTGTTTGAGACGATCCTGTCGCATGTCCCGTCTCCGTCCGGGCATCCGGACCTCCCGCTTCAGATGCTGGTCACCACGCTCGATCACGATAACTATGTCGGCCGGATCGCGATCGGCAAGATCGAAAACGGCGTCCTCAAGGTGGGAAGCCCGATCGCACGCGTCAAGCGGGACGGCAGCATCGAAAAAGGCCGCGTGACGAAGCTGTACGGTTTCCACGGACTGGACCGCATCGATCTCGAATCGGCCCACGCGGGCGAGGTGGTCGCGATCGCGGGCCTGGAAGCGATCGAGATCGGCGAGACGATCGCGGATCCGGAGGAGTCCCGCGCGCTCCCGCCGATCGAGATCGGCGAGCCGACACTGACGATGGAATTCATGGTGAACACCTCCCCCCTGGCCGGCACCGAAGGGCGGTACCTCACCAGCCGTCATCTCCGCGAGCGCCTTTTCCGCGAGCTTCGAACCAACGTGGCGCTTCGCATCGAGGAAACCGATGGCGGCGATGTCTTCAAGGTGTCCGGTCGAGGGGAGCTGCACCTGGCCATTCTGATCGAGAATATGCGAAGGGAAGGCTACGAGCTCGCCGTCTCCAAACCCCGCGTCATTCTCCGGGAGGTCGAAGGCCAGACGCTTGAGCCGTACGAGCTATTAACGGTGGATGTCGAGGAAGCCCACCAGGGCACGGTGATCGAAAAGCTCGGCAAACGAAAAGGCGCAGTCCTCAATCACCTGATCGGAGCGGACGGGCGGGTCCGGTTCGAGTACCGCATTCCGGCGCGCGGGCTGCTCGGTCTCCAGTCCGAGTTCATCAGCGAAACCAAGGGAACCGGTATTCTCCATCACATCTTCGACAGCTACGGCCCGCACAAGGGCGAGATCCCTAATCGGACGCGGGGCGTCTTGATCGCGATGGAGCCGGGCGAGACCGTGGCCTACGCACTGTACAATCTTCAAGAACGCGGAACCCTCTTCGTCGGCCCGGGCGTGAAATGTTACGCGGGGATGATCGTCGGAGAGCATTCGCGGGAGAACGACATCGTCGTCAATCCCCTGAAGTCGAAGAAGCTGACCAACATGCGCGCGGCCGGAAGCGACGAGAACATTCAGCTCACGCCGGCCCATTTGCTTTCGCTTGAGCAGGCGATCGAGTTCATCGGGGACGATGAACTCGTCGAGGTCACGCCGCTCTCCCTGCGGCTTCGGAAGCGGATCCTGGACGAAAACGAGCGCAAGCGCGCCGCCAAGGCTTGATCCCAGGGGATCGGGGCGCGTGTCCTATAAATTTATTCCATTCGCCATAAGGCACCCCTATTTCGTGTCCTTCTTCAAATACCATAATAGGCAAAGCCCCACCCCAATCATGATGAATAGCGGCAAACCGATCAGCACGATCTTGATCAATTCCACTCCACCGGCGTAGAACACCTCCTCCACAGTGAAATGATCCGGATAAAAAGTTTTCAGGTAATGGATTTCCTCCACCGAATGCCAGCTCGTCGCGGCGATCACCGCCATCCCGATCGCGACGGCCGATATGATCAAGACACGCCAGGCCCGCTTCATGGTTCCCCTCCCCTGCTACGGCTTGCTGGCCTCTACAAAATCGACCGGGCCGGTCCCGGACTCGCCGCCGATGGCATAAAGAATATTGTTCAGCGATGCGGCGCTCAGTGAAGACCGGGCATGCGTAAGCGGAGATAACGCCCTCCAAGAATTGGCCTCCGGGTCGTACGCCTCAACCTCATTCGACTGGGCTTTCCCCGTGAATCCCCCGATGACGTAGATCTTGTTGTTTAAGACCACCCCGCACAGCGAATCGCGGGGCATCGCCATCGTCCCTTTTGTGGTCCAGGTGTCGCTGGCGGGATTGTACTCTTCCACCGTGCCGACGACCCCCTTGAGTGTGTAACCCCCGATGGCATAGATCTTGTTCTTCACCACGCCGATGGCCAGATAGGCGCGCGCGGTCGGCATGGGAGTTTTCGCAGACCAGGTGTCGGTCTCCGGATCATACATCTCAACCGTATTCACCGGGAGACCCGATTCCGTCGTCCCCCCGATCGCATAGATCTTATTGTTCACGACCGCCGACACGAGCGAGGAACGGGCGGCCGGCAGGGGATTTTTTCTAGACCAGGTATCGGAGGCGGTGTCATAGACCTCGACCGTGGCGACCGGACCTTGCGCATTGGATCCTCCGATCGCATAGATCTTATTGTTCACCGCGGCCGCGGTCAAATAGAATCGCGGTGCTGAAAGGGGGGATTTCTGGGACCACTCCCGGGCCGTAGCATCATACGCATCGACGGTCGGGACCGGTCCCAATCGAATGGTTCCTCCGATCGCGTAGAGCGCGTTGTTCAGCGCCACCGTCGCGAGCGCAAAACGCGCGCTCGGCAGGGACGGCTTCGCTTCCCAATCCGCGAAGGCCCCTGTCGGCATCAGAATCAAAGCCGTGACGGCCAAAGAGAAGATCATCCGTGCCCATGAAATCACGCTCGCCATGATAAGGCTCCTTTCTCACGATATTTTGAGAATCCCGGTTTGTTATAAACGCGTCCCTTCGCGATTAGGTCTTCATACTAAGTCCGCCCGCCGTTCACATTCGATTCCTTCAATGCCTAGGATCACCGGTTCAAACACGATATTTTGTAGTTTCAAGCGGGATTTCGAGCGACCCCGTAAATAATTAACAAGTTTTACTTGCTCCTTTAAAGAATTCATGGTATATGTTGACTTGCAAAGGAGGTGATGCGATCGTGGCCAAGAAAAAGAAGAAGGCCAAGAAAAAGAAAAAGAAGGCGACGAAAAGAAAAAAGAGATAAGTCCCACCTTTTTCAGAAAAAAAGGGGGTCGGGCGTTTCTCACGTCCTATCTCCTTTTTTTTCCATGAGACCGGCCCCGCTTGAACCATCCGACATTCCCAACCTTTTATTCGCATTCGCCGCTCCACGCCGCCCAGGCCCACGTCTTTCTGTAAACGATCGAGTGGTGCTCGACGGCGGCGGCGGAGGCGGAATGGGTAACGAGAGAAGCGGTAGGTCATGTCTGTCACTCCATCGCATCATATCGGCAAGCCTACGCCGGCTGCCCGAAAATGTCAAAATGAAGGCACCGTTTGGCGCTCCACCGGACCCGGGAACAGGGGGCGATCAGCTCACCGTGACGAGATCGTTTAAGGCGGCCTCTGTGTGGGACAGTGCGCTGGCTTGCGAACAAAAGATCTCGAGGAGGTCATCGCTGTTGATCAGCGCGGCGAGCTCACCGGATCCGGCCTGCCCGTAGTATGCTTTGAGCCCGCGGATCGTCTTCCCCTTGATCGTGACTGCGGGATCCTTTTTCTCGGCCAGCCACGGCTCGAGGTCCCTCCGCGTGATGTTCGTGATGAGATTCCCGAATCGGTCGATATAAACCACCGCACCCTTCACCGAAGCCCCGTCCGACTCCACCCGCGGGATCGGCCGCTTGTGGTAGTCTTCGATGACCGGGCCGAAATGACTGCAGTCCACACCTTTGGAAAGCCAGGCCGCGACCGGGGCGAAAATATCCCGCGCGTGAAATGTCGCGCTGATGGGGTTTAGGAAATAATGATCGGCCGTGATATGGAAGACTCGGGCCGGCGCGTCGTCCTCCAAAACCTCGCTCAAAAGGCCGTTGTCCGGGGCGATGAAAAAATAGTTGCCGGTGGCGGCCAGTATCGGCCGACGCGCGCTCCCCACGCCCGGATCCACGATAGCCAGGTGAATCGTCTTTCGCGGGAAGCGGCGGTAGGACGCCTTCAGGATGTAGCCCGCCCCCTCGATACGGTACGGCTCGATCTCATGCGAAAGGTCCACTAGGGTCGCATTGGGATTAACCCCGAGTATGACGCCCTTGATGCTCCCGACGAAATGATCACGCGTTCCGAAGTCGGTCAGCAATGTGATGATGGGTACGGCGGGCATGGTCAATTTGGATTTTCGAAGGGCGGTCTGGGCTGAGGCCCAGCCGACGATCGCTACGTGGAGGCGCGGTGCCGATGATGCCGGTACGCGAGATACGGATCCCACATGGCGGCCGTGGCGACCTCGACCGCCTCGATCCCCTTTTCGAGAAACTCATCGATATCGGCCGGCGTCATGATCCCGCCGACGCCGATGATGATGAAGTCGTAACGGTTTCGCTTCCGCGTCTCGGTCAGCCAGTTCACAAACTGTAGCGCGGAAGCCTTGATCCCGGCGCCGCAGACGCCGCTCTGAGGCCGGCCCGGAATCGCCGGATCCCCTTTTCGATCCAGCACGGTCATTCGCACGGTGTTGATCCCCGCGATTCCCTGAACATGCGGCGCGTTCGCGCGGATCACGGCCTCGAATGTATCACGGTTCCAGAAATTCCCCAGTTTGATGAGGAGCGGAACATCTCCTATCTCGGCCTTCGCGGCCTTTGCGATCGCGCCGGAAAGATCCGCGTCGAGATAGACCATCCCCTCGGCCGCGTTGCTGTTGGGGCAGGAAAGATCGAGTTCCACGATGTCGGCCCCGGCCTCGCGCGCCAATGCGGCCGATCGCGCGAAATCCTGGATGAAAGAAGGCGCGTCGGGATAAACTTCCGAGGATCCCATCGAGCTGACGATCAGAACCTGGCCGCGGCCGAGATACCCCTTCGCACGCCTCACGTCCTCCTGCCAGATCGATGGGCTGCGGGACGGCACGCCGAACGAGTTCGTAATGCTGATCTCCCGTATGTCGG
>CAYJTJ010000059.1:0-3306 GCA_964372835.1 uncultured Nitrospirota bacterium
GGCCATGGGGTTCGGCCGAGACTCGGGCGAGAATGAACATCCGTCATCGCCCTTGCCGCCGGTATCACCGGTCGGGCCGGTCGGGCCGGGATCGCCCACCGCCGTCGGGGGCTGAGTCACATCGGTCGTAAAGGCCGCAAATCCAAGACCACCTTCATCCGCCTTCTTATCCCTGATCCGATCGCCGGGACCGAAATCAAAAGCATCCCGGCTTGCGGAGGTGTGATCGTACCGGCCGCGGTCCCGATCGCCCCTGGAGGAATCCCCATCGGGCGTACGGTCACGGTTGGCCGGAATGGTCCGGGACGGGGTACCATCAGGCGCCCCATCCGTACCCGCCGCCCTCAATCCATCCGGAGTCCCATCCGGGCTTGCATCCCGCCCCGGCCGATTCGGATTATCCGCCTCGGTCAGATCACGATCCGGAACACCTTCCGAGTTGACGCCATCCAGCGAGAAATCGTGAATGGTGGCGGCGCCCCCGCGACCGATACGATCGCGGTTGCCGTCATCGTTCGAGTCGGTCGTGTTCCGGTCGCACTCCCCGGCGGCGAGATCCTCCGTATTGCAGTCCCGTGCATTCACACGGTCAAAGACCGTCATCGGCAGCCCGTTATACCCAAGGTACCGATCCGTGACCGGATTATCCGGAACCCCGTCCTTGACACCCTCCTTGATCCGGTTGATCGCGATCGGCCGATCCGGGATTTCGTCCGAAATATCATCCCCGGCGCCGAAATTATCCGGATGCTCATCCCCGTCCGACACACTGTTCCCGCATTCATCATCGCCCGGGCCATCGCCGCAGTCCGGCGCGTTGTCCTTCATCGTGCTGCGGGGCGCCGCGCGGTCGGGGCCGGTGGTACCCGCGTCGGGCGTCTGATCGCTGTTCGGGCTTCGATCTCGGACCCCATCACCCGCGTTGACCGTCTTGAAATCACGGCTGTTCCGGTCCGGCGTGCGATCGTTATCGCGGTCCGCCCCCGGAACATCGGGAGTTTCATCGTCAACGTCATCCTGAGGATGGCCCGGCGCATTGGCGACGGGATCATACCCGGCGTTCGGATCGTTGTGACCGGCCAGGCCGGAATTCTGCATCCCCAGCCAGGCCGCGAGGCCCAACGCGAGCGCCATTCCGCTTAACAAGATCCATCGCTTCATTCCAAACCTCTTCTTTCGCATCCCGATGATCGCCACCGGGGTGAGAAGTATCAGCAGGTAGGCCAGAGCGTTCATCGGCCCGACCCGCCCGGCGGGCGAGAAAGAACAGCCATCGTCCCCATCGGAGCCCACACCGCCATCCGCCCCGGTCGGTCCGGTCGGAAGCAACGTGGTGGGGTTCTGGAACGGGGCAAAGCCCAGCCCGCCATGGTCGGACTTATTGTCCTTCGCATTATCGTGAGGCCCGAAGGGATAGGCGTCGCGGGAGGGTGAATTGTGATTGTGCCGGCCGCTGTCTCGATCCGGGCGGGAGAAGTTCCCATCCGGAATCCCGTCGCGATTGGGCGGGACAAGCTGATCCGGAGTCCCATCGCTGCGATCATCGGGGTGGTTATCCGGCGTCCCGTCCACGCCCGAATCCGCATGGACGCGTGTTCCGTCCGGAACCTGGTCAATCGTCGCGTCCCGCCCCGGCCGCCTTGGATTGTCGGCGCTGGCCAGTATCAATTCCTTCGGCCGGTCCGGGAAGTTATCCCTTGTGCTCTGATCCAACGTCCAGTCGGCGTTTGGAGCGGCATCCCGGCCGAACCGGTCACGCCGGGCCTCAAAGGCACGGTTGGTCGTGTTATCGTCGCACTCGCCGCCCGGCAGGTCCGCGGGGACGCAGTCCCTTGCGTTATGGCGGTCGGGGGTCCGATCCTTATTGGGCCGATCCGGAATCGAATCGTCCACATTATCTCCGATCCGGTTGATGGCGATCGGCCGGTCCGGAGTTTTATCATTAAATGCATCCCCCGCGCCAAAATTATCACGGTTATCATCGCCCGCGTTGGGGCTGTTGCCGCAGTTACCATCGCCGGGGCCGTTGCCGCAATCCGGCGTATGATCCTTTATCCCAACGCTCCTCGGCGCCACGCGGTCGGGCGTGCCGTTCGCCCCACCGGCCGTACCATCATCCCTCAGGTACGAGGGGGCGTCGCTGTCCATATTGGAAGATCGGTCCCTTATCCCGTCACCGCCGTCGTTTGTGAGCCTATCCCGATGGGCTCGATCCGGGGAGCGGTCGTTGCTCTTATCCGCGCCCGGATGATCCGGGGTGTCATCATCGACCTCATCATTCGGAGCCCCAACAATATTGTTTACCGGATCGTATCCGGCATTGGGGTTGTGCGTGGCGAAGCTTGAATCTTGCATCCCAAGCCAGGCCACCGCTCCCGCGAGAAGCATCCCCGCGCCCCAGAAAACGAGCTTCTTCATCCGAAACCTCCAACGGCGAATCGCAACGATCGCGACGGGTGAAATGAGAATCAGCAGGTAGGCCATGGCGTTCATCGGATTCACGCGGCCGGCCGGCGAGAAGGAGCAGTTGTCGCCGTCGGAACCCTCGGCGCCCTCGGATCCGGTCGCGCCCGCGGGCCCGGTTCCCGGTGCCGCCGTCGGGTTCACGAAGAGGGCAAACCCAAGACCGCCGTGATCGGACTTGCCATCGCGGGAGTAATCCTGCGGCCCTTCCAGGGAGGCCGACCGAGCCGTCTGGTCATGATTATAGAAACCACTATCACGGTGGTCGCGGTCGACCGTCCCATCGGGTATACTATCCCGATAGGCGGGAGTCACCCGGTCCGCATCCACGGCCTGGCCCCCGGCTCCCCGTCCGCCATTGGCGGAGCTTTTATCGCGATCCGGACGGAAGTCGTCATCGGCATGCCCGGCGATCGGCTTGTCACACTCACCCCTCGCCACATCGGCCGGCGCGCAGTTTTTCGCACCGACGCGATCCTGCCCGCGCCGAAACACACCACCGCCATGAGCGATGCTCATGCCTTTGCCGTCGCCGTTTCCAGGACCCGCTTGGGCAACTCCACCGCCGTTATCACCGGCCCCTGTGCTGTTATCGACCTTATTGTCGTGATGCGTCCCTTCTCGGCCGGTGCGATCCGGGTTGCCATCGTCAATCTGGTTCGTAAAATCATCATCGCACTCGCCCTGGGCCACATCGGCCGGCGCGCAGTCCCGAATCCCCGTCCGGTCGCTCAGGGTCAGCGTTGCGCCGGTTGCGGCCAGAAACCGGTCCGAATTCGGCCGGTCGCTCAAATAGTCATCCACGTTATCGCCCGGCCGATTGATCGGGCTGGGCCGATCCGG
>CAYJTJ010000059.1:3406-7644 GCA_964372835.1 uncultured Nitrospirota bacterium
CGTCGTTGGGATACCCGACACCGAAGGTCGTCGGGTCGTAGCCGGCGTTCGGGTTGTGTGTCGCGAAGCTGGCGGACTGCATCCCCCACCACGCGAGGATCCCCACCAGCATTACTCCGGCTCCGAGAAGCGCGTACTTTTTCATCTCGAGTTTCCTCCTTGAAATAGGATGTGAACGGGTTGTCAAAATGCGCTTAAGCATGATAATCCTGTGCCATCGGAGAATCAGAAAGATCCGATAAGTCCATTGTTATGAAACGATTGGGTACGGGGGTTAGGACATCCGAAAAGGGCATGTCCGTTAAGATGGGCCGGGGTCCTACGGTGGATGCCGGGCGGGCGGGAAAGGAAGGAGATGATTCCTCACGTCTCGGCGGCGCACCCGTCCAGCTCGAAAATTCCAAAAGATGCCTCATTAAAACTTTTTCAATCTCTATCCCGTCCGCCATTCGTTCCGGGCCGCTTGAGGAAAAGGACAGATGAACACCCTTCACCCTTGCCGGCGGGGAGATCTCAAGGCGCTTGCCCGGCAGCCCTTCATCCGCCGGCGGGCTCGATAACTTTAAAGCCGCGTGGAAATGGCGGTCCACCAAATCCGACACCCCTCCGGCCATCAGCGGGTTAATCGACTGTGCGGGTGATGCGGGGGATACAGCCCGGATGATCAGGTGGTGGCGGTCGGACGCGATCTCGCTTCCCGGTCCCTCGGCCTTCTTGGCGGCCCATTCCAGCCGGACTTGTCCGGAGGGATCCACCGAGAGCGATTTTCGCTGTCCCAGCGCGGAGGGAACGGTATGAAGTGTGCGCTGGGTGATGAGCGGCCGAAAAGCCTTTTGATCCAGAACCGTGTAAACCATCCGGTCGGCGCGGCCGGAGGGTTCGGTCCAGGCCAGATGAATATTCCCCCGCCGATCGGCCGCCAAGGCCGGGAAGGCTCTCCCCTCGGTGCTGTTTCTAACCGGGATGAGATGACGGCTTGAGAGCAGGCCGTTGGAACCGATCCGGATCAGGACGAGCGCGTCGGACTCTTCCTCCCAGACCACCGCCGCGTTTCCGCGGCGATCCACGGCGAGATCGGGATGAAGCGCCTTCGGCCGTTCATTCAAAACGGTATGGCGGATCGACCCCCCTTGGGGGATCTCGGACGAACGGAACCGTATGTAATGAACCCAGGTCCCTTCGGTCGCGCGCGCGCCGGAGACTTTGGCGAACCGTTCCTGCAAAATGAGATGGATTTCACCCTCATCGCCGACGACGATCCGGGGTCGGCGAAGGCGTGAACCGTCCAGTCGGGATTCGTAAATCCGCGACGCCGTGCCGACGGAGCGGGAGCCGAACGGATCAATCGCCTGATAGAAAACGGACGCCTCGGTCCCACTTTGATCGATCCAGACGGCATGAAGCCGCCCGGAGGAATCCGCGGTGACTTGGGCGGACTGGGGATTGCTTAGGCTGGTTATATCAAGAGCCCGGGTTTCGGAAGGATCAAAGGCGATGGCGATGAAGCCAAACGCGACAAGACCCAGGCCCCGCCAGAAATAGGACATTAAAAACGCTCCCGATCAATACGAAAATCTGTAAAACTTTAATTAAATCTGAATTGACGGACCGGCAAGTACGGCCAAACGATACCATCCGTTTAAAGACTTGTCAAGAGAAAAAAATTCCCGGATATTACCCCTACCCCCGGATCACTTCGATCTTCACGATGTCGTGGATCTCGATCGGCGCTTCTTCCGGACTCGTTGCCCTGTTTAACCGCTTTGTCTTGGAATTCCGCTTCCCGGTCGTCTCGGATTCCATCGCCTTTCCCGAAACCAGAACGAGCTGGCCCCCCTGTGAGAAACTGAAGATGATGGCCGGGTCCGGGCTCGTGAGCTGATTCCATTGAATTGTCAATACCTTACCTTGCCGGTCCACGAACTTGGCCCTTGTCCCTTCGCTCACCCCCGCCAGCTTGAGCGCCTCGGTTACGGCCCATCCACTGCGTGCCCCGCGCCGCAACCCGACCGAGACTTCGGGCACCATCTCCAGAAGCTTCTGGCCGTTCAGCTCGCCCTTTTGGACCCCGTTTACAAACACGGGGATATTGTCCGTCCCCACGGTTCCGTGTGAGCCCGATCCCCGATTCCCGACACGACCCGTCACGGCCTTGCCGCCCCCTCTTCCGGGCGCGACACCCTCCGGGCCCTGAGCGGTCATGCCGGCCGACTGCATTCGACCCCCACGCGCCTGACCTCCCTGGGCCTGGGCCCCCGTGTTCCCACCGCCCTGACGCCCGCGCCGTTCTTGATCCCGAACGCGCTGATCGCCGGGCTGTCGGCCGGCCTCAAAACCGGGCTGCTGTGAGCCTGGAGGCGATCCCGAATTCCGGCCGCCTCGCTCGGAGAAATAGGCCAGGAGCGTGATCAGCCCCACCGCAATGATGATTCCGTAAAGAATTTTTCTGTTCATTTTCGTTCCATCCGTTCCGGCCGGGGGTTTAGTTCTTCACCTCGACCTTGATCACATTCGGGAAGGCCAGGAGGTCCTTGCGCCCGGAAACCATCTGCACGACCTGTTCATGGCTGACCGTGCCCTTATTGGTTCCCCTGACCTTCGGCCCCGACGCGAGGAGGAGTGATCCTTTCGAATCATAGGTCAGGAGGACGAACGTTTGATCATCCTTGATCTGGTTGCCGCTGACGGTCACCTTCTTCCCGCTCTTATCCGTCACCACGACTTCCTTTATGTTTTGTACCTTGAGGTATTCAAGCGTCTTTCCCACGCCCCAGCCTTTCCGGGCGCCGTCGGCCGTCGCGATGACCGTATCCTCGACGTGATCAACCAAGTCCTTGCCCGCGAACGAGCCGCTCTGCTTTCCGTTCACCATAACCGGGACCGTTTCGGAACCCGGTTGAATCGGAAGCAAAATGCCGCCGGTCGGTCCAAAGCCGGGCTGCCGCGGGGACTGCTGGCCGCCTGCGCTGCCGGATCCACCGCGGGCCTGGCCCATCCCGCTGCCGGGGCCGCCCGTTTGTCCTTGGGCCGTTTGATTGCGGGGTCCGCCGCCGCCCGTCTGTCCCGGGCCCATGGCCCTGCCGGGGCCGCCACCGACATTAGAACGGGGCCCCTCCCCCGCGCCAGGATCAACACGATTCGCGGTGGCGCCTCCCCTACGCCCGCCGCCCATCGGTGCCTGTCCCTCGCTCCCGGGAACGGTACCCATCGCGGCCGGGCCCTTTCGCCAGCCCGGTGTTCCTCGTCCCTGTCCGGTCGGTGCTCCTGGGGAGACCCTCTGAATCGCCCCCGCCTTGCCCACGTGGATCCGGTATCCACCCATGTAAAGACCGACGCTGACCACCGCGAGGGCCAAAAAGAGATACCCGCCTACCTTTAATATCGTATTCATCTTTCTATCTCGACCTCAAAAAGATTGATTGGATTTTAATCGACCCCTCTCTTGCTTTTATCAAGCGGGCCCTCAGTTCGATTGGATCTCGATCCGCTCGATTCCCCTCAAGAAGATCAGGCTCCGCTTCCGGTTCTTGTGCATCTCTTCTCGAACCTTGTCTTCCTGGGAATCCCGCATGTGGTCCGGCATCTTGTCCGAGACATTCGTCTCGAGGATCAACTCGCCGTTGAAGTTATAGGTCAGGACGACCTCGCTTTTCGCCCTCACTAGATCGTCCCAGTTCAGTTCGAGCTTTCTCCCTTTTTCGCTGACGAACTGGACCTTCTTGGCCTCGGTTACGCCCTCGTGCTTGAGCGCCTCGACCACGGACCAACCGACCTTGGGTCCTCTCGGGCTGAAGATCCGCTTTTCTTCCAGACCCCGCAGCTCATCGCCGGTCACGGTGCCCACCTTCTTTCCATCCCGGTAAATCTCAACCGATCGGTCTGAGACTTTTCCTTGCCGAAAGCCCTTCTCGCCTGCATACTTCCCCGCCTCGTCTTCCTCGGTCTCGGCCTCTTCGGCCGCCTGTGCGGCCAGGGCCGTCCCGACATGAAGGGAATCCCCTAAGACGGGCCAATGCATCAACGTCAAAGCGGAAACAAATAGAAAGGTCCTCATGGTCCGTTGCACTCCTTCTACCGTTCTTGTGTAGTCAATCCCGTTTCTGGACAACTCCAAGGCCGCCCATATTAAGGTTTTTTCCTTTGTGTGTCAAGCCCTTTATTCACACCGGGGTTTTCGGTTCAAGTCCGGGCCCGGCCGGACAAACGACACGTATTCGGCCCCCGATCGTTATGACAAG
>CAYJTJ010000059.1:7744-11441 GCA_964372835.1 uncultured Nitrospirota bacterium
TCGTTATGACAAGCTAAAACCGGATCGTGAAGTCCAGTTGGATCCGGTGATGCGTCGGGTTGGGCTCGCTGCCGACCGTAAGCGGCGCCGGTGGAAGATCCTCGTTTTTGACCTTCGTGTTCATGTAGCGGAGCTTGAGCTGGCTTGCATCCGACAGGCTGTAGGCCGCCCAGAGGGTGTGGCCCTTCCGATTCGTTCCTCCACGGGGCCCGGTCTCCGAGTCGTTGAGGTCGGCCAGCGTGGCGTCCGTTTCGATCGATTTATAGAGATAGGCGAGTTCCGATGAATGCGCCTTACCCGCATTTCCCAGTTTCAGGCCGACTGAGAATCCCAGATCTTCCCCTTCGATCGTCGGGGTCTGGACCGTATCGGCCAGATTCTTCACGACATCGGCCGACACCGTGATTGGAACCCCGGCATTCACCGAGACCGAGCTTGTCGCGCTGATCACGTGAAACGGGTTGGCCAGGACGACGGGTGTTGCGGGTAGCGGGACCGGCACCCGTGTGTTCCCATCCTGAATGCCGACCTGCGAAAAACTGCTCTTCGTTCCATTGGCCAACGTGTAATAGAGAACCGCCAGATTGATCCCGGCTCCTCCCGCCTGTACCTCGCCTCCCGCCTGGTAGGCCAGCATCCATTGCGCCCTTCCGGCCGGTTCGGTCTGGTTATCCAGTACAATCTGGGCCGCCGTCGCAAAGAGCCTGGCCCCGCCGATCTTCAAGGCATACCGCTCGGAAAGACCCTCGGGGTTATAGTCCTCATCCCAGAGGATATCGCTGGTCATGTTGCGGAACAGCGGATTGGCCATCCGGCCGAGCTGGAGTGTGGTGTTGGGAATCCGGACATATTCCAGATACGCCCGATCGATGAAGATGCTTTTCCCCGAGGAGAGGTTTCCCATCGTCTGGTTCACGGTCGTCTGCGCTCCGTTCCCTCCCGCAAACCGCAGGTGAATGATCGTTCCACCCTCCTGAAGATCCGCACCGATTCTCAAGCGGTACCTTTGTCGATTCACGTTTCGAGTATCGTTGTCATCCCCGGAAAACCACTGTGTCTCTTCACGGAGCTGCAGATCGCCGTAGAAAGAGATCCGGTCGACGGCGGACGAAATAGAACGCTTCTGGACCGAGGCCGCCTCCTCTTTGGTGATTGTTCCCTTCTTCACAAGAAGATCCGTGAGATCCTCGGCGGCGCCGACGGGGCCGGCAGTCCAAAGCATTCCCGCCACGACCGTCCATCCCAATACCCCGTATCGTTTCCCCATAATTGATTGGCCTCCCTATAGGCAAGTATGCTATTCGCAGTCCGACCCTGGGGTGGAAAAAGACCGCATCTTATATCACCACGGTCCGCGGTTTGTCAAATTCGGCCGTCCCTGTCGGTTGACAGTCCGGCCGGAATCCCTCTATAGTGAGCCCATGAAACTTCAGTCCATCCGCGGCGTGAAGGACATCCTCCCGGGCGAGATCGAGACGATCCAGCGGCTCGAATCGGCCGCCCGATCGGTCTTCGAATCGCACGGCTATTCCGAGATTCGGATCCCCGTCTTCGAGCGGACGGAGCTGTTCGCCCGCGGAATCGGCGAGACGACCGACATCGTCGAAAAAGAGATGTACACGTTCGAGGACCGCGACGGAAAGAAGATCACGCTCCGTCCGGAAGGAACCGCCTCGGTGGTTCGGGCGTACATCGAGCATCATCTCGGAACGACGGCGCCGGTCGCCAAGCTTTACTACCTCGGGCCGATGTTCCGCCACGAGCGGCCTCAGGCCGGACGATACCGCCAGTTCTACCAGATCGGCGTCGAGGCGATCGGGACCGAAAGCCCGACGATGGATGTCGAGATTCTCGCGATGCTGGCGGGGGTCCTGGATCGGGCCGGAATTTCCGACGGCCGGCTTGAGATCAACAGCCTGGGGGATGCGGCCTGCCGCCCGGACTACCGAAAGACGCTCAAGGCCTATTTCAAAACCCATCTCGCCTCGCTCTGCGAAGACTGCCGTCGCCGGTTTGAGACAAATCCTCTGCGCATTCTCGACTGTAAAATGGAAGGCTGCCGGACCGTTACGGCCAAGGCGCCCTCGCCGCTCGATCATCTCTGCCCGGACTGCCTCGCCCATTTCCAGCAGGTGAAAGACGGCTTAAATCTTCTTAAGATTCCTTTTCGTGTCAACGACCGGCTCGTCCGGGGTTTGGACTACTACAGCCGGACCGCCTTCGAAGTGTCGAGCGACCGGCTGGGCGCACAGAACGCGATCGCGGCGGGCGGCCGGTACGACGGCCTCGTGAAGGAGTTGGGCGGCGCCGAGACGCCCGGGATCGGGTTTGCGATGGGGGTGGAGCGGATCGCCTCGCTGATGGGAAAAACCCCGGCGGCCCGGCCCGCATTGTTCTTCGCGCTCCTCGGCGATGAGGCCCGCCGGCGCATGCTCCCGGTCCTATTTGATCTTCGTCGACAAGGCCTTCGGGCCGAGATGGACTACGCCGGCGGATCTTTAAAGAAGCAGATGGCCCTGGCGGATAAACTGGGCGCCCGGTCCACGCTCATCGTCGGCGAGAACGAGCTCAAATCCGGCCGCGCGATCCTCCGGGACATGGCCACGAAAGAGCAGCGGGAGCTCGACTTCAACACGCTGGCACAGAGCTTAAGATCGCTTTGACCCCGAAAATCCTTGCATGACTCGGCCGCAACCCGTAGAATAGGGTCAATTCAATCGATTCGGAACCGCTCGATCCAAACATCACCCGCCTACTTCTCGAGCGTTGAAGGGTTCTCATCGCCTCGGTCCCGATGGATCAGCGAATCTCAGCATCGCGATGCCTAATGGGCGGCGTCTATTTTCAATAATAAGGAGGAATGCGCCATGAATCATGATAAGAAAGAGTTCGATCTACAGACCCCGTTACAGTTCCTGACGGGGAAGAATCTCAGGCCGATCATCGGGATACTGATCGCCGTCATCCTGATCAGTTCCTCTTTTCAAGTCGTCGGCGCCGGCGAGCGCGGCGTAGTCTTCTCCAAATTCGGCGGCGTGAAGAACGTCATCCTGGACGAAGGGCTGCGGTTTAAGATTCCGTTCATCGAGGACATCATCCGGGTGGACGTCCGGGTCCAGAAATCACAGACCGATGCCGCGGCCGCCTCAAAGGACCTCCAGACCGTCTCCTCCACGATCGCGATGAACTTCCACGTCGATCCGGGCCAGGCGAACACGGTCTATCAGGAGATCGGGCTGTTCTTCAAGGAACGGGTGATCGATCCGGCCGTTCAGGAATCGGTCAAGGCGATCGTCGCCCAGTTCACGGCCGAGGAGCTGATCACACGGCGGGCCGAGGTTCGGGATCAGATCAAGGGAAACCTGACCCAGCGGCTCTTGACCTTCAACATCATCGTGGATGAGTTCAACATCGTGGATTTTTCGTTCTCAAGGGGGTTTAACGAGGCGATCGAGGCGAAGCAGCAGGCCGAGCAATCGGCGCTGAAGGCCAAGCGGGACCTCGATCGGATAAAGATCGAGGCCGAGCAGAAGGTCACGCAGGCCCGCGCCGAGGCCGAGGGCCAGCGGCTTCAGCGCGATACGATCAGCCCGACGATTCTCCAGCTCCGCGCCATCGAGAAGTGGGACGGCAAATTCCCCCAGGTGATCGGCGGCGCGATGCCGTTCATCGATATCAACACGCTGTCGCCGAGGAA
>CAYJTJ010000060.1:0-11337 GCA_964372835.1 uncultured Nitrospirota bacterium
GAAGAGCGGGTCATCCTGACCGTCACCAAGCAGCAAACCGTCTTCTTGGACAAGGACGCCGTCCCCCTGGACCGTCTGGGAACATCGCTTGAGGCCTTAAAGCAAAAATCGCCGCAGATTTCTCTGTACCTCCGGGCCGATCGGGACGTGCCCTACGGGCTGGTCATTCAGGTGATGGATCTGGTCAAGGGCGCCGGGATCGAACGGCTGGGGATGGTGACCGAGCCGCCGGTAAAGGCGCTCCGTGATTAGCGAGGGCGGATTCCGATCGGGCGATTCGTGGAATCCCGCCGGCCCGGGTCTGACGCGGATGTTTCTAATCTCCTTTCTATTCCACCTCGGAATGGTCTTCCTGCTCCTGCTGGCCTCGATCCACGGGTCGCCGCTTGTTCTCCCACCCTCGGTTTATCAGGTAAACCTCGTCAGCCTCCCGCCGGCCGCGGTGTCCGCGGTCCCGGCGCAGACCGAACCGCCGGTCGAGAAGGCCGAGATCAAGGAGCCGGTCCCGCCGATAAAACCGACCGTCGTCGATAAAAAGCCGCCGGTCAAGCCTCCGCCGAAACCGATCGAGCCGGTGGCCGTAATCCCGCCCAAGGCCAAATCCAAGGAGACCGCCCCGTCGAGGGGGACGGCTCCGTCCAAGGAGGCCCCCAAGGTCGCGTCGCCGGGTCCCCCCTTGAAGGACCGGGCCGGGGAACTCGCCGCCATCCCTTCGATCGAGGCCGGGATCGAGGCGCCGGACTTCAAGTATCCCTACTACCTGGATCTGATCCAACGCAAGATCGGGATGCACTGGGCCCCTCCCCCGATCAATACCACCTCCGAGATCAAGGAGACGGTGGTGGGATTCGTGCTTCATTCGACCGGAAGGATCGAAAACGTCGAGATCGAGAAGAGCTCGGGAAATTCGTTTTTCGATCAGGCCGCTCTACGGGCCATTTACCAGGCGAACCCCCTCCCGCCCCTTCCCCAGGAGATCCGGGATCGGTCCCTCAAGGTTCATTTCAGTTTTTCATTGCTGAAGAAGAGCTGAGCGGGAATGGGGCGTGGCCTTAAGACCATATCCGGGGGCCTGATCCTGATTTCCTTGATCGGGATCGGACCTCGGGCGGCCGAGGGAGCCGAAGTCTTCTTGGGGGTGACACGATCCGAGGCCTCCCGCATCCCGCTGAGCCTCCTCTACATCGTGGCCTCGCCTTCGCTGATCAAGCATTCAAGCGAGATCCGAACCGTTCTGGAGGGCGACCTCCGCCGATCGCAGGTCTTCCGCGTTGTTCCGCCGCCGCCGTTGCCTGAACTGGCCGTGCCGAATCCTCCCACCGCCGAGATGATTCGGAAGGTCGGGGGTCATGACGTCCAGGCCGCCGCCTGGATCTGGCTGTCCGAGTCGGGCCAGGATATCTCGATGGAGGGCCGCGTCTATGACGGGAGGAGCGGCCAGATGGTGACGGGAAAAAGGTATATCGGGGAGCCGGGTCATTTACGCAATATTATTCATCGATTTTCCGACGATATCGTTCTGGAGTATACGGGGGAGAGGGGGATCGCCGGCACCCGGGTGATCTTCACCTCCACCCTCACGGGCAACAAAGAGTTGTATTTGATGGAGTATGATGGGTATAATGTACGCCGAATCACGAACGACCGGACCATCAATATTTCACCCCGATGGGCTCCGGACGGCGAGCGGGTCACCTACACGTCCTACCGAAGCGGGTGGCCCGTCATTTATACGCTCGAGATGCTGACCGGGCGGCTCTGGAAAGTGATCGACTTCGTGGGTTTGAACATTTCGCCGGCCTGGTCGCCGTCGGGTGACGTGCTGGCCTTCTCGAGCACGAGGGACGGGTCGGCGCAAATCTTCAGGGTGAATCGGGGAGGGGAGGAGCTTAAGAAGCTGACCTTGGATGGAAACGACAGCCTGTCTCCGAGTTGGTCCCCGACGGGCAGCGAGCTTGCTTTTACCTCCAACCGCGGGGGCAGCCCTCAGATCTACATCATGAATGCGGACGGAACAAACATCCGCCGCCTCACGTTCAACGGTGATTATAATACCTCTCCGGCGTGGTCGCCGAAGGGAACCGCGATCGCGTACACCTGCCGGTCGGACGGGCGGCTTCGCATCTGTGTCATCACGCCGGACGGGCGGCGGGTCGCCCAATTGACCGACGGGCCGGGAGAGGATGAGTCGCCGGCCTGGTCCCGGAATGGGAAACATTTGATTTTCAGCTCGACTCGAATGAGCCAGGGGGACCTTTTCCTCATGAATGCGGACGGACTGGAGGTCGAACGGTTGACATTCAACGGGGCGAAGAATAACAGTCCGTCCTGGTCTCCCTGATTTCGACCGCGGAAGGCATTAAAGGATTTGATCCCGGCAGGGGAGATGTGTAAAATAGAACGCAAGGGGCAAAAGCATTGGCCCATCGGAATGGACTTCCGGAAAAGGTTTGAGTCGAATTGCCGATCCGTTAACCGGTTCACACAGTCCAACCAACGAGAAAAGGAGAAGGATCATGCGAACGTCACGTCTTATTAATCTGGCCTTTTTTGTTTTGGGAATAGGAGGGATGCTGATATTGACCGGATGCCCGAAGAAGGTCGATACCGCCAAGAGCACCGCGGTTGTCGAGGAAGAGGTCGTCGCGCCGCCTCGGCCGGTTGAGCCGCCCCCGCCTGCACCCCGCGTCGAGGAAATCCCGGTTGCGCGTGAACTTGAGATGACCCTCCGGGAGGTTTATTTCGATTATGACAAGTCGAATATCCGCCCCGACGCCCGGGCCACGCTGGAGAAGGTGGCGGCTTGGATGAATAAAAATCCGAACGCGAAGCTTAAGATCGAGGGACACTGCGATGAGCGGGGGACCAACGAGTACAACCTGGCCCTCGGCCAACGGCGGTCCAAGGCGGTTCGAGACTTCCTCGCCGCCATGGGCGTGAGCGGCGGTCGGTTGTCCACGATCAGTTTCGGGGAGGAGCGCCCTGTCTGCACCGATCCGAGCGAGTCCTGCTACGCGCGAAACCGACGCGGACTTCTCGTCACGCAATAGGAATAACGTGTTCAAGTCAGCCGGATTGATGTTGGGGATCTCGGTCCTGTTTCTCCTCCATCCGGGATGCGCCACCCAGGCCGATGTCATGGACCTGGAGATCGCCCTGGAGAAGAAGGAGGCCCAGTTGGCCGAGGTCTCGAATCGGCTCGGGGTGGTGGAGAGTTATTTTAAGGAACGCTCCACCACCGTCCAGCGGGGTCAGGCCGACCTCGTTCTGAAGATGGATGAGGTGGTCTCCGGCCTCCAGACCACGGAGGGAAAGCTTGAGGAGACGAATCATCGTCTGGCCGATGCGATTGGGCGGTTGGATGATCTGGCTTTCCAGAACCGTGAGTTGAACGGTCGACTGGATACGCTGGATACCCAGGTCGCCGGCCTCGAGAGGTCGTTGGGGGGCGCGAGATCGGGTTCGGGCGGGGATCGGGGCGCGTCCGGGGGAGGGGACCCGCGTTCGCCGGATGTCCCCGTGAACAGGCCCGGGGGGGACGCGGGGAAGCCCTCCGACCAACGGATCATCCTTCCTGGACGGCCGACCGAGCCGGACAAGACGACCGGGTTATCTCCATCCGAGGCGTACGGCCTGGCCTATAACGATTACCTGAAGGGAAACTATGACCTCGCCCTCCTCGGATTCCAGAATTTTCTCGTGCATTACAAAGGGACCAGCCTGACGTCGAACGCCCAGTACTGGATCGGGGAGTCGTACTACGGCAAGAAGGAATTCGTGAAGGCGATCGAGGCCTTCGACAAGGTGGTGAGCGACTATTCGAAGAGCGACAAAGTTCCGGGCGCGATCCTCAAGGCGGGATACGCCTTTATCGAGCTGGGCGACAAGGCCAAGGCCCGGTCCTACCTCAAGACGGTCGTGGAGAATTACCCCCTCACCAATGAGGCGAAACTGGCCCGGAACCGTCTGGCCGAGATTAATTAGCGCGAAAAACGGTGATGCGGCCACGGGCCTCGGGCGGCGCCCTCCCGGGGGCCGGCGGGTCATTGTCCTGACACACTGATGCCCAAGATCCAGGTTCTCCCCGAGCAGCTCTGCTTGATGATCGCGGCCGGCGAAATCGTCGAGCGACCCGCGTCCGTCGTCAAGGAACTCGTCGAAAACGCCATCGACGCGGGGGGGACGCGGATCCTCATCGAGGTCGAAGAGGCCGGTCGGCGTCTGATCCGGGTCTCGGACAACGGGGAAGGGATTGGGCCCGAGGATGCCGAGACGGCCTTCCTGCGGCACGCGACCAGCAAGCTGAGAGCCGAATCGGACCTTCTCTCGATCCGAACGATGGGCTTCCGGGGCGAGGCCCTTCCCAGCATCGGGGCGGTCGCCCGGGTCCGGCTGGTGACGGGGCTTTCGGGGAGCCCGGTCGGGACGGAAGTCCGGATGAACGGCGGCCGGCTCGTGACGGGTCGCGAGGCGCCCTCGCCGGGGGGAACGCTCGTCGAGGTGGAGGAGCTTTTCTATAACACGCCCGCCCGGAAAAAATTTCTCCGCTCCAACAGCACCGAACTCGTCCAGATCGTCCGCGCGGTCGAACTGGCCGCCCTATCCCACCCTTGGATCCAGTTTCGTCTTTCGCATAACGGCCGTCTGTTTTTTGACCGGCCCGCGGTGCGCGACGAACTGGAACGGGTCCTCCAAGTCTACGGCCACGGGGATCCGTCCGATCTCATCGAAGTGGGGGGGGCGGTCGACTGGATTCGGCTCAAGGGCCTGATTTCAAGGCCGGGCGAGCGCGCGGCGAGACGGAATCCGATGGAGTTTTTCCTGAACCGACGCCCCATTCGAAACCCGACACTGGCCCATGCCGTCCTCGAGGCCTACGGGACGCTTCTGGGAAAAGGGCGTCAGCCGCGGGTCTTCCTCTTCATCGAGATCGATCCCTCCCGTGTGGACGTGAATGTTCATCCGGCGAAGCGGGAAATTCGATTCCGGGATTCCCAATCGGTTCACCAGTTCGTCCGCCACACGTTGAGGGAGCGGCTCCAAAAAGAGGGATTTGTTGTTCCCGGTTCTTTCGAGGAGTCCGTCCCCGGTCCGCGGAGCCTCTCGGGGTTTCCGATCGGGTCCTATCGGGAAGGACCGGCCCGGGACGCCCAACCCCGTAAAGGGGGTGACGGCTCGGCCGATCAGACCCGGGAGGCGCTGGAGCACTACCGCCCGATCGAGTCCGGTTTACGGGCGGACGCCCCGGACGATCGCATCCCGAGCGGGTCTTTCGATTGGCCCCGGACGATCGAAACCCTGGGTCAGGTGGACGATACGTACATCGTGGCCGTTGTGGACTCGGAGCTTCATCTGATCGATCAGCATGCGGCGCATGAGCGCCTCCTTTACGAGCGGCTTCGCACACAGCATCGGGAAGCGAGGTTGGCGGTCCAGCCGCTTCTGCTTCCGGAGGTGGTCGATCTGGCCGTAGGCGAGGCGGTTGGGCTCCGGGAGATTGGGCCCCTGCTGGCCCGAATCGGGATCGAGACCGAGCCGTTCGGCGAGCGGAGCGTCCGCATTCTGGCACTGCCGGGCCTCTTGGGCGCAATGGATGGAGCGCGGCTTCTCCATGAGCTGTTGGAGGGTTACCGGGAGGAGGCCCGAATCGGAGAAGAGGCGATCCTCTCGGGAATGATGGCCTCGATGGCCTGCCAGGCCGCGATTAAAGCCCATCAGGCCTTGGGGGCGGAGCAGATGAAGAGGTTGCTGGAAGATCTTTACCGGGAAGCGGTTCCGCCCACCTGCCCTCACGGGAGACCGATCCGGTTTCGATTCACGCGTCCGGAGCTTGAAAGGCTTTTCCTTCGGCGGTGATAACCCGTGGACCCATCCCGTCATGACCTGCGAACTCCCCGGCGGCCCGTCATCGTATTGGTCGGACCGACGGCCGTGGGAAAGACGGCCGTCGCCGTTCGGTTGGCCGCCGAGCTTCGGACGGAGATCATCAGCGCGGATTCCCGGATGGTCTACCGGGGAATGGACATCGGCACGGCCAAGCCGGGCCCGGCGGAACGGGCCGGCGTGGTCCATCACCTGATCGACGTGGCGGACCCGGACGAGCCGTTCAATGCCGGCCGGTTCAAGCGACGGGCCGATGAGATCATCGGGGGGCTGCATCATCGGGGAATGACCCCGATTGTCGTTGGGGGCACCGGCCTGTACGTCAAACTGTTGCTGCACGGATTGATGCCGGGCCCCGAGGCCGACCGGACGCTCCGGGAGCGGTTGTACGAGTCGGTGCGACGGGAGGGGAGCGACGCCCTCCACCGAAGGCTTCGTGAAGTCGATCCGATCTCGGCGCGATCGATCGCCCCGAGAGATCTTTCCAAGCTGGTCCGCGCCATCGAGGTGTTCGAGAAGACCGGCTCAACGCGATCCGCCTCGCACGAGGCGCATCGCTTTTCGGAGGAACCCTACGGTGCCGTGGTCATCGGCCTGAGGTGTCCCCGCACGGACCTTTACCGGCGGATCGAGGAACGGGTGGATGCGATGATGGAGCGGGGTCTTGTCGAGGAAGTGAGGGGCCTTCTTCGAAAGGGATACGGGCCGCAACTCGCATCGATGAAGGCCCTTGGATACCGCCAGGTGATTGGATTTCTCAACGGGGAGTACGATCTTCCCGAGGCCGTTCGGCGGATCAAGCGGGACACCAAGCGGTACGCGAAGCGACAGTTCACCTGGTTTAACCGGGACCCGGCCGTCCGGTGGGTGGATCTCGTATCCATGGGGGAGTCCCAAGCGGTTTATGAGGCAGTCCGAGCGATCGTGAAACAGGAGATGCGCAATGGTAAAGGCTGAGATCGGGATTATCGGCGGAAGCGGCCTCTACGAGATGGAGGCCCTGACCCGGAAAAAGGAAGTCAAGGTGGCGACCCCCTTCGGCCCCCCCTCGGAGTCTTTCGTCACCGGTGTCTTATCCGGTGCGCCGGTGGCCTTTCTGGCCCGTCACGGCCGGGGACACCGTATTCTTCCGAGCGAGATTAATTTCCGGGCCAACATCTGGGCGATGAAGAAACTCGGCGTCCGACGGATCATCTCGGTGAGCGCGGTCGGAAGCATGAAGGAGACGATCGCGCCCGAGCATATCGTGATCCCGGATCAGTTCTACGATCACACCCGGCGACGGATCAGCACCTTTTTCGGCGGCGGCGTCGTGGCCCATGTCGGGTTCGCCGATCCCGTCTGCCCGGAACTTCGGGAACGGCTCGCGCGCGCCGGAAAGGGCCAGGGGGCGGTCGTGCACGACGGGGGGACCTACCTCTGCATCGAGGGTCCCCAGTTCTCGGCGCGCGGGGAGTCCCTGATTTACCGGCGATGGGGCGTGGATGTGATCGGCATGACGAACGTGACGGAGGCCAAGCTTGCGCGCGAGGCGCAGATCTGTTATGCTACCCTGGCTCTTGTGACGGATTTCGACTGCTGGCATGAGGGAATGGAATCGGTGACGGTGGAAGCGGTCATCGAAACCCTGAACAAGAATGTGACGATGTCCCAAAAAGTGATCCGCTCGGCCATTCCCGATATTCCGGACTCCCCGCGCTGTTCATGCGGAACGGCCCTCAAGAACGCCGTGATGACGCCGCCCGCTTTGATCCCGAAAAAGACCCGTGAAAATCTCAAGCTCATTCTGGGAGAGTATCTGAAACCCCCGGGAATAAAATGAGCCTTTTGGTGGTGGGAACCGTCGCGCTGGATTCCATCGAGACGCCCTTCGGCGAGGCCGAACAGGTGCTCGGAGGGTCGGCGACCTACTTCGCCGCGGCCGCGAGCTTCTTCACACGGGTGCGGCTCGTGGCGGTAGTGGGACGGGATTTTCCGAATGAGCATCTGGAATTTCTCAAAGCGAGGGGGATCGACCTGAGCGGACTCCAGGTGATCGACGGGCGGACCTTCCGATGGCGGGGGCGGTACGGCTATCAACTCAACGAGGCCCAGACTCTTGAGACGCAGCTCAACGTTCTCGAACGGTTTAAGCCGGTCCTGCCGCCGGATTTTTGTCGATCCGAAATGGTTTTTCTCGGCAACATCGATCCCGTCCTCCAGGAGGAGGTCTTGCTCCAGACTGAGCGTCCCCGGCTGGTCGCCTGCGACACGATGAATTTCTGGATCGAAGGGAAGCGGCATGAACTTGAGCGGGTGTTGAAGAAGGTGGACACGGTGATCATCAACGACGGGGAGGCCCGGGAGTTCGCCGAGGAGGTCAATCTCGTCAAGGCCGCGAAGCGGATTCTTTCCTACGGACCGAAGCGGCTGATCATTAAGCGTGGAGAGCACGGCGTCTTGATGTTCAACGACGCCACCTCCTTCGCCGCCCCGGCCTATCCGCTCGAATCGGTTTTCGATCCGACCGGGGCGGGCGACAGCTTCGCGGGCGGCTTCATGGGGTACCTGACCCAGTCGGGGGACTTGAGCGAAGCGGGTGTGCGGCAGGCGGTCATCTTCGGGAGCGTTATGGCCTCGTTCAACGTCGAATCGTTCAGCCTGGAACGACTCCGCCGGCTCACTCGTCGGGAAATCGATGAACGGTATCGGGAGTTCAAGCGGCTCACGACTTTTGAGGACCTGGCCGTGGGCGAGGCGGCCGGGTCTTAGGTCGAGGGAAGGACGATGATAAACGGTTTGAGTGGGCTTCGAATTTTCACGGTGATCCTATTGGCGGTCGCGGTCGGACTGACCGGCTGTTCCGGCATGTCGAGAGCGCAGAGAGAGAAAAGGGCCCAGGCCCATTACAAACTGGGCATTTCCTATCTCAACGACAACCAGTTGCAGCTGGGCTTCATCGAGTTTCATAAGGCGATCGAGGTGAATCCCAAGGACCGGGACTCCCACTACGGCTTGGGCCATGTCTATTTCGCGCAGGGTCGTTATAAAGAGGCCGTGGAGGCTTTTAAGAAGGCGATTCGTATCGACCCCAATTTCTCCGAGGCCCACAATTATCTCGGAACGGTTTACGATCGGTTATCCGAATGGGACAGCGCGATCAGCGAATTTAGGTTGGCCCTCGCCAATCCGAAGTACGCGACGCCGCATTTTTCGCATCATAATATGGGAAGCATTTATTTGAATCAGGGGAATTTCAAAGAAGCGGCCCAGGCCTTCATCGAGGCCCTACGGGTCGCGCCCGAGTATCCCCTGGCCTATACCGGTCTCGGGCAGGTCTATTTCCGGGAGGAGAAATTCCGCGAGGCGGTCGAGGCCTTCAGCAACGCCCTGAAGCTCGCCCCGGGATACACCGAGGCGCACTACTATCTGGGCCAGACCTATCTCAAGTCGGGTTCGAACAAGCTCGCGCGGGAGGAGTTCGAAGAGGTCATTAGACAGGCCCCGGACAGCGAGCTCGCCGATCGGTCGAGACAAAGCCTTGAACTCTTACGCTGAGCGGGGAATCGGTTCCATCCCATGGAGACGATCGGTGAATATTTGCGGAGGCACCGTCAGGAACGGGGGCTTACGGTCGACGAGGTGGCCGGAAAAACCCGGATCGCGCCGAACTACGTCCGGGCGCTGGAGGAGAACCGTCTCAACGAATTCCCGGGGGAGGTGTTCGCCCGCGGGTTCGTGATCGTTTACGGCCGGTGCCTGGGACTGGACGAGAAGGAGACACTGGCGAGGTTCTCCGAGGGGGCCCGGGCCTTCTTTCGGGAGCAGTCCGAAAATAAGAAGACGGCTCGCGAAAAGGCCGAGAACGCAAGAATTCGTGAGAAACGAAAGAACCACGCCGTTCAGCTCATCCTGATCGGCATCATGGGCCTGGCCATACTGGGCGTCTACTGGATCAACACGAAGAAACCCGATCTTGAAGAGACCGTCACCGAGGCCGAGCTTCCGCACCCTCCGGTGATCGTGCGCCCGGTTCCCGTTCCGATAAAACCGAGGCCGGAGTTCCCCTCGGACCCGGCCCCGTTGGCCCAACCGAAACCGGAAAGTCCAGCGCCTCCCTCCATCGCCCCGAATCCCGTTGAGGCCATCGCAAAACCCGAGACGCCAAACGCACCGGGCGCTCCGTCGGAGCCGTCTCCCCCGCCGATCGCGCGATCCACTCCATTCGAGACGATCCTACCGCTGCCGCCCGTTCCGCCGGCCGTGAATCTCCCGGGACAACCGGCCCGGCCGGCCCCGTCCGCGCCGATCCCGGCACCCCCGGCCGGGGAACTCGTCCTTGTGATCGAGGCCGTGGAATCGAGTTGGGTCTCGGCACAGATCGACGATGGGATTACGAAAGTGGTCTTTCTTGAGATGGGAAATACGGTGACCTGGAAGGCCGCGAAGCATTTCCGTGCCAGCTTTGGAAACGCGGGGGGCGTGCGTCTGACGCTCAACGGGAAACCTCTTGCGCCCTTCGGCCCCAGCGGTGCGGTGGTCAAAGACGTCATGATAAAATAGGCGGAAATATCAGACGTCCCTTTCCAGTGTGGGGATTTTATGGTAGAATGCCGCACCGTTCAGCCGGCGTAGCTCAGTGGTAGAGCAGCTGATTCGTAATCAGCAGGTCGTCGGTTCAATCCCGACCGCCGGCTCCATTTATTTTCAATGACTTTTGAATCTATCATCCTCTGCAAATCGGTTTTGCTGCCACTGTTTGCTACCACGAGGTTTTTCTGAGCTTCGGAATAGATCGCATCGAGGCGGTTGACGTTCTGTCGATTGCCTTTGGGCAGCCATCGCCCGTAGAGGTTAACCGTCAATCGAATATCGGAATGACCGAGCATGTCCGAGACGTGGACCGCGCTCACCCCCTCGGCCAGTAATTGAGAGGCGAAGGTATGGCGGAGCGAGTAGGGGATGAAATGACCGGGGAGTTTGGCCGCTTTGAGGATGTGCTTAAAGACCTTTCGGACCTTCGCTTCATCCATGTATCCGCCGACTTCATTCGTGAAGATGATCGGATTCATCTCGCGGCCTGACCCCAGGGCTTCGAGTTCGCATTTCTCACGCCATTCTTGAAGAACCGTATAAACTGTCTCGGACATATCCACGACGGGGGGGCGGTTGGTCTTGGTTGCCTTGATTGTTTTTCCCGTTCCTAAAGACTTATTGATCCGAATCTCCCGCCGTGTGAAATCCATATCATCCCAGGACAGCCCGTGGGCTTCGCCGGGTCGAAGTCCCGTCCGGGACATAAGCAAGAACAACTCAAAATAAGGAGTTTTGGCATTGGATCGGGCCTGATTCATAAAAGCGGCCAGTTGATTCCTCTCGGATGGGCGGGCCTCCTCACCGGCTATTTAAGCCACCTGCTTATTGATGCCGTGAACAAGTCGGGCGTTCCTCTGTTCTACCCGAACCGGATCCGGG
>CAYJTJ010000061.1:0-5517 GCA_964372835.1 uncultured Nitrospirota bacterium
CATTTCGACCCACATTGGGATCAATCGAATCGTCTATGCCGTCTTCATCAAAATCTCCACCCGGGAAGACATAACTCCCATCCGGTTGAAGTGCTTGCCTTCGAAGGATATCCGCGGCCGCATGAAACTTCTCGTGCAGCAACGTATCCATGGCCTCGGCCTTTTCCCGGTGTGCATCGCTCTTTACATCAATAACGATCAGGTTGTCGGCTGCGTCATAACAGGCTACTGCTCCTTCCTCTCTACAAAATTGGGCAACACTTGTTTTCCCCTCAACCCTGACACCTGATGTCACCGAAAGCACCCGATTGAGCTTACTTTTAGGGTTTTTGTCAACCTGCGTAAGAAATGCGATCGTGCCGGGTAACCAAACTGTCTCGAACTGATCTACATTAGACTCCATAAAAGGAACCGGACAATCAACCAAACCCTCGGCCTTTGTATTCTTCTCCTTGGGCGGCTCCGGGAAATGCCAGCCGCCGTGGAGGATGCCCACGCCGGGATCAGACGCGATGAAGGCGCCATCATCGGTTGCCGAGCCGGTTCCGATGCTCACCCATTGCCCTAAGTCATGATCAAAGGAGTAGAGATTCACGATCTGGCCCGGCGAGTAACCATATACGTTAGGATATACAATCGGCGCCGGGGGATCAAAGACCGCCCCGGCCGGCTGGATCGTGAAGACGATCGCGGGATTGAGTCCGTTCGGCGGCGGCATGGGGACTTTGTCTCGATGGACCTGGGTTACCGAGACCGATCCGGTCTGGGCCCCATCCGGGAAGGTGACGGTACCGGGTGGAATCGTCAGTGAAAAGCCGGCGACGTTCTGGACACTTAATTGTGGCGCCCTGGGTGGGCGTGATGGTCTTGGCATTGGGCAGATCCAGCGGCAAGAGATACATCGGCATTCCGATGGTGTTATCTCTTCCCGCGATTGTGTTCACCTCGTACATCATCTCGTACGGAAATCCGGGAAGCGTCGCCGTGTTGGCATCGGCAATGAGATGAATGGCGCCCACCGGCACGCCCGTAAGCTTAAATTGGCCCTGGTCGTTGGTCTGGGTAACGAGGTTTGTTCCGGGAATCGTGATCGTGACGCCGGGGATGGGCTGCTCCGTGTTGGTCAGGATAATTCCGGAGAAGGTTGTATTCGCCGGATCGCCCGGAATCACGCCACTGGCCATGAAGGTGACGGGCAGCCCCGTGTTACCGCTGAAGCCCGCCTCCACCCGATTATTCGCAATGCCTTCATCCGGCCCCAGGATCCAGGTCACGTGCGCCTTACCGTCCGAGTTCGTAATGACTTGGGCCAAGGTGTCATTCTCGACCCTACCCTTGCCCGCCACAACCGTGAAGGTCACGGGCACACCGGCAACCGGATTCCCGCCGGCATCCGAGACGATCACCTGAAGCGGCTGGGGAAGGGCCGTATTCACCGCGCCCCGGAAGACGGAGTCATTGACCTGATGGACCATCACGGCCTGTCCGGCCGTGCCCGTTGCGGTAAATACCGCCGGGCCGGCAAATCCGGGACTGCTCGCCTCGACCCGGTTCTCCCCCGCGCCCGCGTAGGAGCCCAAAGTGAGGTTCACTTGGGCCTTCCCCTGACTATCCGTCGCCTGGGTTACGATCCGAAGCCCGGCATTTGAACTTCCGTTGTTCCGGGTCACACCAAACGCCACCGGCTTGTTGGCCACGGGACTCCCGACGGCGTCATGCAATATTACCACCAACGGTTGGGGGAGGGCAGTTCCGATCCGGCCCGCCTGGTTGTCTCCTGAGACGACCTTGATCTTGGGCTTCGCGGTTGTATCAAGCGTTACCGTGATCATGGCTTGGGCCTGATTGCCTGCGGCATCCGTGCCGAGGGCCGTGATCGTATTGGCTCCCGGGGAGAGGCTGATCCCTTGGGCCACAAAGCCCCGGTTGGAGACAATCGCAGGAACCCCATTGATCGTTACCGTGGCGTTATTCCCGTTTACTGTTCCCGAGACAATGTCGTTGATCATCCCGGTGACCGTTACGGGAGAGGAAAAGACCGTTGTCCCATCCGCCGGGGTGTTGATGATCACCCGTGGAGGCGTGGTGTCGATCGTGACCGAAATACCGGCCGTTCCGGTATTACCCAACGGGTCGGAGGCCACCGCAGTGACGAATCGCGTGCCTTGGGCCAACGTCAGATTCACCGCGAAGCTGCCGTTGCTGACCGGAGCGGAAATGCCGTTAATTGTGACCCCGGCCTGAGAATCATCCACCGTCCCGATCACCTGAACATTGGAGCTGTTAAAGGTCGAAAGGCCTTCCGGAGAAGTAATCGCTATTCGCGGCGGAGTCGTATCTAAGGTCACGGTTCGAGAGAGAGTGGCGATATTATCGGCAATGTCCCTGGCCTTAATGGTCAAGGAATTAGAACCTTCATTCAAGGTCAGGTCCAGGCCAAAGGCGCCATCGGTTAAAGTGAGAGGCGTTCCATTTAAACTCACTTCCGTAATCGGGTTCGCATCCGTCACGTTGCCGGTCACGGAAAGGGCCGCCCGATTGGTCGCGAAACTCGCAGCAGGCGCGGTCAGGACAATTGCTGGAGGCGTCTTGTCGAGGTTCAGACTGACCGAAGCGGTGGCCGTATTCCCGGCCCGGTCGGTAGCCGTGCCGGTCATCACCTGATTAGCACCTTCAGCACCTACCGAGATAGGTTCAGAACAGGTTGCAATCCCGCTGGTCGCATCCGTACAGGTAAAGCTGACGGTCACATCCTGGCGGTACCAGCCGGGCGCGTTGGGGGAGGGACTCACCGAAGCGGTGATTGTGGGAAGGTCGTCATCCACCCCGATGATCTGGACCGTGAGCCCACCGCCGGGCGTGCCTCGTACTTCGACCGACAGCTCATTCGTCGTGTTCAGCGTGATCGGCTTCTCAATGACCATGACGTTTTGATTAAACTCATCGGGGCCGACGACATGAACGCCATTTAAGATGAAAACCGAACTGGAGACCTTCTCAAATTCCCTGTCCACGAGGCCCCCATTGTTGATCCGGAGTGTATAGGTCGTATTGGGATTGAGTACCGTAAACGACGTGATGACGGTGACCGGATTACCTGTGGCGCGAGTGTAGTTTTGAGGTCCAAAGGCGATGAAAGTTCCGGCCAGGGCGAGGTCGCTCGTGGTGAGAATGACTGCGGCCGTCAGGAAGGGGAGAATCAGGGATACTCTTGCAGCCATTTCGGCGTTCTTCTTTCCGGTGAAGCCATCGATCGGAGCGGGTTCGGGATAAGCGGCTTTGCACCCGGCGGTTGCCTGCCGTTTCCTCCCATTGGCGGCTGAACGATCTGAAATTGTTTCGAATATTAGCAGGAATTTCTGGGGCTGTCAAATTGGCTATCACAAGAGGGTCGGCCTCATTTTAAAATCTTACCGGTCTTCCGGCTCCAGAGAAGCAGATCCAGTTCATCCATATCGATCTTCATCCATTCCGCGAAGGTGCGCATCTTTTTCTCGACCCGGCGATATCGATCCGGCGTGATCGGCTTCAGACTTCTCCGGATAACGCCCAGCTCGGCAAGGCAGGTCAGGATGTGCTTGTCCAGTATGGCGTAACCCGGATACCCGATATTCCGGAGAAAATGGCTGGCCTCTTTGAAACCGATGCCTTTGATATCCTTGTTCAGCGCGAAAAAATCACGACGGCTTTGATCATCCCGAAACGATTCGAGGAGTTCTTTCAGTCTGAAACCGTATTCCCGCTTCAGATAATCCCTCGTGTGAACGATATACGAAGGTCGAAGTCGCCAGTACCGGAACCCCCGGTTGAGCCGAGACTGGAGTGTAGGCAGGTCGGCCGTAAGAACGATGTCCTCGATGGCCGACATCGTTCGGACCCCCATTTCGGCGCTCGAATTGGCCGCGATAATGCAAAAACAGAGCTCTTTGAAGATGCGGTGATTCCCCTCCCTGAAGACGTCCCTGAAGTCCTGCAATCGGGCAGCAATGGCCGACCGCTTGGCCCGATGCTCCGTCTTTACCTCCTCCACCATCCGCCAACGATACGATCGCATGCCTGTTTCACCGGCGATTAACGCCCCGCGGAGCCTTCCGAAACGGCGGATCCCTTTGGAAGATCCTGGACGCACCGGAATCCAAGATCCTCCAAAGCCACATTCGGGGGAAAGAACATCCGGTAGCTGGCGCGGGCCTCCATCGCCCTCACCTTCTCAAGGACGTCCTGGGGGAAGTGGCCGAGTCCCGCCCAGGAACTGCCCCGGACGACGCGGAATCGCTTGCCGAATTCATCCCCTGAATAGCTGGAGCCGGTATAGGGGCCGTACCAGTCGGCCGTCCATTCCCAGACATTACCGATCATGTCGTTCGCCCCGTACAAGCTTTTCCCCATCGGGAGGCTTCCCACGGGCATCGGACCGGACCGGAGGCCGCCCACGTTGGCCCGACGGGGGTCGAAAAAATACCCCCAGGGATAGATCCACCCATCCGGCCCGCGGGCCGCCTTCTCCCATTCCGCCTCGGTCGGAAGACGTTTTCCCCGCCAGCGGCAGTAGGCGTTCGCCTCGGGCCAGCTCACGTAGGCGACCGGAAGTTCTTCCTGATCGGGATCCGGTCGGCCAGAACGCCACTGGGGGAGCTCCGGAAAACCGGCCGCCCGGGTGAATCGATAATACGCCCGGTTGGTCACCTCGGTGCGGTCGATGAAAAATGCGGGAAGATAAATACGGCGGGCCGGCATGGCATCCAAAACCATGGGCTTTGAGATACCGAATTCGGCCGCCTCCTCCTCCAGTTTCGCGTTCTGGGCCCCCATCCAAAAAGAGCCTTCGGAAATCAAAACCATGCCCTCCGGCTGGGCTAAACCGCATCCCAGCTCAAGAAACACAAGGAAAATGAGGAGGACCGGATCATAAGGGAGGCCCTGAGGGCGGCCGGGTCTGCTCTTGCCGCGCATCGTCATAACTTGTCAAGCAAAACGAAAAGGCCCCCGTGGAAGGGGGCCTTATTCGAACCGCTCGGAATCCGGATTTCCGACCTATTTACGTTTAAAGGTCCTCTCGTAAGCATTAACCCTCTTAGCCTCATCGTCAGTAAGAATGCCGGTCGTAACGGCTGGAATCATCGCGGTGCCGGGACTTCCATTGCGGATGATCCATAACATTTCTCCACTGGTCTTGCATTCCCAAAACTTGGGGTTCGAAAAATTTCGGGGGCTGGGATCGAGCGCCTTGCCGGCCTCGCCGTCGCCAAGGCCCGTCATTCCGTGACAGGTAAAACAGGTGCCCTTCCCCTCAAAAATGACCTTCCCCTCGGCAATCGCGGCCGCATCCCCTTCATAGGGGTTCTTCTCCGCCTTGGCCGCGGCCAATTGGTCCGCCGGGACACGGGTTAAACAGGGGTCGTTCTCCTTTCCCACTTCCGCATGCACCGGCAATGAAGCCGCGAAAACGAACCCGACCAACGCTAAACCACCAAACCAGTACCTCATTTCGCTTCCTCCTTCGTTTTCAAGTTTGAG
>CAYJTJ010000061.1:5617-11181 GCA_964372835.1 uncultured Nitrospirota bacterium
GGTTCCTTGACAGCCGCAACGGTTTAACGTACAATGACCCTCGGTGTTTCCTGAAAAATCAACCGATGCTTTCCCCAATAAGGCCTGCCATGCCTGATGCCAGGCCATCGGAAATCCGATGGGTCTTCAGCGACGATTTTTCCCGCGATCCTCAGTCCGATCTCGCCGACCCTATTCTGCGGATTTTATTAACGTCGGACGGAACAATTACCACGGCCTTGAAGGCCCTTCTTCTGGCCCCGATTGATCTGGAGGTCATTCGCCAGGAGAAGATCCGGATCGATCCGGACACCGCTCGGTTCCTTTCGGTCGAATCCGGTCTTCACGGTCTTGCACGCGACGTTTGGCTGACGGCCAAGGGTGAACGGTTGGTCTGCGCTTCCTCGATCATACGGCTGGATGGCCTGGGGGAACCCGTTTTCCAGGCCCTTCACCAAAGCCAAAAACCTCTTGGACAACTTTTGAACGAGTCCGGACAATCGATCACTCGCGACAGGCTCCAGATCGCATGGATTCCGTATCGGTCCGATCAAAACGCTCTGTATTTTTCCACCCCCGGACCGGTGTGGGCCCGTCGTTATCGGTTGAGTCTGGGGGATGAGCCGACCGCCTTCATTCAGGAAATTTTCCGCCGTGATTTAAGCGATCTTGTTCTTCATCCCACCACAAACTCGGCGATAAGAACCCGAGAAAAAAGGTTTCTTCAGGAATGACACGCCCCGCACCCGGAAATCCACGGGACCCCCTATGTCAACCGGCAACGAGGGAAATCATGCCTCCGATCGTCAAAAACAAAGTACGTGGGGCGCTGGATTTAATCCGATTGACAAAACAGTATGGTACCCTTCTGGTCATGATGCCGGCCCTTTGGTCGCTGATCGTGGCGGCCCAAGGGACCCCCTCTGTCAGGATGATTCTGATATTCATCATGGGTTCATTTCTGATGCGCAGCGCCGGCTGCGTCATCAACGATATCGCCGACCGAAAGTTCGACGGCCTCGTGGAACGGACCCGAAACCGCCCGCTCCCGTCCGGCCGACTCTCGGTCATGGAGGCGCTGACCCTATTCGGCTTCCTTTCGGTTATGGCGCTGGTCTTGGCCCTCCAACTCAACCCGCTGACTCGGTTCCTAAGCATCGGAGGAGCCGCCCTGGCCGTCGTCTATCCATTCGCCAAGCGCATCAGTTCGATGCCTCAGGTCGTGATGGGCGTTGCTTTCGGCTGGGGATCCATCATGGCGTGGGCCGCCGTACGGAACACGATCGAAACGCCGGCGATTCTGATCTTTCTCGCAAGCCTTTTCTGGGCGACCGCCTACGACACGATCTACGCCCTCATGGACCGGGACGATGACCGGAAGATCGGCCTCCGGTCCACGGCGATATTATTCGGCCGTTCAACCTGGATCGCCGTGGGTGCCTTCTACATCCTCGCTTCCGCTTTCCTGATCGGGCTCGGTCTGGCTTCCGATCGCGGGCCCATTTATTATCTTTTCATAGGCCTGGCCGCGTTCGGATTACTCGCCCAATGCGTGGGGATCCGAGGACCGGTCGATCGGCCGAAAGCCTTCATGCTTTTCCGTTCGAATGTGGCCGTTGGATTTATCATTCTCACCGGCCTGGTTTTGGATTATCATCATTAATGCGTACGTCTCATCAGACTGGAGAATGGTTGCGAGCCCTCCCCATGAGGACCGGAAAGCAAAAAACGATGGGCGGCCTTTTTCTTGCCGCGATACTCGTCGCGATCAGCACGGAAAGCCCCGCCCAGATGGGTCCGCCGATTGACGCCTTCCTTATCCCCAATGACACATGCAAGAACTGCCATCTTTCCGACGAACGCCCGAAGGTGGACTACTCCAATCCCGAATGCGTGGAATGCCATACCGCTCCGGATGAGGATCAGGTCGCGCCCGTCCCCATGGCGGTACCGGCCAAGGCCCCCGATCCCGTCCGGACGACCCCCAACGAAATGATCAAGATTCCGGCGGGCGAATTTACGATCGGGAACGACGGACGCGGTCAGATCGAGGGATCGGGGGATGCCGATGAGATGCCGGCGCACGTCGTCTTCCTCGACGCCTATTTTATCGATAAATACGAGGTGACGAATGCCCAGTTTAAAGCCTTTACCGGCGCGATGAACCATCGGACCCCAAAGCATTGGCAGACGCCGGATCCCGCCGGAAAAGGAAAAACTCATCCCCCCGAAAAAGCCAACCACCCGGTCGTGTACGTGGACTGGTTTGACGCCAACGCCTACTGCCACTGGGCCGGAAAGCGCTTACCGAGCGAAGAAGAATGGGAGAAGGCGGCCCGGGGAACGGATGGTCGCGTCTTTCCCTGGGGAAACAACTACGACCCGAAAAAGGCGAACACGCCACAGTACTGGCTCGCCCTCCAACGGGATGGGGATACGATGCCGGTCGGCCGGTTTGAAGAAGGAAAGAGTCCTTACGGCCTTTACGATATGGCCGGGAATGTCTATGAATGGACGAGCAGCTGGTACAAACCTTATCCGAACAACACGGAGTTCAATGCCCATTACGGCGTGAAGAACAAGATCCTTCGAGGCGGTTCGTGGTACGACTGCCTATCCTACGGCTGCGGTCTGAGCGCCCCGAGTTATAACCGTTCCCGATTCGCTCCCGAGATTCGAAACAAGGGCTTCGGCTTCCGATGCGCGAAATCGTCATGAAGCGGACGTCCTCCTATTCCCGAGCCGACTTCATCCCTTCCGCCCGGATCATTTTGGCCGCCGCTTTCCTCCTGATCACGGCCTGCCAACGCGTTCCCGAAAAGATGGTGGCGATACCCGCCGGCGATTTCATCATGGGATCGAACGAAGAGGACCGCGATGAAAAATCGGCGGAATACGGAATCATGAAGCCGTGGTTTAAGGACGAAAACCCCGAACGGCGAGTCCATCTCCCGCTTTACTATCTGGACCAGTACGAGATCACGAATTCCGACTACCGGACCTTTATACAGGACACCGGCCGGCGGCCGCCCCCCGATTGGGCAAACGGCCAGTTCCCCCCGAACCGGGGACGTCATCCCGTCATCCATGTCGCCTGGGAAGATGCGAACGCCTACTGCCTATGGGCCGGAAAGCGCCTTCCGACCGAGGCGGAATGGGAAAAGGCGGCCCGCGGGCCGAACGGCCCGATCTATCCGTGGGGTGATTCGTTTGATCCCGCCCGCGCGAACCTGAACGACCAGGTCGGGAACACCACTGAGGTCGGTCAGTACGAGACGGGTAAGAGCCCGTACGGCGTTTACGACATGATCGGGAATGTCTGGGAATGGACGGCCGACTGGTATAAGCCCTATCCGGGGAGTTCCGACACGTCGGACTCGTTCGGCGAGAGGTTCAAGGTGATCCGGGGAAATTCCTGGGCCGGGATCGGCCATTATCCCCGGGAGGTTTACAACGAGATCAAAATGCACAACTCTCGGGCCAGCTTTCGCCTCTTTCTCGCCCCCACCGGCTTCGTGAACGATCTCGGATTTCGCTGCGCCAAATCGGCCGGCTGAAGACCCCTCAACCCGGAGGGGTGACCGCCTCACGGATGCCTCAAATCGGCCGCAACACGCTCCAGCTCCTCACGGCTCGATACGGGGGCCAGGCATGAGGACCCGACGCAAAAGTACCCGGCGGCCCTTTCGGACGGATGAAATCCAAGTGCCCGGATCCGATCCCGGTCCTCGTCCGCGTCCAGTGGAATGATTACTCTCCAGACCGATCGGAGCCGGTGGCCGGCCTCCACCAGTTCCATCCAGGCGGCTTCTCCCCTGCGGCCGACAACGACCAGGCGGTCTGGGGGAAATAACCAGCGCTCGAGCGCTACGGCAAAGGGCGCGGCATGATGCTTAAAATTGAGATACACGGTCGCCAGGTATGAAAGCGTCTCTTGCGACTGGCGCCGGTAGCTCTCCTCGCCGGTGAAATGGAAAAGCCGAATCAGGGCGATCGCCGAAATCGCGTTTTCCACGAACGATTTCATCCGTATCTTTAGAAATCCCTCGGCCGGATGGTTTCCGGGCCGGTCCCAGTATCCCCCCTTTTCCCCATCCCATAACACGCCCCCGATCACGTGGTGGAGCTTTTGGGCCATTCCAAGATACCGCCCCTCTCCCGTCAACTCATGGGCATCCAGTAGAGCCGTGATCATCTGAACCTGATCCGCCAGAAATCCGGGATGCGCCGGCGCGGAATCGATATAATGGAACATCATTCCCTCGGACTGCCGGGCCGCCTCCCACAGATAACCCAGAAGATTCAGTCCGTCTTCGCGCCATTTCGGAACCTCCAAGGCGCGGGAAGCCGAAAGCAGTGCCGAAGCGGCAACGGCATTCTGATCGACGAAAAGCGTGCGATCCGGGTCGGGCGGAAGGGCGGGAAGACGTTCCTCTTCGGAAAGCGCGTAATATTCCGCATCGGCCGTCTGGCTTCCATAGAACCAGCCGTCCGTTTCGCTCTGCAGGTGGGTGTACAGGTAATCGATGATCCCGCGGGCGGTGGCGCGATAGGGAACTTCTCCGGTGAGGTGAGAGGCCCTTAGGTAGACGAGCGCCATTCGGGCATTCGGCTCCAGAAGCTTTTCGTAATGGGGCCGATCCCAATCTCCCCGTGTCGCGTACCGGAAGAAACCGCCGTCCACGGCATCATAAATCTCCCCGCCCCGCAGATGGTCCAGTGTCGTCCCAAGGACCGTTCTCCATGATAAGTCGCCCGTTCGTTGCCAAAGATCCAGCGCCAGCTCAAGGCCCCAGGGTTGAGGAAACTTGGGCGGCCCCCCGAAGCCTCCGAATTCGGGATCGAACGACCGGCGAAGCGCCTCCGCCACGGTCCGGATCATCCCATCGTCCAATCGGGGTGGCTCCGAGGGCGGATCCGACGCCTTTTCGGAGGCCGACCTCACCTTTTGGGTGTCCCGATCCCCGGCATCAATGGAAAGCATCCGAAGGAGTTCGCCGGTGGGAAGATACGTCCCCCCGGTGATCAGCTCCCCTTCGGGATCGAGAACCGCCACGGTCGGCCAGCCCCCCATATTGTAACGCTGGTTGATATCGGGCCGCCGGTCGCTGTCGACGCGAACCGGAACAAAGTCGCGGTTGAGCCTACGGATCACCTCGGGGTGTTCGAAGCTCTCCTGGTCCATGACATGGCACCAGTGGCACCAGACCGCCGAGATCGAAAGGAATATTGGCTTGGACGAGCGTCGGGCATCTTCAAAAGCCTCCGCGCCCCAAGGCCGCCATTGAATCTGATCGTTATCTTTCATTCGTCATCAATATCTGCAAAATAGTGTAGAGATGAATATGCAGTGGCGAACAGCTATTCGCCCCAGTAAATACCCAGCGAGCAAAGCGAGCGAGAGGGGGAGGCGACTATCGTACTCCGCAAACTCTTCGAGTTTGCTTCGCGCTGCGGGTGAACCGCAGCTTGACCCGGCTTCGCCGGTGAGCGAGGATCAGGCCTCGCCTGTCCGAGCGTGGGGTCTGGGGGCATCGGAGGAGCGGCAGCACCGCACGGGCCCCCAGATAAAATCGTTGGCGACG
>CAYJTJ010000062.1:0-10630 GCA_964372835.1 uncultured Nitrospirota bacterium
GGGGAACGCCTTTCGGGTTTAGGGCCTGATTGAGTTCCGTCACCGGGACGGCGGTGGGAAGATCCCGCTTGTTGTACTGGATCACGAAGGGAAGCTCATCCAGGTTGTAGCCCTGCTCCTGAAGGTTTTTCCGGAGATTTTCCATGCTCTCGAGATTGGCCTCCATCCGTTCCATCTGGGAATCCGCCACGAACACGACGCCGTCCACGCCCTTGAGGATCAGTTTCCGGCTCGCGTCGTAGAAGACCTGACCCGGAACGGTATAGAGGTGGAACCTCACTTTGAAGCCCTTGATCGTCCCGAGCGAAAGTGGGAGAAAATCGAAGAAGAGCGTCCGTTCGGTCTCGGTCGCCAGGGAGATCATTTTCCCCTTGCTCTCCGGGTTGGTTTTCTTGAATATGTACTGGAGATTGGTGGTCTTCCCGCAGAGGCCCGGACCGTAAAAAACGATCTTGCAATTGATCTCACGGGAAGAATAATTAATGAACGACATCCGGATCGAGTCCCTTCTTAAATCGGCGATTCACCCGGCCGGTCAGCCGAATAGTTTATCAATATCGTCCTCGGTAATTTCCGAAAAGGGGGAGTCCGGCGTTCCCTTGGCCGGCCCGGGTCCTCCGGCCGCCGATTTCGGCGGCTCCACCTTCTGGAGGACGCGCTGCAGAATTTGAGCCAGGACCTCAACGCTTTTCTTCACCCTCAGGCGGACCAGCCCGAGAGACGATCGCTGATCGAAGATCACGACCAGGATCACCCGCCCGATCACCGAGATGTGGATGTTGTCCCGCTCGCCTTCATGAAACAGAATCGAGAAATCCTTTTCGCCCAGAAGTCGCGCCATTCCCCCGGTCGCCGCAATATTCCCGGCCGTGAGCGAGGCGAGCGAGGTCGTATCCAGATTCTGCGTCTCGCCCACGGTCGCGATCAGCTGCCCGTTCTTGTCGACCAGGAAGGTGACCTTGGCGTTCGCCTGCTGGTGCAGTTTTCGGAGTTCGGCATCAATCAGCTTGAACTCCTCTTCGTACATAATCAGGCTGGGTTCGGGCATAGGCTCACACGCGGGCAGACTCAAAATTGTCGGAATTATAAAGGAAAGTCTTGTGGGGTTGCAAGGGGGCAGGGAATCTACGTCGGTTACGGGCTGGATCCGGCGGCCTCCCCATCGTCCGGAATGGCATCATCTAAAAAGTCTTCCTCGATGGAGGAATCGGCCGCACGGGTTGATTTCGCGTAGTGGCGGGCCCAGGTGATATAAATGTTACCACTGTCCCGCATGGCGTAGCAGGCGGTCATCCACTTCTTAAGCCCGTCCTCATTCCCGGCCTTCCGGAGTTCCTCGGCATGACGATCGAAGACCCGATTGACCTGCTCGATCGCCCGCGTCGCCTCTTCGATCGACCGCTGGATCTCATCCTTCATACGGTCCTCCTAGGCCCGAACCGTGTTCGTCGGCCTTGCGAAGATAATCGAATCAACCGTGGCCCCGAAAAACGAGTTCTCGAAGTTTTGATGATGGGCAACGAGCTGGTCCAATGTATATCGGCCGCGCTCCACGGCATCCCGATGCCTCCTTGGATCGGTCTTTTGAAGGAACTCCTCGGCCGCTTTCCGGTACAATGACAGCCCCTCTTTCGTCAGGAAATCGACCCGGGTCCCGCTCGACGTCTCGTGATCCTCCACCTGAACATTCTCGCCCGACAGTGTGAGCGTCAAATGCTCTCCGGAGATGTACCGGCCGATGATCTGGAGGTAATTCTCTTCGCCCTCTTTCGGCGCGCGGTTTCCGATAACATACGTCCCATCTTTTAGGCGGCGAGCCAGACCGTAATTCCTCCCGATCGTGGTATCGTTTATCGTGATCATCCAGTCCCCTGCCTTTAGATTCCAGACGAAGTAGAGGGATAGGACGCCGATATTGATCCGGAAGACGGGCGAGCCGAAACGGTAATGGATATTCCCCATTCCGCCGATATAGGCGTGCTCGATCGCCCGAGCCTCATCGAAAAAGAGCCTCCTCTTGAACAGATCCGGGGCGACCTCGGTAATGTTCCCTTGCTCCACCAGTTCCCGCAATACCGAAGTAATTTGGGCCACTGTTTGGGACTGCTTTTCGGGATCCTTGGGGGATTGGAGTTTGAGCAGGAGCATCAGGTCGTCGGCCCTGAACGCCCGGTGGACCTCCGCCAGGAGCGCCTTTTCGATCGGACCTTTTAGATCGGGGGTCGCGCCGCCGGCCGGTGCGCCAGACAGGGCTTTATTCCCCTGAGCCTCTGTTCCGGAAGAAACGGACATTCGGTTTTGCCTCTCCAAGAGATGAGGAATAAAAACCCCCACGGCGGAAATCCATGGGGGTCGGCTGCGAACTCCGGTTAACCCTGATAGGCCTGGCCCAGCGCGGCCGCCTCGACCTTTTCGGCGTTGAGAATGATCTCGCCCGTCGCTCCATTGACAGGGGCCATCAAAATGGCCTCGTGTTTGGCCGCGTCGCACACCACGACGCAAAGCTCGCAGCCCTTGCACCGGTCCACGATGACATACGCCTTCGATTTGCGCGTATCCATCCGGATACAGTCCGCCTCCGGGCAGTACATGATGCAGAGCCGGCAGCCCTTATTCGCGACGCATTTCTCGTCCTGTACGTAGGCCACATTATACATTCGCTTGCTTGCTCTTCTTCCTCTCGATCAGACCGCGACGGCCAGATTCTGTTTTTCGGCCCACGCCGACGCCACCTCGTACGATTTTTGGATGGTCGACATGTTCTTCTGAAGCAGCTGTTCCTTCTTTGCGAACTTCTTCTTAATCGCCTCGTCAAGAGAGGCGGTGCCTCCCGAGGCGACGAACTTCTTTCCGAACCGCTCCTGAATCGCCCCGTCCAGGCCCTCCAGGGTCACCACCTTGGAAATCCCGGTGACGGCACCGATCATGGCCATGTTCGTGGAGAGCTCGGTCCCGGCGATCTCAAGCGCGATAGCCGTTCCGTCGAAGGTGTAGACCGCCACGTTTTGGCCGGCGAAGAACTCCCGATCCTCATCGTTCAGGAGCTCCGAGTTCGAGTTGATGATCACAAGCCCGCCCTTCTTGATCCCCGAGTAGAAGGGGGCGGTGTAGCTCTTCTGGAGGGTGATCACCTGCGGATGGTACACCATGATGATATCGGGATAGACCAGCTCCCCCCGATCGTAGATCCGCTCGGATCCGATGCGACAGTAGCTTTCGGCCGGGGCCATCCGTTTCTCGGCGCCGAAGAACGGGTTCGAGATTGAAAACTTCCCGTCGCGGTTCGCCGCCATGGCCAGCACGTGGGCCGACGTCACCACCCCCTGGCCGCCCAGCCCGGACATCCGGATATTGGTGCGTTTCTTTGCCATCGGAATACCCCCTCGCTATGCGGCCGGCTGGGGCGCCGGAACCGCTGCCGTTTTCTTCCTCGCCTCCAGCTCGGCCAGATACTGCTTGGCCTCGTCCGTAATGTACTCCTTGTAATTGAACCGCTCGCCCGGCTTCTCGGAATCCCGCATCTCCTGCAGGCCTTCCATGCTGTTCTTTCCGATCTCCAGGATGCAGGGCGTGTAGAGCTGGAGGTAGGTGGGTCCTACTTCTCGGGCCAGAAGGACCGCGTTCCGAATCACCTTCTCGACCAGCGAGGGCTTGCTCACCGTCAGATTCACCACGTAGCAGCAACCCGATTCGCGGGCGATCTCCGGAAGCTTCACTTTCTCGAACTTCTTTCCCATCGGAGCCATCTTGGCCACAAATCCCTTGCGCATGAGGCCGGACTCCTGGCCGCCGGTGTTCGCGTAGAGCTCGTTATCGAAGCAGATCGTCGTAAACTTCTCCTGCCGGAACCAGGCCTGGAGCGTCATGTCCAGCCCGATATCGACCGTCGCCCCGTCTCCCGCCAGAACCACCACGTCCTTCACCCGATCCGGAAAACGGACGGTGAGAGCCCGCTTCAGGCCGCTCGCAACGGCATTCTGGTTGCCGAACAAGGAATGGATGTTGTGCACCGCGACCATCGGGAAGACCAGGCTCGTGCAGCCGGTGGACCCGACCATCACGGTGTCCTCGGGATTGGGAAGCGAGGCCAGGATGTACCGGAAGGCCATCGACTCGGGACAGCCGGCACAGAGGGAATGCTCCTCGATCAATTCCTTGCTGCTCCCGATGTCTTTCCAGCCGCGTCCCTCGACGCCGTAGGTGGACTGCTCGACCAAATCGCGATACTCCGGGGGCATGATGTCATAAAACTCTGGACTGATCTGAATCTTTTCCTTGCTCATGGGCCTTCTCCTTTTGATTCCCCGTTCATTGGATCTATTGTTCCGTTGCTCCAAAGTAAACGCACAACGTGCGTTGACTTTCAGCTCCCCCGTCCGGCGAGGGTCTTGACCCTTTTTCCGAGTGTCTTATTGATCTCTTCCACGATGACCTCGGAGGGCATCGTCATCCCACCCGCCACATGGGGTCCGGCAATGATCCGGTGATTATCCGGAAGGGCGGCCTTCAACTCCTGGGCGAGCCAGCCGATCACGTTGAACTCGGGCACAAAGATATGCTTGGCATTTTTGGTGGCCTCCCGGAGCTCCTCGAACGGGAAGGGCCGCAGCGATTTGACCTTCACGAGGCCCACCCGCATCCCCTGGTCTTCCATCAGGCGGATCGCTTCCCGTCCCTGGGAAACGGCCGTGCCCGACGCGACGATCAGGATCTCGGCGTCCGTATTCTCGGTTTCGATCAGTCCGCCGAGCATCGGGATGGTGTGCTTCCGGGACCGCTCGCAGGCCGCCCGGGTCTCCTCCTGCCAGGAGGCGTGGGTCATGTAGCTGATGTAATTCGACTTCATCACGAAGGGATCCCGCATCATCCGGACCGGCGGGGATTCCATATCCATGCAGACGACCGGCGATCGGTACGGGTCGTACGGCGGCAGACACAACTCCGGCGGCGTCAGCTCCACCGTGTCCTTCGTATGGGTGACGAAGAAGCCGTCGCAGCAGAGCGCCAGGGGCAGGTGGACGTCCGGTTGCTCCGACACGATATAGCCCATCAGGATCCAGTCGAAAAAGTCCTGGGCCGTCTCGGCGTGCCAGACCAGCATTCCGGTCCCCAGAAGGAAGTACATCTCGAGGGTGTCCGGTTGAATGCTCAGGGGGGAATTGATCCCGCGGCAGGTCACGATCACTTGGATCGGCAATCGGGATCCGACCCACATCGGGAAATTTTCAAAGGCCCGCATCGTCCCCGGGCCGGCCGTCGTGGTGAAAACCCGGGCTCCGCCGAACGCGCCGCCGGCGCACTGACTCATCACGGCGAATTCGCTCTCACCCCGCATGTAGTCGCCGATATACCCTTCGGCAAACAGCTCGCCGATGAGGGCGGCCGCCTCGCTTTGAGGCGTGATTGGATAAGCCACCATCAGATCCACGCTGGCCCGGCGGATCGCCTCTTTGATCACCTCGCTCCCGGTGAAGAAGGCCGGTGTTCGTTGGGCCTCGAAGAAGAGGTGCTGGGGATCGGTGTAAATCTGCCCCTTTTTGTTTTTCTTCCCGATCAGGCTTCGCTGAATCTCCGAAAGTTCATTCGCCATTTTTATCCTCCTCCCTCGGCCATTCTCACAAACTCGTTATCGGAATACCGGCCGTCTCCCTCGGCCTCATCGTCGGCCGGGGGCGTAAATGTGGCCCCCTTCAGCTTGGCGACCCATTCCGCCAGCCGAAGAATTTTCTGGGCCGTGGCGTCCCGAAATGAAAGCATCGCGTCCTCGTGACCCGCCTGGGCGCACATCGCGATGGTATAGCAACTCGTCCCGCCACGGATGATCTTCAGCGAAAGATTGGCCATGTGGCAGTGAACCCCGACGAACAGGCAGACGTCTTCTTTGTTGTGCCAGATGGTCAGGTTGGGATGGTTGGGGTTGATCTCGACCTCCGCGTTAATCTTCGGGTATTTGGGCCGGTAATCGGCCATGGGAATCATCCGGGCCGGAATCACGTCGGCCAGAGTCTTAATCGCCTTGGCCTTTTTGGCCGCCTTTTCGTTCCAGTTCCAGAGTACCAGGGGCCCCGGATGAATCGTGGGATTCTTCGCCTCGATCAGCTTCCGGGCCGCGTATTCCATCGCCTCTTCCTCCGGAACGATCCGGCCTTCGATGTGCGCCTCCCCGGGCTCCGGAAGAACGATTCCCATACGGGCCGCGGCCGGCGTGAAGTACGCCTCGGGTCCAGGAAGAACTTTATAATTCTCTGATTCCATTGATCGCCTCTTCGTCATTATTGAAAACTGAATAACGTGGTTCTAAGATTTTTTTATAACCTCGCGATACTCCGTTTGTCAACGGCTGTTTAGGGATTCCGGAACGCGTTCGAGGAGTTTAAGATTCAGATGTCGTCGACAGCCGTTCCCCTGAAGTTGTCGGAGAATTTCCTCGATCTCCTCCGCCGCCCAGTCATCCGGCCGAGGCGGAACTCCCACTGAAAAAATCTTCGGCGCGCGGTGAATCGGAGAGAAGCCTTCCTCACCCGTCAGTGCATCCAGGAAGGCGGCCTTCACCCGATCGGCCAAGAGCCTTGAGGCGACTCGTTCTCGCTCCCTCTCCAGAACACAAACCGTTTTAGTGTCCCGCAGGGCGGACACGACCGAGACGGCCGGAAACGGGACCATTTTAATCACCTGAACGAGTCCCAATCGCTTGGCCCATTGCCGCCGGAGCTGGTCTAAGGCCAATATGAGAGAGTCTTCCCACGGCTCCCGGGTCACTAAAATGGCTTCGGCGTCGGCCGTCTGATACGTCCTCAAATGATCGGCCTCAGCGACGAGGGCGGTCGCCGTAATCACGGGTTTATGATCACTGGATGATCGGCCCGTGGCCTGAGATACACGAAGCTCGCTTGAACCCGCCGTGTTCCGGATGAGCCGGAACTCGGCCACCTTCTCGGGCGAATATCGCTCCATCACGACCAAAAACTCGTCGAGGGAGAGACCCAGCAAGCCCGCGATCGCCGGCCATTTAGCCATGGGCAGCGGCGCGATTCCATACTCGAAGTTATAAATGGCCGAGACTCGCTTATAACCCAGGGCCTCGGACATCTTAAACGGGCTGATCTCTTTCTGAAGCCTCAGATGCCGCAACCACTCTCCAAATGTCTTAAATTCCATAGAAATCCGTCCAAGTTACTAATTGTATGTAACAAGCTAACACAGCCCCGCCGCCCGTGTCAAGCGATATCCTTCTTTTCTTCATTTATTTTAATGAAAACCGGGTCAAGTTATCTCCCGGCGGCCTTCGAGGGATTTGATCAGCGTGACCTCGTCCGCAAACTCCAGGTCCACGCCGACCGGGATACCGAAGGCGATCCGGCTGACGGTCACGCCGGTCGGCTTGATCAGGCGGGTCAGGTAGATGGCCGTCGCCTCGCCCTCGATCGTGGGATTTGTCGCGATGATCACCTCTTTCACTTCGCCCGTCTTGAGGCGATCGACCAGAGACTGGACGCGGATTTCGGCCGGCCCGCGGCCGTCCAACGGGGACAGGCTCCCTCCCAGCACATGATACAGCCCCCGGTACTCCCCCGTCCGCTCAAAGGCGAACAGAGTGCTGGGTTCTTCGACCACGATGACCCGGGTTCGGTCGCGCTTCGGATCGGAGCAGAAACGACAGACCTCCCGCTCCGTAATATTGTTGCAGTGCCGACAGAAGCGGAGCCGCTCCTTAAGATCGACGATTGCCTGGGCCAGGCCCCGGGCCTCCTCCAAGGGCATCTTGAGGAGGAAAAAGGCCAACCGCTGAGCTGTTTTCCGGCCGATCCCGGGCAGCTTTATCAATTCGTTGACCAGGCGATCCAAAACGCCCTGGGAGGATCCTTCCATCACCCGACTCGCTAAGGGAAAAGACCCGGAATTCGAAGCCCGCCGGTCAGAGATTTCATTTCCTCGGCCATCAGGTCCTGCGCCTTGCGACGGGCCTCATTCACCGCCGCCAAAATCAGATCCTGAAGCATCTCCACCTCGCCGGGAATCACCACCTCGGGGTCGATCTTGATCGATACGATCTCTTGCTTCCCGTTGGCGACCACGACCACCATCCCGCCGCCGGCCGAGGCCTCCACCGTCTTCTTCCCGGCCTCGTCCTGAAGCTGGACGATTTTTTCCCGGAACGCCTGGGCCTGACGCATCATATCACCGAACTTGTTCATCAAAACCTCCATCCGGACCGGTTACGATGTCCCCTTCAGGTCTCCCGGACATCGATCACGTCCCCTCCCAGGATATTCAGTGCATCCTTCACGAGCGGATGGCTCATCGCTTCATGGCGGACGCGGGCGCGATTTTTTTCCGCCTGAAGATTCTTTTTTTGTTTTTGCGGTTCGCGTTCCTCGACGGAACGCTCCATTTGGATTATTTTCAGGCCGACCGGACGGCCGAACACCTCACGAATGACCGATTCGATGGCCGCGCGAGCCTCATCCTTTTGAATTCTATCCGCCAGGAAGGCCGATCCCTCGTCGTACGCCAGCACGACGGCGTCCCGTCCGTCCCGCGCGGTCCACGGCTTAAGACGCCCTTTCTCCAGATAGGAGGCCAGGTTGGGTCGGTCGTGCAGGATTCGCTTGAGCACTTCGGTCCATCGTTCTTCAAGCCCGGCGGCTCCATCGTCGGGCTCGCCGCCCTCCGTTTCGGTCCCCACGATTCCGGTCTCGGGCGGATTCGAGGACGGGACGGACGACATCTCGGGATCATCCGCAGGGTTTCGCTTCTCCGGAAAGATTTCCCCCTTCCGGGGGCCCGGGGAAGATGGGGTCGCCTCGGGAAACAATTCCTCCTTCGGCGGTTCCGGCCGGCCTTTTAAACCTTCCCTTCCCGGAAAGCGACCCGCCTCAAGGCCGACCAGCGATCCTTCGAGTTGCTTCAGCCGTTCGAGCAGCTTTTCGAACGATTCGAGGGGCCGAATCTGCGTCGCCCGGATGACGGCCATCTCAAGGACGAATCCCGAATGAACCGCTCCTCGGAAGGAGTCCAGGGCCACTTGGAAGATCCCATAAAGCCGCTGAAGCTCCTCGACCCCGGCCCCCGAACCGAGCCTCCGTATCTCTTCGATTTCCTCGGGCGGAAGGTCGATCAGCTCATCGGCCGAACCGGCCACCTTGGCCACCAGGAGGTGCCGGAAATACTCCGCCAAATCCATCGTGAACTGACGGGGGTCCAGCCCCTGATCGTTCACCTCCTTCACCCGCCGTAACGCCCCGGCCGTATCCCGGTCGAGGATGGCCGTAAGCAGCGCGATCACGGGGTCCCGGCCGGCCGTTCCAAGAATCACCTGGAGGTCCCGATCCGCCACCTCCTTGCCGGCATAGGCGACCGCCTGATCCAGAAGGCTTAAGGCGTCGCGCAGGCTTCCGTCCGCACACCGCGCGATCAGGCCGAGTCCCTGCGGCGTGAACCGGATCCCCTCCTCTTGAAGGATTCGGTTGAGGTGGGCGACCGTCGCCTGACGCGTGATCCGCTTGAATTGAAAATGCTGGCAGCGCGAGAGGATGGTGGAGGGGATCTTATGATCCTCCGTCGTGGCGAAGACAAATATCACATGCGGCGGCGGCTCCTCCAGCGTCTTCAACAACGCGTTGAAGGCCTCCTTGGTCAGCATATGGACTTCGTCGATGATATAGATCTTGTACCGCCCCCCCATGGGCGCGTATTTGACCATCTCCCGGAGTTCGCGGACCTCATCGATCCCGCGATTGGAGGCCCCATCGATCTCGATCACGTCGGGAGACTGCCCCGCGGTGATTAACCGGCAGGAGGCGCAGGTCTGGCAGGGAGCGACCGGCGGTCCTTGATCGGCCGCCTGGCAATTCACGGCCTTGGCCAGGATGCGGGCCATCGTCGTTTTTCCGACGCCCCGCATACCGGAAAAAAGATAAGCGTGCGCGATCCGGTCCTGCCGAATCGCATTCTTCAGGGTCTGGGCCACGTGGGACTGTCCCACCACCTCTTCGAATCGTTGGGGCCGCCACTTTCTGGCTGAGACCTGAAATTCCATGCCCGACTCACCTCGAACGTGAAAAAGATAAAGGCCGGGCGACCTGCGGCACCCAGAAGGGATTGCTTACCGTTGCTTCCTTCCGGACCTGGCGGGGTTCGCAAGCTTCTGTCGCACAGGGCCCGGCCTTTATCTGATTATTCTATTCCTCTCCGTGTGGCCTCCCTGCGGGAGCTCACACGGAGAGGGAGGGATTCGAACCCTCGAGAGAGCTTTCACCCCCTACACGCTTTCCAGGCGTGCCAGTTCAGCCGCTCCTGCACCTCTCCAATATATCTGGGGGGGCCCGTGCCGCAAAGAAGAAACAATGTCCTCCGATGCCCCCAGACCCCGCGGCAGCCCCAGGCTACGCCTGTCGGCTGCCTTAATATCAGACATTTTCCCTAAGACGCGAGCGACAGGGTTTTTCCCAATGCTTGAGGAACTTCCAATGGAAAGAAACGATCGGTTGTATAGGCATAGTCTTTGCCGCTTTCATCGATGACACGAACGTATCCATGTTTCGCCGCTTCATCATCCGGAATAAAACGATACACAAGGTTTGGGGTCGCGTCTTGCATTAACGCATAGCCCGACGGCTGATCGAAGGCA
>CAYJTJ010000063.1:0-8743 GCA_964372835.1 uncultured Nitrospirota bacterium
GCAGGGTGACCCCCAATAAAGGGGCCCCGGGTGTCCGTTTATTTTGCAAAAGCCGGGCGAGATAGGCCTTGACCAGCCCGAACACAGACTGTTACAATACAGACTCCGGAGGTCCCGTATGTCCGTGAACGAAAAGGATATTCTGTCGAGACTGGGAAAGGTCCGCGACCCGGATTTCGAAAAAGATATCGTTTCGATGGGATTCGTCAAAAACATTTCGATCCAGAACGGCCAGGTCGGGCTTGACCTCGTGTGGCCTACACCGATCTCGCCCGGTCGAGAAAAGACCGGGGAAGAGGCCTCTCGGGCGCTGGGGAACCTTCCCGGCGTTTCGTCGATCCAGATCACCCCGAAGTCCGAGATCACGGGCCGATCCGCGAACGAGAAGACTCCCCTGGCGGGCGTCAAAAATATCGTGGCGGTCGGCAGCGGTAAGGGCGGTGTCGGGAAGTCGACCGTCAGCGCGAATCTCGCGGTGGGGCTCGCCCGGTTCGGCGCCACGGTGGGACTCGTCGATGGGGATATCTACGGCCCCACCATCCCCATCATGATGGGCAGCCGATCGGAGACGCTTAAACAACGGGACGGCCGGATCATCCCGATCGAGGCCCACGGCGTCAAGTTCATGTCGATGGGGTTTCTGGCCGCGGGGAATCAGCCTCTGATCTGGAGGGGACCGATGGCCCACAAGGCGGTCCAGGAATCTCTGATGAACGTCGATTGGGGGGACCTTGACTATCTGATCGTGGACATGCCCCCCGGAACCGGCGACGTCCACCTCACACTGGTCCAGACGATCTCTCTCACCGGGGCCGTGATCGTTTCCACACCCCAGGATGTGGGTCTGACGATCTCGATGAAGACATTTCGAATGTTCGAGCAGACGAAGGTCCATCCCCTGGGAATCATAGAAAACATGAGCTATCATATCTGTTCTCAGTGCGGTCATCGGGAGGAGATTTTCGGTCATGGGAGTGTGGCCGAGGAGAGCCGGCGCCTGAAGATCCCCTTCTTAGGCGAGATTCCGCTCGACATTCACATCCGTGAACACGCGGATCAGGGTCGGCCCATCGTTCGGGCGGATCCCCAGTCGCCCTCCGCTCAAGCCTACGTCCGTATCATCGAACGATTGGCCGCCCAGGTCGGGCTTCGGAATCAGACGGCGAAGGAGATTCGAATCATCGACGAGCCCGAACCCAGCACGCAGAAGTTCTCGGTCTAGCCAGAACCGGCGGCCCTCGGAGGAGCCATGAGCGTGAAACCGATCGACTCGACGCCCGCCACCATCAAGAAACGCGGGAATAAGTCTCTCCAGATCACTTGGGAGGACACACATGTGAGCGAGTACACCTTCCGGCACCTCCGCCAGAACTGCCCGTGTGCGGCCTGCCGAGATGAATTGAGCGGGGCGCCGATGCTCAATCCCGACCATATTCCGTTGGATCTGGAAGGGACCCGGGTGGAAACGGTGGGCGGGTACGGTCTGAGCTTCGGTTTTTCAGACAGTCATGCCACCGGGATATACCATTTTGAGTACCTGCGACGGATATGCCCTTGCCCGGACTGCAAGGGTGGAGAGGAGAAATAAGGGATGAAGACAAAACCGACTGAGGCAGAGATCAAGATTACGGCCGAGGTGTTGGATGACGAGCGTTGCCGGTTCGTCGTAGACCGGCCCGTTTTCCCGGGAGGGGGGTTGCTTCAATACGACAGCGCCGAAAAAGCCAAGGCCTCTCCCTTGGCAGACCTTCTATTCCAGATCGAGGGAGTCTCGGCCGTCCAATTGGCCGGGAATACCGTGGTGATCGCGAAACATGGGACGGAGGATTGGTCGGTCCTCGGCAAGAAGATCGGAAAGGCGATTCGGGCTCATCTGAAGTTCCAGGCCGAGGCGCTCACGGCCGGGCTTGCCGAGGAGAGGGGGGACCGCACGCTTGAGGAACAGATCAAGGTCAAGGTCCAGCAGGTGCTGGATTCGCAGATCAATCCGGGGGTCGCGGGCCACGGCGGGTATGTCTCTCTCCTGGACGTAAAAGGGAGCACCGCCTATATCAAGATGGGGGGCGGCTGCCAGGGATGCGGAATGGCGTCCGTTACGCTCAAACAGGGGGTCGAGCGGATGATCCATCAACATGTCCCCGAGGTCGGCCAGATTCTGGATACGACGGATCATGCGGCGGGCAAGAACCCCTATTACGCCCCTTCGACCAAATAGCCAAACCACGACCGGCGGTTTTTCCCCGGATCTAGTTGTATGGAGATCCGCCTGTGCCCCGTCTTCTGCTTCTCCTTCCAACCACCACCTACCGGACCCGGGATTTTCTTGAGGCGGCCCAGAAGCTGGGCATCGATCTTACCGTCGCTTCCGAGAAAACCAGCACGCTCGAGCGCAAAAGTCCCCGAGGTTTACTGACTCTCGATTTTCGGAACCTCTCCGAAGCAGTCCGGTCTGCGCTCGAATTTTCAAGGGCGAATCCATTCGACGCGGTCCTCGGCGTGGACGATAAGACCGCCGTCGTGGCGGCCGCGATTGCCGAGGCGCTCGGGTTTCCGCACAACACGGTTCAGGCGGCCGCGGCGGCCCGGAACAAATTTGAGATGCGACAGAGGTTGGCCCGCGGGGGCGTTCGTGTGCCGCCTTTTCAATCCTTCCCGCTTGAGGCGGATCCCCACACGGCGGCCGAATGCGTTTCCTATCCTTGCGTCCTAAAGCCCCTGTCCCTTGCGGCCGGTCGAGGCGTGATTCGGGCCGACAATCCCGCCGAATTCTCACGGGCTTTCGAACGAATTCGAGCGCTTCTTCGGGGTCCGGACGCGGACGATCCCGCGACGGGGGGCGATCGGGTCCTCGTCGAAGACTTTATACCCGGGTCGGAGGTGGCCCTTGAGGGGTTAATGATCCGGGGGAAGCTTCACCCGCTGGCGCTGTTTGATAAGCCGGATCCGCTGAACGGTCCCACCTTTGCCGAAACGATTTATGTGACCCCGTCCCGTCTTGCCTCCGCCCTCCAGGATGAAATTCTTTCGGTCGCGGCACGCGCCGTGTCCGCGTTGGGACTTGCGGAGGGACCGGTCCACGCGGAACTGAGAATCAACCCCGAGGGTCCGTGGGTCGTTGAAGTGGCGGCCCGATCGATCGGGGGCCGGTGCTCCCGGGTGCTTCGGTTCGGGACCGGTCAGTCGCTTGAAGAAGTCATCCTCCGGCACGCGCTCGGAATGGAAACCGGTTCGCTCAATCTCGAACGCCGTGCGGCCGGTGTGATGATGATCCCGGTTCCCCGCCCCGGAATTTTCCAAAAGACCAGTGGGATACGCGCGGCCCGTCAAATCCCCGGCGTTGAGGAGGTCAGCATGACGGTTCACGCCGGCCAGAGGATCGTCCCCCTCCCCGAGGGATCTCCTCCCTACATGGGCTTCATTTTCGCCAGGGGCGAATCGCCCGAGGGGGTCGAGGGCTCACTTCGGAGAGCCCACAACGCGCTTGGGTTCGTCATCCGTCCGGTCGGGCCATCGGGCCGATCCGGCCCCGAATCCGTCGACCGGAAGGAGAATCCCCGCCCGATTAGGACCTCCCGCCGCCGTTGACAGGGTTCCGGGCTTATGTTAGGCTAGGACCCCGTTTTCTTCATTGTCCGGAGGATACCTTTATGGATAAGGGCCTCGCATCCGTCGAAAGACTTCTGGGCCTTACGATGATCATCATGGGATTTCTAAATATTCTCCTTTCCTTTAATAGTTACGATCTGGATCTGGCCCCCGTCATGATGTTTCTTTTCGGAATTTCCCTTTTTGTCCACAGCAGCATGGAGAGCTGGCACAAATGGGGCATCATCGGCTTGGCGGCGGCGGCCGGGGTCGTGTTTGCCGTCGACCCCCGTGTGGGACCGTGGTACAAGCTGATACTCTTTTACGGGACGCTGCTCACGGTCATCGTCTTCATGTTATCTCATCGAATCACACCCAAAAAATGAATTCCGAACGAACCAAAGGTTTGGAGCTGGAGATCGATCAGTACCGGATCACACAGGAGCCGTTTTATCTCCCCCTCCGGAACGAGATCGATTTATTCCGGACGGCCTATTTAAACCGCATGCCGGTCATGCTGAAGGGCCCGACGGGCTGCGGAAAAACACGCTTCGTCCAGCACATGGCCTATCAGCTCAAACGGCCCCTGGTCACGATCGCCTGCCATGAGGATCTGACCGCGTCGGATATCGTTGGGCGATATCTCCTGCGAGGGGATGAGACCGTCTGGTCCGACGGGCCGCTCACGCTCGCGGTGAAACACGGCGCGATCTGTTATTTGGACGAGGTGGTCGAGGCCCGCAAGGATACGACGGTCGTGATCCATCCCCTGAGCGATGAGCGACGGATGCTTCCGCTCGAGAAGAAAGGCCAGGTGATCGAGGCCGTGGATGAATTTATGCTGGTGATCTCCTACAATCCCGGATATCAGAGCGTCATCAAAGAACTCAAACAAAGCACACGACAGCGATTTCTCGGCGTCGAATTCGATTACCCCCCGAAGGAGGTCGAGATTCGGATACTGCGGCATGAGACCGGATTGAGCGAGACGGATGCTCAAAACCTCGTCAAATTGGGGGAAAAGGTGAGAAACCTACGCAGCCACGGACTCGAGGAAGGGGTCAGCACCCGCCTCCTGGTCTATACGGGAGCGCTGATCCGAAAGGGGATCGATCCACGTACGGCCTGCGAGGCGGCCGTCATCCAACCGCTCACGGACGACCCGGACATGAAGCGGAGCATTGCCGAGATCGTGGCCAGCATTTATCCCTAAACTCCCATGTCCGATCCGATCCGCCCCGAATCCCTCCCGCCCCAGTTAACCGAATTCTGCGCCGAGGTGATGGGGGGACCGGCCACCGAGGCCCTCTTTCATGCCGTCGCCGGGCTGACCCCCTCCGATTCGGCGACGATCCTTGCGATCACGGGAGAGCTCATAGCCTCTTCGCGAAAATCGGCCGCGATCGGTTTGAGAGATCTTCCCAAAATCCTCGATCGCTTCGGCGCGGCCCAGGCCATCCCCTGGATGGATCTGGGAACAACGCTGGCGACACAGTCTTCAACGGCGGCCCAAAAATACTTTACGGAGAGTCCGGATCTTCTGTCGCGTGTGGAGGTTTCACGCCGCCAGAAGCTCCTCGCGTTGGGTCTGGAGCTCGCGGAGACCCATTACGGCGTCGTCCTGGACTTTATCCGCGCCTGTCCCCGCCTGCCCTCGGCGATCACGCCGGCCTCCCTCTCCACCTGGATGGAGCTGGGGCTCCAGCTGGCCGAGGAGGATGCGGTCCTCGCGGTGGAGTATTTCCGGATCAGTCCCGACGTCCTTTCCCTCCTGTCGGTCGCCGATCTCCCGCTCTGGGTTCAATGGGGCCGGCGCCTGGTCGTCCCCAACACGTTGGGAAAGCCGGACTACATCAAGGTTATTGAATATTTCCGCCTCAGCGCCGAGATTCTGGCCGCGCTCGAGCCTCCCGATATCCGCCGGACCTTTATTGATCTCGGCGAAACCCTGGCCCGGACCTCGGCGACCACGGCTATGGATTTTCTCCGGACCGGTTCCTCGATACTCCAAGGGATTTCCTCTCCGGTTCACCGCCGGCTTTTCATTTCCCAGGCACACCGGATCGCGGAGCGCGCCCCCTCGCTGGTCATGGACTTTCTTTCCGAGGGATCAAAAATGTTTCTGGAACCGGAGAACAATCCGACGGACTTTATCACCTGGGTCGACGTCGGCCTTTCTCTCTTGGGTCAGAATCCCGGGCGGGCCCAGGCGTATTTTACGGGGCGATCCAAAACGGGCCTTGACGCAGGCGAGAGGATCCGGGGCGGGGTCTCGCTCCTGACGGTTGGCCGGGTCCTGTCGCTTTATGTCCAGGGACTCTCGGGACAGCCGGTTTCGATCCGGCCGACCACCGATTTACCGGAGGGGCACCGAGAGGTCACCGGGGGAATGGCAACGACGGACGGAAGGACGATTTATCTTCCGCCGCGCGTTCGGCTGTTTTCGGGTAACGAAGATAATTTCCTCGTGTACAAGCTCTCCACACTGCATGAAGCCGCTCACCTGGAATTCGGAACCTACCGTCCCCGCTTGGGGGAAATTCAGGATGTGGTGGAAAGGCTTCGGCAGGCTTACGCCCGGGACATTTCGACCCCGGGCCCGGTCCGGACGATCGAAATGTTTCTGGGGCATTTCCCGGATCCGGCCTGGGCGCGTTTTCTATGGACGATTCTCGAGGACACCCGCGTTGATTTCCGCATCCGGCTTGAGTACCCGGGAGCCGCTCGCGACATGGATCGCATGATCGGCCTCGACCTGGCCTCTCGGCCTAAACTGGAGAATCTCCCGCCCCGTCTTGCCATTCGCGAGGCGCTTCTGCAGCTGTCCGTTTCGGACTCGACCGAAGTTCCCCTTGAACTCGCCGAGACGGTCTCGGGAGCCTACCGCCTGCTCTGCCGGATGAAGTCTTCACAGGTTTCCTCGACGGATTCGCTCCGGATCTTACCCGATCTGTACGGATTCATCCAGGAAGAGCTGGGCCGATTTCCGACCGTCAAGGGGGAGTCGGACCCCCTCGGTGCCCAAGAGGAAAAGATCCTCGCGGATTCTCCAGGGCCCCGGGGGAAAGGGGGAGTCACCGTCCAATCCACCACGCTTTCCTATCGGGGCGCGATGCACCCCGAGTGGGCGCGGGACTTTACCCCCGACGAGACGGTCCCCCTCCCTCCGGGAGATGAGGCGGCTTTGCCGGCCGGACCCCTTCCAGACCGGGAGCGCATTGCCCAGGTGACTCACCGGAATTCGAATCCGGATCGGATCCCCGATCGGATCTCTCGTTCGAGGTCCGGATCAACCGAGGAAAAGGTCTATTTTTACGACGAATGGGACACCGCCGCCGGAGAATTTCGGCCCCAGTGGTGTCGCCTTCGTGAACGGTGGATGGAGCCTCGATCCGGCCAAATCGTCCAAGAGACCCGGACGGCTTACGGCCCGATCATTCGCCTGCTACGGCGTCACTTCCAGGCGCTGAAACCCGAGGGGTTCAAGAAAACCAAGCGCGAGCCGATCGGGGAGGATCTGGACCTGGACGCCGTCGTCGAGGCGAGGACCGAAATCCGAAGTCGGCGGATGCCGCACGACCGCGTTTACATAAAAAGCGAGAAACGCCGTCGCGATGTGGCGGCCGCTTTCCTGATCGACCTGAGCGGCTCCACAAGCCGGCATATTCCTTCGGCGGGAAAGCGCGTGATCGAGATCGAGCAACAGGCTCTGGTGCTGTTAACCGAGGCCATCCAAGCGATTGGGGACGACTTCGCGATCTACGGGTTTTCCGGAGAGTCCCGAGAAAATGTGGATTTTTTTATCATCAAGGAGTTCGGCGAGCCGCTCAGCGCGACCGTTCACGAACGAATCGGGGCTGCCCGACCCTTAAACCAGAATCGGGACGGCGCCGCGATCCGTCACGCATCGGCCAAGTTGAGGGAACAGCCGTCGAAAACCCGCCTGCTTGTCCTTTTAAGCGACGGTAAACCGTTGGATCGGGACTACGCCGGCGCCTACTCTCTGGAGGACACGAAGAAAGCGCTCCGGGAAGCCCGAATCAGCGGTATCCACCCCTACTGCATCACGATCGATCGGGAGGCAAGCCGTTACGTAACGGAGATGTACGGCGAGATCCGATACACCATCATTGACCGCGTGGATTCCCTTCCTCAGAAATTGCCACGGATCTACCGGCGCTTAACCACTTGACGGAAAAGACGACGATGCCCGGACCGGGAGCGGAAAATCCATTTCACGGCTGGATGTGGGACATGTTTCATGAATACGTCCGAAAGATCACACGAACCGCATCCACCGGAGCCATGCCGATCGAGGAAATGCAGTCCCGCTACATGGAAATGCACCGGGACTTCGAGATCAAGATCATGGTCAGCGATAAGGTCGGGATGATTATTCAGTTCCTTGATCTGGACAACTTCCGTTTTCCGGACTTTGAGTCGCTCTTGGAGGGATCGGCCTTCCTTGGGTTTCTTTCGGATCGGTTCGGGGCGGGGAAATTTAAGGTGAACCTGTATCACGGCGGGACCTTCATCGCCACCAAGAACTTCAAGATTGAGGAAGGGACCGAAAAATGGAGGGGACTGCTCGAAGAGCGGAAGACCCGAGATCCCTGACCGGTCGGGGGCTACTGCGCTCCCTTTCCGAGAAGGACGACCTTGATCGTTTCCAGGATAATCGTCAGGTCAAGCCAAATCGAAAGGTGCTTGATGTAGAAGAGATCGAACTGGAGTTTCTCCATCGCGTCGTGCCGGGAGGCGGCGTAACTGAACCGAATCTGGGCCCAGCCCGTGACCCCGGGTTTCACCGTATGCCGGACGGAATAGTAGGGAATTTCCTTCTGAAGCTGCCGGACGAAGAAGGGCCGCTCCGGTCGGGGACCCACAAAGCTCATGTCCCCCTTTAGAACGTTAATGAGCTGGGGCAACTCATCCAGCCGGCTCCTCCGCAAGAACCGCCCCAAACGGGTTATCCGGAGATCATTCTTTTGCGCCCAGATCGGGCCTGTCTGTGCCTCGGCGTCGGCAAGCATCGACCGGAACTTGATCAGGGTAAAAACCTTGCCACCTTCGCCCACCCGCTTCTGATGGATAAAGACCGCCCCTCTCGAATCCATGGGAATCAGGATCGCGAGAACCAAAAAGATGGGAGACGTGA
>CAYJTJ010000063.1:8843-10234 GCA_964372835.1 uncultured Nitrospirota bacterium
TCGTAGATCGAGCGGTAGCCGTCCAAGATCTCGGAGCCGATCTTCTTGGCGAGCGGGCCGGTTCCGATGATCAGGACGCGATCTCTCAGCGGCCGGATACGGCTGAGACGGTCGTAACCAAGCCTCCAGCCGATCACGACCAGCGGCATCAAGAGGAGTGTGAGAAGGAAAATCCCCCGGCCGATGATCAGTCCGGGGAATAGAAAGTAAACGAGGGCCAGCATGATGGCGGCGACCGCCATGGACTGAACCAGATTGATGATCCACTCGATCGGCCGCTTTTCGAGAGAGAGGTCGTAGAGATCGTTGTAATAAAAGCAGACCTGGTAAATGGCGGCGATCAGGATGGCCTTATAATAGAGGCCCTCGTACTCAAACGGGTTCTCACCCTTCAAGGAGAAGCGTATCGCCACGGAGATCAGAACGGCCACAAAGATCAGAAGGTTTTCGACTAGGAAGAAGGATACACGTCGAACCGTCTGTCCCTTAATCGTAAACAGCATGGCGTCCGATCCATCCGAGGATTCTACTTTTCCTGCCGATGATAGTAATAGTAATAGGACATGAATGAACGGACGTCGTTCAGCACAACACCGATCACTTTCTTTGGATCCAGATCGGCCATGGCCCGCTTCACAATGGACTGGGGCGTGTGACCGGCCCGGATCACCATCAGGACTCCATCCACGAGGTCCGAGAGGACGTTGGCATCCGCCAGCGGAAGTATCGGGGGCAGGTCCATGATGATATAGTCGTATCGTGTCCTGTTCTCTTGAATAAAGTCCCGGGCTCTTTTCGAGCCCAGCAACCGGAGATCGTGACCCTGGCCTTTTCCGGCCGGAAGGATCGTGAGACGGCCATCAAAAAAGATCAACCCCGATTTGGCCAGGTCGGTCTGATCGGCGAGGAGGTTCCTCAACCCGCCATTCATCTTCCGCCCCAAAAGACGGGCCAGCGTCGGACTCTTAAGATCCGCCTCCACGAGCAGGACAAATCGGTCGAAGTCCTTCGCCATCGCCATGGCGAGGTTGACCGCCGTCAGCGTCTTTCCCTCTCCCTTGACGGCGCTCGTTACCGCGATCACCCGCATCCCAGAATCTTTGGAGAGTTTATTGAGCTTGGCACAGAGAACCCGGTACTGTTCCGCAGCCATCGAAACGGGCTGGGTGATCGTCACCACGGTCGGATCCAGGGTAAGGCTCATGCGGATTTCCTCGTCTCTTTGGCCTCAAGGTAAACATTGGGAATGGATGCCAATACGGGAAGTCGAAGGACCGATTCGACCTCTTCGGCTTTGTGAAACGAGGCATCCGTAATCTCCCGCAGATAGGCCGCCCCGCCGCCGCTCCCAATTCCGGCTACTAAACCGAGAAGAATGATCTTGACCAAAT
>CAYJTJ010000064.1:0-10139 GCA_964372835.1 uncultured Nitrospirota bacterium
TGATGGAGGCCGCCGATCAGGTAGACCCGTTCACCGGACTGGGCGACCGCCATTCCGCTTCGATCGGCCGAAAGCCGGCCGGCCGGGCCCGAGGCGCCGGGAGATCCCCCCGGCCCGATCTCCATCCTCTCGATCGTCGGATGGGCCACGCGCCCCGTGGAACCGCCGAAGAGATAAATCTTGCGCCCAACGAGCGCGGCGCCGGATAAAAACCGGGGCGCGGTCAGAGGCGGCCCTTCTCGCCAGGGCGCCAGATCCCCATCCGGCCGGATGCGCGTCCACTCGGTCCGGTTATTCGCCATCCCGGTCACCTCGTCATGCCCGCCTAAGAGGTAGAGATGGTCCCCATCCCGAAGTCCGGCGTGAATATATCTTGGAACGGTCGTTCGCGAGTCTAAAAGCTCCCACGGACCGAGGCGGCCGTCGGCCGTCCGCCGGGCCCGCTCAATGGTGTTGAGAAAGGTTCCGTTGTATCCCCCGATCACATAGATCGCGTCGGCCGTCGAAATCGCCACCGGGGCGCGGCGTGGGGTCGAGAGCGGCGGGGCTTCCTCCCAGGGATCCAGTTCCCCGTCCGACCGTATCCGGGCCCGTTCCACGCTGTTTAAAAGAATCGGCTGCCTCCCCTGAAACCGCTCCCCTCCGACGGCGTACAGATAACCGTCGAGGATCGCGCAGGCGAGAAAAACCCGGGGAGTTATAAGGCGCGAGGTGAGCCGCCACGTAGTCGGCCGGCCGTCCGCTTGTATGACGGAATGCTCGACACTGGTGAGGGCTGTGTAGGGATCGCTCCATCCGCCGGCGATAACATACAGATGCCCCGCAACGGCGATGGCGCAGGCGCTGCTCCGGGCCAGCGTGAGAGGGGGGCCGAGTTTCCAATCGAACGTCTGGGCCGGGGCGGCCCCCAATCCGCTCGAGAAACAAAACAGAAAGATCACCGTTCCCCAGATGCGAGGCGACCTTTCACGCAATCGTCCCATGGGAGACCTCCCTGGGGGATGACTCGTTCTCTTATACACCGGTCGGAAGGCAGCGTCAATCGATACCGAACGTCCGGGGCGGCCATAAACATCCCCTGCTCCGGGAGTGCGTAGATACAACCTATCGAACGTCTCGAATTACGGCCATGTCCCACCGTCGGTGTGATATACTAGATCCATGACACGGGGCAGACGGCTCGGTCTAACCATTCTATGTTTATCATTGATTGCGATAAACTCCTGCCGGATCAAAAGCCTTCATCCGGGCGGATGGGACCTGCGCGAACGCTCGGGCCTCCGTGTCGGGGCTGCGGCCCGGACGATCACGCCGGCCGACGACGAGGGCCGGTTGTGGCAGGAGCCGTATACGGATGTCAACGGAAACGGTCGTTACGACGCCCCCGACCCGCTTAATCCGGAGGCGCATGCCGATCCGTTCACGGATCTGAACGGAAACGGGAAGTGGGACGGGCCGTTCCTCGCCGGTTTCAAACACAAGGGGCCTTACTATACCGCCACGGGCGTCCATGATCCCCTCTGGGCCCGCGCGATCATCCTTCAGTTCGACGACGTCAAGATCGGACTGGTCGCGCTGGACTTGGTCGGACTGCTTCTTCCGGAGGTGGAGCGGATTCGGCAGAACGCGGCCGGTCTCGGGCTGACCTACCTGCTCATCGCCAGCACGCACACGCACGAGGGGCCGGATACCATCGGCCTTTGGGGTCCGAATCCCCTGACGGACGGAAAGGATCCGCGGATGATGAATCATGTCCGGCTTCAGACCCTCGCCGCGCTCCGCGAGGCGGAACGGGCGCTTTCGCCGGCCCGGATCACGCTCGCCCGGACCTCGCTCCCCGGTGAGTTCGGGCGGATTATCCGAGATCGCCGGGATCCGATCGTGGTGGACGACCGTCTGACCATGATGAAGTTCGAAGGCCTCGACGGCCGGACCCTCGCGACGATCGTCAACGGCTCGATCCATCCCGAGACGCTCGGCGACGGGGGGAGCCTGATCTCGTCCGATTTCCCGCATTACCTCCGCGAGGGGATCGAAAACGGGGGATTCACAGTCGCCGGCCGGCGGTTCGACGGCCTGGGCGGCACGGCGATCTATTTCAACGGCGCCGTGGGCGGATTGATGACGACCCTCGGCGTGGAGGTGCGCGACGAAACCGGCGAGACCCTCCCCCAGCACTCCTTCGAGAAGACGCAGCGAATCGGCGAACTCATCGCGGGGGCCGCGATTGCGGCGCTCGAGGGCGAGCGACCGTCCGAAATCACGGGGCTTTCCGTCCGAACCGCTCCGGTCTCCCTTCCCCTGGACAACCGGTTTCTGATGACCTTGATGGCCCGGGGGGTGATTCAGCGCGAGACCACCCCGAAGCGTCGGAATTCGACTTCCAACGAGGTCGGCCAAGAGATCGTTACGGAGGTCGGCCGCGTCACGATTCGATCGGATTTTGGTCCTCTTGCGGAAATCCTGGCGATTCCCGGCGAGATCTTTCCGGAGATCATCTTGGGCGGACATCTTGGGGATACGGAGGACTGCTGGGAGGTGACCGCGAGGAAGAAGGCGATGGACGGAGTCGGCCGGGAACGGATCGCGGCCGCCCATCCCGGCGTCCCCACCGAGCCGATCCTTCGGGACCATTTCACCGCTCCATTTCTATTCGTCGTCGGCCTCGCGAACGACGAGTTGGGGTATATCGTGCCCGCGAACGATTTCGTCTTTCCGACTTACGCTCCCGGACCGGTTTACGGGGAGGACCGGTGCGGAAGCCGCGAACATTACGAAGAGACCCTTTCGGCCAGCTCCGCGTTGGCCCCCCTCATCACGCATGCCCTACTGGGGCTCATGGCGGACCGGCCGGGGGGCTCGCCATGATCCGGCGTCGATCGGCATGCCGATCCCTTCTGCCGTGCATCGCCGTTTCCTTTTTTATCACTTCCGGATGCCTATCGATCGATAACGCTCCCCTCCGGCAACAGCCGTTTTTCCACAAGACGGAGGACTCCCTCCGACGGTTGGACACCGATCCCCCGGTTTTCCCGGAAGGTCCTTTCCGGATCGGGGCGGCAAAAGTCGATATGACACCGCCGATCGGGGTCCCGCTCGCGGGATATGGCGCGAGAACCTCAACCGGGATCCTCCATCCGCTCATGGCCCGGGCCGTCGCGGTGTCCAACGGGCACGAGACGGTTATCCTTTTGAGCCTGGAACTGCTCGCGATCACGGATGATCTATTCGAGGCCATCTACCAAAGAATAAGCGCCGTCGTTCCGCTAAGGAGGCAAGATCTTCTCGTCGCGGCCACGCATACGCATTCCGGACCGGGAAGCCTCGGGCGGCGATTCTGGGAATCGATCGCGGCCGGACCGTTCAACGAGAGGCTGTTCGAGCGGACGGCCCAGAGGGCCGCCGAGGCCGCCGTCGGAGCCTGGCATAATCTTCGCCCGGGTCGAGTTTCGCATTTCCGCACAGAGTCCCGCGATCTTATTCAAAATCGGTTGATTCCGGGAGGGCCGACCGATCCGGAGCTGAATGTCATGATATTCGTTTCGGAGCAGGGCGAGAGGATCGCGACCCTGATCAATTTTTCGGCGCACCCGACTCTTCTTCGAAGCACGAATCGCCTCATCGCGGGGGACTTTCCCTCCGTGGTCAGCCGGGTCCTGGAAGAAGACCCGGGCGGGGTGGTCCTTTACACCTCGGGTTCGGTGGCGGACCAACGCGCGCGGTCCTTGGACGCAGACAATGCGGTCGAGCGGACGGAGCGAATGGGCCGCGAGCTGGCCCAGCGTGTCCGGATCGCATTCCCTGAAACCCAGTTCCGCCGGGAGGGATCGGTCGGCTCGATCAGTCTCTGGATCGATCTCCCCCCGCCGCAAATCAAAGTCGGAAAGGGCTCGCGGCTTCCACTGTGGTTGGGCCGTGGGCTCCTGGATGGAAAGACCCGCCTCCAGGTGATCCGGATTGATCGCACGCTGCTTCTGGCCGTTCCGGGAGATCTCGGATCCGAGATCGGGATGGATCTGAAGACCTACACCCGGGAGAAGGGACTGGACGGCATGATTATCGGGCTGGCGAACGATTATATCGGGTACGTCCTTCCGGAGGCGACCTACCGGTCGGCCGCCTATGAAGCCTCCATGGCTTTCAACGGCCCGTATATGGCCGAGTATTTAACGCTCGTTCTAAAAGCCATGATCCATCGGGTCCAGCCCGGGCCGCCCAGCCCGTCCGGAAAGACGGGCGGGTGACAGGGGATTTGGTATTGCGGTATACTAAGAATCGATATGATGACCCGATGGATCAACCGTCCTGGAAACGCGGCGATCGTGATCGCGCTGGGACTCGGTCTGACCGCCTGCTCCGGACCGCTCTCCCAGTTTAACTTCCGTGCGGACGAGCTGCGGCGAGACCCCGGTTTTACCCGGGAGGAACTGCGCCAGAAGATCGGGGTCTTCACGGCCCCGGGTGACAATAACTTCCGACGGGTCCTGGCCGATTCGTTTTCAAAGGCCCTCCTCGAGCTCCGTCCCGATATTCCGCAGATCCCGCCCCAGGAAGCCTTGAGTCTCATCAACGCGGCCGACCTCGCGGACGTATACGTCCAGATGCTTCGGGACTATGACACCTCCGGCATCCTCCGGAAGGCCGGTCTTCAGCAAATCAGCCGGGCGCTTGCCGCGCGGTATCTGATTCAGCTCAATCTCATCCAGTATACGCAGGACTCCTCGAATCGGTTTTCAGTCCTGGGCGTCCGATTCGTTCAGACCCGATCCTCCACGCTCAAGGTCTTCGCACAAATCTGGGATGGGGAATCGGGTCGGATCGTATGGGAGGGGTCGGCCTTCGTCACGTTGGCCGGGGAGGACGTTCGTGAAAAACCGATCCCGTTTGAAGAGGTGGCCCTCCGGGCCTGGACGGAACTGATCAAACAAATACCCTAAACTCCATGCCGTTTGCTCCCCGCTCGTTTCAGATTCTCCTGATTGGACTCCTCCTCACCCTCACCGGCTGTCTTTACTACGGCCGGTATGGGATACAAACCCCGACCGTCCCGAACGCCATTGATCCGGATTACTTCCGATCGGATCTGTCCGAAACCGAACCCGGCGTCATCTCGACGCGCGATCGATCCGGATATTCCATCCGGAAACTTCAATTCGGGACGCATCTCGCGCATCTCTACATTCCCGACGGGATTCGAAACGCCCCCGCCGTTCTCATCCTTCCGATCACCCAGGGGGATTACTACACGAAGCAGATCGCGCAGGTCCTCGTCCAGAAGGGTTTCGTGGGCCTTCGCTTCCAAAGCCGGGGCCAGCTCCTCTCGGCCCGCTTGAGCCGGGACGCCTTCCAGGGATTCGAGGCCGCCATCCGGAGCGATGTCATCGCCGTCTTGGGGGCCGTGAACTGGCTCTCCCGTCAGTCGTATGTCGATGCCGACCGGATCGGGATCGTCGGGATCAGCATGGGCGCGATCGTCGGCAGCATTGCGGCCGGGGTGGATCCCCGTATCCGGTCCGGGGTGTTCATGCTGGGGGGCGGAGACCTCGCCGGAATCCTCTTCTCCTCCAAAGAGCCGGGTCTGGTCTCGCTCCGAAAACGGATCGAGAACGAAGAGGACCTGAGCCCGGAGGAGTTAGTGGCCGAGGCGGGCCGCCGGCTACGAAACGTCGACCCGCTGACCTATGCCGGGCGGTTGGATCCGAGCCGAATCCTCATGATCAATGCTTTTTTCGATGATGTGATCAAACGCCGGTACGGCAAGGCATTCTGGAGGGCGGCCGGGGAGCCGCCCATGATCATGCTGCCGACCGGCCATTACTCGGCCGGCCTGTTCTTCCCGTACGCGACCCGGCGGATGCTAAAGCACTTGGAAAGGGAGTTCGGGGGGGAATAACCCGATTATTGCGGGGGCGTGAGGAGGTTCGATACCGCCTCCTGAAATTCCCGTGCGTTCCAACTCTTCGAGATCTCGTCCACCATCTCTTGGCTCAAGGCAAGCTCAACCCCGTGGTTGGCCGTCATCGGCTCCTCATTCGCCAGTGTGTTCATGAGTTCATCAAACCGGTCCAGCTGTTTTTTCGAGACCCATCCGGCCTTCAATAGCTCCTCCTCCCATTGAGCCCGTAGCGGACTTTTCACGGCCCTCCGATCCCGAACGGCCTGACGGGCATCTTCCCAGAACAGGTGGTGGCCCTCCCCGATCCGGATAAACTGGGTTTGTAAGCGATCAAGCCGCAACCGGGGCGGGCGGCCGTATTTTCCCAACAGGCTCCAGAGTTCGGCCTTGGCGGGATCCAATGGAACCGTGGGGTCCTCCGCCACGGAGAGGACCAGTTCCGTAATCTTCTGGCGCTCCTCATCCGTGAGGAAGGCCGACTCATCGACGCTCCAGACGCAGCCCAGCGCGAAAAGGGCCAGCAAGCCCCACAGCGCCGAGCGGGCGCGGACGAGGAAAAGCCTACTTGATGAATCCAATCTTTTTCTCCGGCTCCGAGGCCGCCTTGATGGGACCGAAGGCCTTCTCGTACCGCTGAATGTTATCCTGAAGGGCCAAAAGAAACCGCTTCGTGTGGCTCGGACTCGAGATAATTCGGGCACGCACCCGGGCCTTCGGCTGCTGCGGCTGTGCGTAAATAAAATCAAGCGTAAACTCGGTTTCGGTGTGGCCGACCATCGCCAGATTCACGTAAACCCCCTGGGAGGTCGGCTCATCCATTTCAATCTGGAGTTGAACGGGCGATACGGGGGGCCCCGACTGCGCCTCCTTGGACATAGAACCTCCATTTCTCCAGACCGGGCTTTCGGCTCGCCGGATCCGGACGACGAACGGGATTTCAATTTATCCCAAATCGGCCTTGAAATGCAAGACGTTCTGCACGGAAAAAGGGGCGGCTCTTAGGGCCGTTTGACACCCCTTCATCATCGTGATATATCTCAATCCGATGCGGATTGGAGGCGGATATCATCATGCCGCTTAATTTCGCCCATCGCGGCGCATCCGGCCATGCACCCGAGAACACGATGGCGGCCTTTCGCCTGGCCATCGAGCAGGGGGCGGATGGAATCGAGTTCGACCTCCACCAAACGGCGGATGGGGGCTTGGTCATTCTCCATGATTTTACGCTGAAACGGATTGCCGGCGATCCGCGGGAGGTTCGACGCCTCAGCCTTAAGCAGGTTCGATCGACGCCGATAGGGACCGGCCGTAGCGCGAAATTTAAGAACGAGCGTATTCCAACCCTCAAAGAGGTAATGGGGTTGGTCCGGAACGGCCCCTTACTCCAGATTGAACTCAAACGCGGCTCCCCGTATTATCCGGATATTGAACACCGGCTACTGGAAGCGGTTTTGGACAACGGCCTTTTAAATCGGGTCCTGATTTCTTCTTTCGACACCGCGGCTCTGAAAACCCTCCGCGGACTCGATCCCAAGGTCCGCATCGGCCTCCTGACGAGGACGAGCGGGCCAGGGGAGATATTCCGGGAGGCGGAGTCCATCTCGGCCCACTCGATTCATCTCTCCAGGCGGCGTTTTTCGTCCGCACTGTTAAAGGGCGCGCACGCACGCGGCCTCTCGGTCTATCTCTACACCGTCAATCGTCCGGACGAGATGAAACGCTACCTCGAGATGGGCGCCGACGGGCTCTTCACGGATTATCCGGATCGCCTCACCGCCCTCTTAAAACGCTGGGAACCTCCCGCCACTTGATCACCCTTTTCGCCCCCGGGGGGAGCTCCGGATCTTCATCTTCCTCAGCGATGAGGACCGCGCCGATCTCGCCCCGCCGGAGCCCCTCCACGTCCGAAACCGAGCGGCTGATTCCGGCCGTAAGGTTGAACCAGCCCTCCTCCTTCAACTCCAGGACGCGCTCGTAAACCTGCTCGGTCCGGAATGCGCCCTGTGTCGGAAGCGGCCAGAGAAACAGAGGGGCCGGGGGAAACGAATGATTGGCAAGCCAAGCCTTCGTCTCAGAAATGAGGGCCTCTCCCCCCGATTCGAGATACAGGAGCTGATAACGTCGGGAGAGGTCCGAGAGAACCTGGACCGCGTCGGGCATCGCTTCGGCCGTGGGCTTCGCCATAAACGGCACCGCCGGGGGGCGGCTTGGGGTTCGAAGCGAAGAAAGGTGGACGAGGAGAATCGGATGGGCTCTGGGCCGAGTCGCGACGATGAGCTCCGTCGGTTCGGCCTCATACCGAGGGCTTTCGACGAGTCGGGCCGTAACGGTCCAGAGTCCGGCGCGAGGCGGCCGGAAGATCTTGACCGCCAGACCGTCACCGCCGGTCAGCGTCTCACCCAGGGACCGGTCCTCAAGAAGGAACTCGATCCGCTCCCCCCCGATCGGCCTCTGAACGAACGAGAGGCCGCCGGTCACCAATCGGGCCTCGAGCCGGACGGTCTGATCCGGAGCGGAAATCTTATCCAAGGCGATGAGGGTCGCGGCGGAGCGGGCCGAGGCCGGGGCGGCGGCCACAAGCATCGCCACCACCGAAAGGAGGTATCGGGAAGGACGTCCAGGCGCCATGGCTCATCCAGCCGACCGATCGGCCTTCGCTTTGTCGAGCCTGTCTTCAACGATTCGGTCGGCCGCCGCAAGCGGTGTGATCCGTTCCTCCTTAGCCCGCGTGAAAACTCTCTCGAGGTTTTCGCGGATCGCGGCGGTCAGAAGCTCCGCCTTTTCCGGACGGTAGCCTTCCATCTCGCAGGCGATGTTGATCAGACCTCCCGCATTGATCACATAATCCGGCGCATACAGAATTTTCCGTTTCTCAAGGCGTCTCGCGTCGGATGGGCGTGACAACGGATTATTCGCAGAGCCGGCCACGATCCGACAGCGGAGATGCGATATGACGGCCGGGGTCAGGACGCCGCCGAGGGCGCAGGGAGCGAAGAGGTCGCACTTGACCGATTGGATGCGCCCGGCCGAAACGGACTTGGCCCCGAACTTCTCCGTGGCGGCGCCGACCTTTTTTGAGTCGATATCCGAAACGATGAGTTGAGCGCCTTCCCGTGACAACAGATCGACCAAGTTCAGGCCGACCTTTCCCAGCCCCTGGACGGCCACGGTAACCCCGTCGAGCGAGTCGGACCGGGAGACCGCCTCTAGACAAGCCCTCATGCCGTGCAGGACTCCCTTCGCGGTCATAAGCGAAGGATCTCCTCCTCCCCCGCTCTGGGTGGGGAGCCCCGTGGCGTACCTCGTGACCTCTCGGATTCGGGATAGATCGGAAACCGTCATCCCCACGTCCTCGGCCGTAATATAAAGGCCGGCCAGGGAATCGACGAACCGGCCAAAGGCCCGAAGGAGGGCCGGGGTCTTATCCTGCGGTCGGCCCGATATGACCGCCTTTCCGCCGCCCAGATTCAGCCCGTTGATCGCGGCCTTATACGTCATGGTCTTCGAAAGCCTTAAGGCATCGACGGCCGCCGCCTCAAACGTCGGGTAAGACCAGAACCGGCAACCGCCCAGGGCGGGGCCCAGTACCGTGCTGTGGATGGCGATGATGGCCCGAAGACCGGTCTCAGGTTCCGTCGAGACCACGAGCTGTTCATGTCCTTCCCTCGACATCCACCTGAACAGATCCATCGCGCGTTCTCCCGAGGACGCGAACTAGATACTCTTCTTCTTGGAAAGGCTCCTGGCCTTTTTCTCGGCCGCGGCCTTGTCGGTCCGGACCTGGTAAATAAAGCCGGCTCCTTTTCGGATGTCCAAAATGGAGGTGGGATCCTCCCAGACGGTATGCAGAATGGACAGACCGAAGAATTCTTCCGGATAGGTCTCTTTCGGCTTGCCGAATGTCTTCTCGTTTTCCCCGACGAGCTCTTCGTAAAAACGCGTATGAAATAGAATCCGATCGTAGATGATGAATATTTTATAAAGACGCCCCTGATAGAAATAATACTCCACCCGGAGATGGTCGGGCGTCATTCGGAAATAGACCTCGGGATCCTCTTCCAGGTGTTCCGCGTATCCGAACTCGTCCCCCAGCTCCGCCCGGGCGATCTCAAACGCCTCCTTGAGTTGGGCCACGGTCATTCCCCAGACCGCCTGTTCATGTCCCCGGGGCAGATCCGCCGCATTCGCCGTTACGGCCCCGCATAGGATCGCCATCGCGATCCCGACCGAAAGCATCCGCATC
>CAYJTJ010000065.1:0-2902 GCA_964372835.1 uncultured Nitrospirota bacterium
AACGGGACGCGCTTGGCCGGGACATGGACCTGGGTTCCGGTTTTGGGATTGCGCCCCTCCCGCATACGGCGGCTGCGCAGCTTGAAGCTTCCGAAACCGCGGATCTCGACCTTATCCCCGTTGGCGAGCGACTGCCGGATCCCGTTGAAGAAGGAGTTCACGATCACCTCGGTCTGGCGCTTGGTCAGATGGGTGACCTGCTGGGAAACGCTTTCGATGAGTTGAGCCTTGGTCATGGGAATCCCCCGATGATTAAAAGGCTAAAAGATATTTAAGCGATACGCCGGCCTGCGGGAGACGCACTCCCGGCAACCCGCCCTCAAACCGATTCTTCAGCCAATCGAAGACCGAAAACCGTTTCCGCGTCTGGACGATCCGGGGCTCGCCCTTGATTCCGACGATGTCGGCCGCGATGCGGATCGTGTCCTGGAGGTTCCCGATCTCGTCCACCAGGCCCAGTTCCCGGGCCTGTCGTCCGGTAAAGATGCTCCCGTCGGCCAAATCGCGAACCTTCTCGACCGGAATCCCGCGGCCCTCGGAGACCGCCTGGATGAACTGGTCATGGACGTCGTCCATCAAGGACTGGAGGACCTTCCGCTCGGCCGGTTCCATTTTCCGAAAGGGCGACCCGATGTCCTTATTCTTTCCGCTCTTGATGACGAGGCTTTCGACCCCGATCTTCTTCAAGAGCCCCTCCACGTTGGTCAGTTCCATGATGACGCCGATGCTGCCCGTGAGGGTTCCGGCATTTGCCACGATCCGGTCCGACGCGCTCGCGATATAGTACCCGCCGGAAGCCGCCACGGTGCCCATCGAGACGACGACCTTTTTCCGGCCGTCCTCGCGGACCTTCTTCACCTCTTCGTAGATCTCCTGGGAAGGGACGACGCCGCCCCCCGGGCTGTTGATTCGGAGGATGATCGCCTTGATTCCGGAGGAGTTCCTGTACCGCTTGATTTCCTGGATCGTCTCGTCCGAGTCCAGAATAACGCCCTCGATCGTAATCAGTGCGATCCGGTCATCCAGGAAGCCGCCCGTCTCGAACCGCGTGCCGGCGTAGGTCACAATGAAAAAGAGAACCGCCAGTCCGGCCAAGATGAGGAGGCCGATCCGCAATGGGTTTTTTCGGCCCGCCATACCCAATCCTATCGATTGTCCTTCTTCTGGGCCCGTTCCTGCTCGTTCTTGTAGGCCTTGATGCTCAAGGCCATCTTCCGCTCCGGCAGGTCGATACGGATAATCTGCGCGCGGATGACGTCATTCACCTGTATGCTGTCCCCGATCCGCGTGGAAGGCTCGATGCCCGTTTCGCTGATATGGATGAGGCCCTCCACGCCGTCCTCCAGCTCCACGAAAACGCCGAAGTCGGTCACCTTCACCACCTTGCACTTGGCCACATCGCCCAGATGGTATTTCTCGCCGATCTCGCCGGCCCAGGGGTCCGACTGGAGTTGCTTGTACCCGAGGGACAGCCGCTCCTTATCCCGGTCCACTTTCAGTACGACCGCCTCAACCGTCTGCCCTTTCTTGAACAGCTCGGAGGGGTGCGCGATTCGCTTTGTCCAGGACAGGTCCGAGATATGGATGAGGCCGTCGATCCCCTCCTCCAGTCCGACGAAGGCCCCAAAATCCGTCAATCCCTTGATCTTCCCCGTGATCTGCGTCCCTACAGGGTATTTGGACTCGACGATGTTCCACGGGTTGGGGGTCATCTGCTTCATCCCCAGCGAGATCTTCCGATTTTCACGATCCGCATTGAGGACGGCCACCTCGACGGTATCCCCCACCGAGACCAGCTTGGACGGATGCCGGACCTCATGTCCCCAGGACATTTCCGAAATATGGACCAGTCCTTCGACGCCCGGCTCCAACTCGACAAACGCGCCGTAGTCCGTAATGCTCACGACTCGGCCGGAAATACGGGAGCCGGAGGGAAATTTCTGATCCACCTTGGTCCAGGGATCCGGCGTCTTTTGCTTGAGACCGAGGGAGACACGGCCGGTTTCCCGGTCGTACTTTAAGATCACCACGCCCGTGCGGTCGCCCACCGAGAGCACTTCAGACGGGTGGCCCACGCGCCCCCAGGACATGTCCGTTATATGGAGCAGCCCATCCACGCCGCCCAAGTCGATGAAGGCCCCGTAGTCCGTGATATTCTTAACGGTCCCGTCGATAATCTGGCCCTCCTCCAGGCTCGCCATCGCGGTCCGGCGCTTTTTGTCGCGACCCTCTTCCAGCAGGACCCGGCGAGAAACAACGATATTTCCGCGCCGGTGGTTCATCTTGATGATCCGCATCGGGAAGGCCTTCCCGACCAGCCCGTCCAGGTCGCGTACGGGGTGGAGATCGATCTGGGATCCGGGAAGGAAGGCCTTCACGCCGATATCGACCATCATCCCGCCCTTCACCCGAGTGATCATTTTTCCATCGACCACCTCCCCTTTCTCGAAGGCCTTCTCCAGTACCCCCCAGACCTTCATCTTGGCGGCCTTTTCTTTGGAGAGGATGAGGTTCCCCTCGCTGTCCTCCCGGTCCTCTAGATAGACCTCGATCGGTTCGCCCACCTTCAGCGCGGAAAGCTCCGCGCTGTTAAACTCGTCGACCGGAATCAGGCCTTCGGATTTATACCCGATATCGACCACCACGGCGTCCTCCTGGACCGCGACGACCGTCCCCTCGACGAGGCCGCCTTCCTTGAGGTTCTTAAATGATTCCTCGTAGAGGGCCTGCATATTCATCGGGAGATCCTCCCCATCCTTGTAATCGGCTTTCGTCTCCGGGCTGGAATCGGAAATCATCATTCGGTTCAATGTCCCCTTTCTATCGAAGTTTTCCGCCCGGCCCCATGGCCCCGACGCGGAAGTGGCATTGTACTATAATTCCCAAAGGTTTGTCACCCCCC